>JADGQA010000174.1 GCA_017882185.1 Bacteroidota bacterium
TGCGGATTTGGAAGCAATCATGCATCAACGCCGAAAGATGTTTCCTGACATGGGCAGGAGGGATGACGAAGCCATGACCTGAGTCGGTAAGCCGAAGATTCGCTGACCGATTGGCTTTGTCGACAGGAACATTTCCAGGACCAGGAACGCAGCGTGGAGAATTGCTACGAATGCAACGACGATGTCTGCGAGAACGTTCATCAAGACCTCGTCAAGTCGCGCTACTGTTGAGAGTGAAAACCGTCTGTGCGATGTACGAAAGTAGGGTTCTGACTAATCCCAGGTCTATTCCCATCGAAAGGCCTTGACGGCGAGAACAACTGCAATGATTCGAGTTTGTGTCGGGACACAAGTCCCGACACCACGAAGTAATAGGATGTTTCGGTCAGGACCGCTGACTCCGGATAGCTCGAACGATTCCCAGAGCAAGTCCTGCAAGAACTCCAGCAAAAAAGATGAGCAGAAATTGGACTGCTCGTATATCTTGAAATCCTGGTGTGCGCGTCACCGTGTACAAGGCAATAAGTGAGATTGCCATAAGCGCTGGAACTGGCCGAAATGCTTTCTTGTCCATGATATCTCCTCAACAAGATGATATGATGATATGGCTAACCTTCTGGTAGTCCTCATGCCCAGATACCTCTCTGCTCTCTTCGAGCCAATCGCCCTTCCATCTCATTCCCACCGAAATGCCTTGATGGCGAGAACAACCGCAATAATTGCCCAGACCGTGAGCCCCAAGAGCTGGGGCCAAATCATCACCAGCGTCGCTCCTTCAGTTGCTATATTGCGCAATCCGTCGGCCAGGTACGTCAATGGAAAGAATCCGGTGATCGTATATGCCATACCCGGGAGACTCGCGCGGCTGAAGAACACGCCGGAAAGGAACATCATCGGCAGTACAATGATGTTGGCCAGCGGAGCAACCTGATCCTCCGATTTTGAAATACCGGACAACGCAAATCCGATCGAGAGGAAAATAACTCCTCCGAGAACACCAACAACGAGCATATCCAGCATGCTTCCGATGAAATGTATTTTGAAAACCCAAACCCCCGCGCCCACCATGACGGCTGTCTGCACCATAAGCACAACAAGGCGCATAATGACCTGGGCGGCGATGAAATCAGATGGCCGCATCGGCGTCGCCAGCATGCGACGGAGAATGCCGCGTTTCTTCAGGATAACGAAGCTGAATGACACTCCAAAGATCCCGGTCTGCATGATCGACATTGCAAGAATACCCGGAAGGAGAAAATCGATATATGTCAGGTTGCGGCTGTTGACCGTTATGGCCTGTAACGTAGGGTGCGGGATACTGCTCTGCTTGAAGACAAGTTCATCAAGAACGCGTTGAATCATCATGCGACCGGCCTGCAGTTCCTGGGGCTTTTCCGCATTCACGTAAAGAATCAGCGAATCACTGCCGCTCGGTTGGAACGTCGCCGGCAGGACAAGAACCAGCACCCGTTCTCCCTTTTTCAGCTGTGCGAGTTCTTCGTTCTCGTCGCCCGTGCTGATTTTCAATGTTTTGATCCCGTGAAGTTGGCCGATGAGGACCGTGTCCTGCGAATGGTTGACAATGCCAAGCGATACCGTCCCGAGGCTGTCAAAATTCACGAAGCTGAACAGGAAGATCATAAAGAGCGGAAGGAGGATGGTCCAGATGATCGCCTCCTTTTGGCGAAAGAACATCTTGAATGCTGCAACAATGAGCTTTCCTTTGAGTCGCATTTACTCGTCCCTCAGCGTATGGCCGGTCATGTCCAGAAACACATCTTCGAGGTTCGCGAGACGTTCCACTCGTTCCTTCGTAAAACCTTTGTCGATCAGCTTCCGGATCAATTCATGAGGGGGTGCGTAGGCAATGATGTTTCCGCGATCCATAATTGCCACACGGTCGCACAGTTCCTCCGCTTCATCCATGTAATGTGTGGTAATAACGATTGTCTTGCCTTCCGTACGGATCCTGCGGATGACTCCCCACAAGTGCCGCCTGGCCTGGGGATCGAGTCCGGTTGTCGGCTCGTCGAGAAAGAGAATAACCGGATTATTGACCAGCGCCGCGGCGATTGAGAACCGCTGCTTCTGTCCGCCTGACAGCGCGGCAACATAGGACCGGGCTTTATCGCGCAATTCAACTTCATCGAGCAACGCGAGCGGATCGACTTGCCGGTCATACATTTCGCCGAAGAGAGCGAGAAGCTCTTTGAGCGACAGTTTGTCAAAAAATGAGGATGCCTGCAGCTGGACCCCTATGCGTCGTTTGACCTCTTGCGCCTGTTTTTTGACATCCAAGCCATCCAGGATAACGGTCCCGGAATCAATCGGACGGAGTGTCTCGATCATCTCGAGCGTGGTTGTTTTCCCTGCGCCATTGGGTCCAAGAATACCGAAGACCTCCTGACGGTGCACGTCGAATGAGATACTATTCACCGCCACCAGGTCGCCGTAGTGTTTTGTGAGTTGTTTTACTTCGAGGACAGAATCAGTCATTCGTCATTCTCGTACTTGATTGTACTTGCCGCGGAGTCGGAGGCATACAATAGACGCGAACGCTCGTTCGTGTCCTATTGGTAGTGAATTGCAGGCCTCATACGTACGCCACGGAAACGGGTCTATCCTCTAACACTCAATGCGGTCAGGAGATTCCGCCGATTGACCGTTGGAAGAAATCTAGACAGCCTTTTTGGGGAAAAACGTGGGATTGGTTTGAGGTTCTATCCTATAGACACGCAAGGCCGCGATAACAAGGTCAAGGTGAAATGATCATATGTCTTCGCCGTAACCTCCGCACTGGACCGGAGGATCCCTTGCGGCATCGAAGACCAAATGCTTGAGATCAGGCTTCTTTGGGACGCTCCACGTCTGCTGAGCGAGCTTACAGAGCGATCACTTCGCATCCAGCACGTCACGAACCCTTCTTAGAAATTCATTGGTGATGTAAGGCTTCAACACGATATCGTTTGCGCCTTCGCGCAACACTGCTGTTCTCTCGGCTGGGTCGATGTATCCTGTGCCAAGGATGAACTTGACACCCGGATTGAGAGTCTTCAACTTTTTCAACACTTCCAATCCTGAGAATTTGGGTAAACCAAGGTCGCAGATGACCAATGCGATATCGTTGTGGAACCGATCGAGCATCGCAATCCCTTGTTCTCCGTCTTCGGCGCTCAACACCGTGTAGCCGTTGGCCGTGAGAATCAGGCGGACAGATTCTTTCAACGTCTCTTCGTCCTCGACTACCAGGATGACTTCGGTCCCCCCAGCTGCCTCCTTCTGAATGATGGATTTGTCGTTGACGGATTCGACGGAGAATGATTTGATGGGAAAGTACAGCGAAAACGTTGTGCCGCGGCCGACCTCACTCGCCACATCGATGAAACCGCTATGACTTTCCATGATACCGAAGACAACAGCAAGACCGAGACCGGTCCCTTTCCCAAATTGCTTGGTCGTGAAGAATGGTTCAAATATACGGTGACGCGTAGTTTCGTCCATACCGATACCGGTGTCGGCAACAGTGACTTCGATGTAGGTTGAAGACTTCGCATTGACAAACCGATGGCGCACAGTTTCTCCCCGGACAAGCCGGGCTGAGACTGTAAGAGTGCCCTTCCCATCCATAGCATCGCGGGCATTGACACAGAGATTAAGCAATACCTGGTGAATCTGCGTTGCGTCAGCAGTGATCAACGGAAGACGCTCGGCAACATCGAACGCAACCGTTATCGTCTTGGGGAATGTCTCGTGAAGCAGCCTTTGGATTTCCTGGATCGATTCGTTGATGAGCAGCGGCCGGAATTCCGTTGCGCTCTTGCGTGCAAAGGTCAGCATCTGCCGTACCAGGGATGCGCCACGTGTGGAAGCATTCGTAATGGTTTGCAGGCTATCCCTGAATCGTTCAGGGTCATATTGGTACTTCTCGATCAATGACGCGTGGCCCAGAATGATGCTAAGAATGTTGTTGAAATCGTGTGCAATTCCACTTGCAAGCGTGCCAAGGCTTTCCATTTTTTGTGACTGGCGAATCTGTTCTTCCAGAGTCCTTTGCTGGGTGACGTCGCGTTGAATCGCCAGAAATCCGATAATACTTCCCTTTGTATCAAGAATCGGATTGGCCGTGGCTTCGATCGTAAGCAGGCGCCCGTCTTTGGTCCGATTAATCAAGTCAGCTTTTATCGTTTGCTTGTTGATGAGGGCATGCCAGAACTCCGTGTAATGATCTGGCAATTGTCGACCCGATTTCAATATGCGGGGCGTCGTCTTGCCGACCACCTCGGCTTTTTCGTAACCGTACAATGTTGTGAACGACGTATTGACAAATGAAAAAATCCCATTGCGGTCGGTCATGAAAATTACTTCGCCCGACGCTTCCACCGCTTTGTTCAACCTGATGAGAGATTCTTCCACCCGCTTGCGCTCAGTGATATCCCTGGAAATGCCAAATGTCCCGATGATTTGACCTTGCGCATCTTGCAGGGGAACCTTTGTGGTCGATACCCACGATTCTGAACCATCGGGCCACGATTCTTTTTCTTCAATACCTATTATGGCAATTCCCGATTTCATGATCTGTTGCTCGTCCTCATGCGCCGTTCGCGCGTGCTCCTCTGCAAAAAATTCAAAATCCGTTTTCCCGACAGCCTGTGCGGGATCTTCAAGACCGAACCTGTTGGCCTGGGATCTGCTCATTCTCAAGAAGCGGGACTCGTTGTCCTTGAAATAGACGTGGTCCGGTATGTTGTCCATAAGCGATTTGAGCAAATTGCGTTCATACGTCAATGCCTCGTCCGCTCGTTTGCGCTCGGTTATGTCGCGCGCAATGACCTGTACGGCCTTGGATCCTTCCCAATCGATGGCGACTGCACTTACCTCCACATCAACCAAGGTGCCGTCCAGGCGAATGAATTTTTCCTCGAGAAGCGGCGCAGGCTGACCGCCAAACACCATATTCCAACGCTGACGCAATTTCTCATGGTATTCTGGATGTACTATCTCGTGAACCGACTTCCCGATGAGGAGCGACGGATCGTCAGTGCCGAGCAGCTTGCACATCGCCGGGTTCACGAGTGTGACGCAGCCGTCGACGTGGACGTAGAGTGCGTCAGGTGAGAATGTGAACAGCGCGCGGTAGCGCTCCTCACTTTCGCGTAATGACTCCTCTGCCTGCCTGCGCTCGGTAACGTTTTCGAACACAGCAACAAAATATTCTCTTCCTGGGCTGTACACAGAAACAGAGAACCAAATCCCCAGCGGCCCAACGTAGGTCTCAAGCTTTTCCGGCTTGCCGGTCAATGCAACTCTGCCATAGCATTCGAATAGCTCAGGATTTGACTCTTGAATGCCGGGAATCACCTCGCTGACTGTTTTCTCGACAACATCCTTCAGCCCTGTGAGTTCTGCGAACTTAGCATTGACATCCATGTAAATGAAATCTGTCGGCTTGTTGTCCTCAAAAAGCATCTTACAGTAAGCATATCCTTCACTCATGTTCTCGAACAAAGAACGGTAGCGTATTTCGATTTCCCGCAACGCCTGAGTGGTCCGCACACCCTCCCGCCGAACTGCCGCGTCGTTGATCTGCCGTTCGACGGCAGGGACGAGCCGGTTGAGATGCGCCTTCATGAGATAATCGTGGGCTCCGCCTTTCATGGCTTCGACAACGAGCTCTTCACCCATGACAGCCGAGACCATAATAAATGGAATGTCGAGATTTCGCGCTCTGAACAATTGCAGCGCTGCCAGACCATTGAATTCTGGCATACGATAGTCGCAGAGGATCAAGTCCCAAAGTTTGGATTCAAGAGCCGCAAGAAATGCCTGCTCGGTATCAACCCGCTCCGTCACAACGTCGTATCCGCCGCTCTTGAGTTCACGCGTCATGAGTGCTGCGTCGAGTTCAGAATCCTCTACCATCAAAACCCGTATTTGTTGTTTCATAGAACACCTCAGGTGCTGTTCAGGTCAATCCGGAAGCCATTGCTCCATCACCGCACAGTATATGGCATTGTTTTTCAGCAACAAGGAGAGAAATGTACCCCGCAAGAACGGAAATTGCTTTCGTTCAGCTTTTATGGTCCCGTGTGCGATCGGGCCCATTCAAATTCCCTGTAACGGCAGAGGCCGTTTCAACCTTTAATAAATTTACCCATAATCGAAGGTAATGTCCACGCGAACGCTGAGACATTTATGGGCAGTATTTATTCTCAAAAACGATGATGTTCGATACCTTACCATCGACCTTCTCAATTTCCGAACGTGGAATAATTCCGTAGATGAAGAAGTGACGTGCAGTTATGTATTATTCGCATGGCGCCAAAGAGCACAGAGAGAAATGAAAAAGCCGGCTTGTCCTAAGCCGGCTTCGACTCTGCCGCTCCCGCGTCTTCTATGATGGTCCGCCGAGATTTCTAAATCGTTTCAGTTTTCCTTTCACCGCCGCAATCAGGTTCTCTTCCGAAACAGGCTTTGTGAGGTAATCGTCCACGCCGAGTTCTTTCCCTTTTCGGACAAGGATTTCATCGTTCAAGCCGGTCAGGAATACGAATGGCACATTGTGGAGGTGCTTTAACTCCCGTATTCTCTCGTAGAGACTGAACCCGCCCATGGTAGAGGTCTTCAGGTCTATATCGCTCAAAATAAGCCGTGGTTTCCATTCTTTGAGTAGCGCATAGGCTTCATCGGAGGTCGTGAGTGATGTTACCTGATATCCGTGGTGAGTGAGAATCTGCGAAATAAGCAGAAGCATCTGTTCGTCATCGTCGATCACGAGAATTGTCTCAGCGCCCGGTGTCAACTTCTGATCAGAACGGGTTGGGACATCGATTTGCAGTTGCCGTTCTGATGAGGTTCCCGGGTCTCGCTGTTCATTCTGCAATCCTATTGGTTGCTTTGGTGTGGTGGTCCCTTTTGACGTAGGCTTCCTGAATCCGTTGACATGGAGACTATCCGGGGCACTGCTCGCGGCGGATTTAGACAATGACCTGCGAGTTTCCTTCGCATGGATGATCTCCCTGACGGACCTGTCGATCTCTCCGGCCTTGATCAATTGATCGACCCGCTTCAGAATTTCGCTTGCTGCTTTTTGAATATCATCTCTGGGAGTGTGTTGCACCATTGGCAAAACGTCAACGGGAAAGGAGGCATGGTTGTTCGTTCATTGTATCGATTCTCCGGCTTTCTGCTGCTGTAACGTCATGAGAAAAGGTTCACCTCTTTGGTGGCATTGCTATGCTCCCGACCACAGGCTCGACATATTCAACTTCGTACTGCTGGGCGCTGGAGAAATCTACGAGCGCCGTGGAGATTCTTTTGGAGGCCAATTCAATTTGCTCAACCTCGGACAGTACTTCAATTTGCCCGGCAAATTTCCGTTTCAGTCTGCCCAAATAGAGAAGGATGATGGCCAGGGGATTGTTCACGTGATGTTGGAGTCCCATGACGACTTCTCTCATGGTTTTCAACTGCATTTCCTTCAAGCGCAATTGTTCTTTGTCGAAATTGATCTGCGTTTGACTCTCGTGCAGTTTTGTCCGGAC
>JADGQA010000175.1 GCA_017882185.1 Bacteroidota bacterium
ACACTCTGTCAATACTGTACTTTCGAAACAGATGCTCCAGCCATTGCGCTGATATCTTTTCCATCACGCCGTTTGCTTGCAACCTCGAGTTCAGATTCGAAAAATCGACTTCGTCCATCAGTTGATCCTGGTTGACGCAGCTAAAGACGAATTCTTCCTTGCCTGTTACGGGATCCACGTGACGTTGGAGGCATTGGGCACAAATTGCTTTCATCATGCACTGCATGGTGGAATTGATGGAGGCAATTCCGACATGATGTTCGTCGAGGTACGGCTTCAGCACTGCGTGCCGTGCCTGCGCCACTGCGTTCATCATTCGATCGGACCCGATTGCTATGATCCGTCGTGCAGCATCAAGAGGTATTGGAGCATTTCCAAGCTCTCCTTTCGCATAAGCGATCATCGCTTCAATGATATTGCCTCTGTATGTCTTGTCTTGCGGTCGCCTGGTTTCGATGAGATCGCCAGCATCGACACTATACACCACCACGTCCGTCGAGGTTTCAATCTCCTCCCGCTTGTAAAAATCTTCTTTCTTCCTGTAGCCGGCAAAGTAGATGACTTTGCTGTTCTTTTGTTTGTATGCCTTTGCGATTGAAAAGAGGACGGCATTTCCGAGTCCTCCACCGAGAAGAAGAACCGTTGAATTTTCTTCAATTTCCGTCGGACAGCCGGTCGGGCCCATCAACACGACTCGCTGGCCCGGTTTCAGAGTGCTGCACAACCTCGAGCTTGCCCCGACCTCAAGGGCAATAAGACTGACCAGACCCTTCTCTTTATCCACCCACGCACCGGTAAGCGCAATGCCTTCCATCATCAGTAACGTGCTGTCGATCCTTAAGGAATCAGTTTCGTAATTCTGGAGTCGATAGAATTGACCCGGTTCAAATTGGCGAGCCGCACGAGGAGCACGAACCACGATCTCTATAATCGTCGGAGTCAATCTCTCAACTTTTTCAACAGTTGCACGGAGCTCTTTGTCTAAGCGTTCGACAAATAGTCTCCAATCATCCGACAGTAGGGTGGCTGATTTGGCGTCAACGTTTGGAGGTGTCTCCTTGAATAATTCGAGCACTTTCTTGTATCCGGTCTTCGCGGAGGCCATTGCCTTCACCACGTTTCCAGCGTATTCGGGATGATTGTCGCCGTAGAATGTTACATATTTGCCATTGCGTTCATAAGATGTGAAAAAGCCATAGTCATTTTCACTCGACTGCACGCGCCGCAACTCTCCTTCTTTGGATATCCCGTAACTCTGGAAGAACTGGTTCCATTCGTCCAGCTCGAACGTACCGGCGTGTTCACGCTCGTACATAACGTTTGGGACGGTGCCGGCAGCAACAAACAGTGATTTTGCAGGTATCCGCCACGTTGTTCCCGAACTTTTCCATTTTCCAGCCGCGAATTCCTGGCGATCAAACACCATTTCCCTCAACGCGCCAAATTCATCCGGTACTGCCTCAACCGGATTCATCGATTCAACGAATGAAATACCCTCCTCCAGACTCTTGATAACTTCTTCATGGTTGAGTCGGTAAGCAGGAGAATCGGTCAATGCCTTCCGATAAAAAATTTGCACACCGCCCCACGATCGAATTAGAGAAATGAAATTCGGTCTCTCATTCTTCGTGGCTGCACGAGCCCGTTCTCTTTTGACTTCATCTGCGTGGCGAAGGTACGTTTCCAGAATGCCCCGTTGTTCTCCATCGAACAGCGACTGGATTTTCTCCACTCCATATTCCGTTACCAAAGCGTCGTACCGATTGCGTATTTTCTCCACTTGCACGGGATAGTAAGCCATCAATTCCGTTGCGGTGTCAATAGCGGTAAGTCCACCGCCAATCACAAGGGCCGGCAAGCGGACCTGCAGGTTCGCAAGGGATTCCTTTTTGCCAGCGCCCGTAAGTTGAAGCGCCATCAGGAAATCGCTCGCCTTGCGAATTCCCCGGATCAAATTATTCTTCATCGTTACAAACGTCGGCTTTCCCGCTCCGCTCGCGAGGCAAACGTGATCGATCCCGAGGTTCCACGCATCCTCGACGGTAAGAGTGCCGCCAAAACGAACACCATCATACAACCGGAAGTAGTGACGGCGAAGCATATTGAGGTAGATGACAGTCAGAAAATTCTTGTCCCACCGGACCGTAATTCCGTATTCTGAAACGCCACCAAATCCAAGTAGTATGCGTTCGCTGAGATTCTTGTAGATTGAGGAAAAATCCTTTAACGGTTGAAACGGAATTTCGAAATTCCCAACGAGTTCGACCGGCAGAGGTTCGATTTTCAGGCCATCAATCCCCACGACAGCGTATCCTTCGTTGAGAAAATAGTGAGCCAGTGTGTAGCCGGCTGGGCCCATGCCAACCACCAATATTTTCCTGCCGTTGTAGGGGAGCATGTGAGGGCGATGGATGTTCAGAGGATTCCACCGCGTAAGCAACGAATAGATTTCGAACCCCCAAGGGAGGTTCAAGACGTCAGTCAGTATGCTTGTCTCAATTTGGGGAATATTGACAGGTTCTTGTTTCTGGTAGATGCATGCCTTCATGCAGTCGTTGCAAATCCGGTGTCCGGTACCCGGACACATGGGGTTGTCGATAGCGATAAGAGCCAGGGCACCAATCACATCGCCGCGACTCTTCAGTAGGTGGGATTCGGATATTTTCTGATCCAGCGGACACCCTTTCAAGACATAGCCTAGGGGATTCTTCCGGTATCCGGAGTTGTCGTGAAATCCCTTCGAACAGGAGTCCTTGTTGCGCTCGTGGCAATAGATACAGTAGTCGACTTCGCTCTCGATTTCACGATCTGTATATCGGGAGTCGGTCAAATCAAACCCATCGCGGTACCGATAGTGCTTTGCAGATCCAACGTTCGTGCCGGGAGCCGGTGACTCCACGACCGAAGTTTCGACAAGGTGTTCATAGTCAAGCGGATTCGGCAGTTTGAACGTAATCCAGTCTTTGGTCTCTTGAGCTTGAGAATAATATTCAGCGACAATCCAATTCTCAAAGACTTCAATCATCGAAGTCAGAAATAATCTTAGGGCATTTGGATCGGAAGATGAAGGGACAATATTCTTAAGTGAAGGATGTTCCTGCATGCCGATGGACAATTTCACCAAGTAATCACGCGACCAATCCGCGAATGCCTCCTTGGTAGTCTTGTCGAGCTCCAGAAGCTCTACAACGATGGCAGCAGTAGAAAGCTCGGGGTCATCTTTCGGGACGTCTGTAAATGCCGAGGCCAAGTCTGCAACGGTCATGCGCAATTGCGCCAGATCCAAAGCAAGGGACTGTTCCCGGCTGAATTTCTTCAAAGCCCTTCGGGCGAAGAATTCCTTCTTAAACCTCAAAATGATCTGGTCTCGAAGCACCTCCGTCCGCATTCGTCTGCATTCACCTGATACACCGAACATCGCTTCTACAAACCAGCTAAGATGTGGCGCCATGTTCACAAGGATGTCGGATATCTCAACCTCCGTAAGTCCCTTTCCTTCTGATTCTTTGTAGGAGCTAAAGGCTTGCCAAAGTTCGGGATCGGACTCTTTTACTGCATCATAGAATAATCGGCTGAGCTCAGCAAGTTTTTCGGGTCTGAATAGATCGTGAAATGTGAATCCAGGAAGATTGATCGTGAGTTTTTGTTGCTGGAGCGGCATTCGTAACCCTTGTTGTTTGGGTGGTCAAGATACGTGGCAATGTTCGGAGATTCAATAATTCTTTCTTTCATTGAAAATCCTTGTTATAATCATTCCTAGAATACCTCATAGACGAAGGAACGATTGCTTTCTTCTGTGCCATATTGGTTCATCGGTCCCATTATGGCATATCACGGTGGATGGAGGGGAAGGAAGAAAAGAAAGATGTTGGAACTTGGGCCTGTTGCATGAAGTTACAACGACATCTAAGTCACGTCCATTACTGAGAAAACGGAATCGGATATTGTATGCCAACGAAGACGAAAAAGCGTGTTCAGAACACTGGTCGGAGAGCAGTCGCGCCGAAGATTGAGTTCGAGAAGTACGTACTAGATAACGGCCTGCAGGTCATATTGCACATAGACAGGAAACTGCCTGTCGTGCACGTGAACCAATGGTTTCACGTCGGCTCGAAAAACGAAAGACCGGGTCGAACAGGCTTCGCCCATTTGTTCGAACATTTGATGTACCAAGGGTCGGCGAATGCAAAGGGAGAATACTTCGCATACGTAGAGAAGGCCGGCGCGAACCTCCGCGAAGGAGGCGTGAATGGCACGACAAGCGAGGACAGGACCAACTATTTCGTGACGGTGCCGTCGGCAAATATGGAGTACATCCTTTGGCTTGAATCAGACAGGATCGCTACGCTCACAGACTCCCTGACACAGCAGGACTTTGACAATCAGCGGGAGGTTGTAAGAAATGAACGCCGTCAAGGGGTGGAGAATCAACCGTACGGCCGGGCATTCAAGCTAATTTCGGAAAACGTCTTCCCGTCAGGCCATCCCTACTCTTGGCCGGTCATAGGAAGTCACGAAGACCTCGTTGCTGCG
This sequence comes from Bacteroidota bacterium, assembly GCA_017882185.1. Lineage (GTDB taxonomy): Bacteria > Bacteroidota > Ignavibacteria > UBA10030 > UBA10030 > JADGQA01. The sequence goes on from JADGQA010000175.1 coordinate 4,534, forward strand.
TCGATGGAGGATGTGAAGCAATTCTTCAAAACATATTACACGCCTAATAATCTTTCGCTTTGTATTGCGGGAGATTTTGATCCTAACGAAGCTAAATCCCTTATTGAAAAGTACTACGGAAGTCTGACGCCGGGACCTGCCTTGGACAGACCGGGAACCTATCAGGCAGTGCTCCACGGGGAGAAAGTCGTGGAAGTAAACGATAGAGTGCCTCAGGAACGAGTATACATGGTCTGGCCTTCTCCCCAGTTCTTTGCGAAGGATGAGGCAGATCTTTCGTTGGTTTCCGTGATCTTGACAGATGGTCTTTCCTCGCGCCTCAATCGAAAACTTGTGTATGAAAATCAACTATGCAGCAATGTGATGTCATTCAATGATGCAAGCGAGATCGCAGGACTCTTCGTTGTGATGGCGACAGCACGAGCAAGCTCGCAATTGGGGCGTATTGAAGAGGTTGTGACTGGCGAGATCCAAAGGCTCGCGGAAAAAGGACCGACAGCGCAAGAGCTAGCCCGAGCGAAGACAAAATGGGAGTATGACTTCATCTCAGGGCTGGAACGCATCGGCGGGATAGGCGGGAAGGCGGACCGCCTCAATGCTTATAACACGTACTTAGGCAATCCCGGAAAGTTCGAGGAAGATTTCGACCGTCATCGTGGCAGTTCACAGGAGAGTGTGAAACGTGCTCTCAGGACCTGGCTCTCTACACGGAACCGTCTTCTTGTGAGGTTTCATCCTGAACAATCGAAACGGACCGTGATCCCTGAGCCGGATCGCGCACGAATTCCCGCCATGGGTGCCGACAAGACATTCAAGGTACCAGAAGTTCAGTCGACAAGACTCGAGAACGGCTTGGAAGTCTTTGTCGTTGAGCGGCACGATTTGCCGAAAGTAGCGGTCGTCTTGGGTACAAAGGCCGGAAGTGTCGGTGATCCTCCGGAAAAGACGGGTGTTGCTCAGCTCACGATGCAGACCATCGATCGGGGGACAGAATCGATGGCAGCCCTTGACATCGAAGACGCTCTTGGAAACCTTGGCACCTCACTGTATGGTTTTGCTGCCCGGGAGTTCTCATACCTATCACTTGATGTCCTCGCGAACAATCTTGGCGGCGCAATTGCTATTCTTGCCGACGTCGTTCTTCACCCCGCATTTCGGTCGTCCGAATTTGAGAGAGAAAAGAAGTTGCACCTTGATGCTCTCACACAGGACGGTAATAATCCAAATGCAATTGTGTCTCGACTCCGGTCAATTCTTGCTTTCGGAATAGCGCATCCCTACGGAAGACCATTGCGGGGTTTTCCATCTACTGTCAGAGCTATAACAAGAGAAGACCTTGTAAACCATCATCGAGCCTTCTGGAAACCGGCGACCTCTGCACTCGTCTTTGCCGGCGACATCAAGATGAAGCAAGCTGTGGAGCTCGCGAGAAAATACTTCGGATCGTGGAAATCCCACACTTCGCCGGAAATCAAGATTGATTCCCCGCGACCATTCAGCTCTGGTAAGATCTATCTTGTCGATCGTCAAGACGCAGCCCAGACTGTAGTGTCGCAGATCCTGCCGGGGCCAAGCCGGTTGAGTGAAGATTACTATCCCCTCAAACTTGCCGATGCGGTCTGGGGTGGCGGCTTCATGACGCGTCTGAATCTCAACTTGAGGGAGAACAAGGGTTATACGTACGGAGCGTCTTCCGCGCTGGCGCTATTCTCCAAATCGGGCTATTGGTTTTCCGGAGCAAGTGTCCAAACTGACAAGACGAAAGAGACGGTTGTCGAATTCATCAATGAGTTGAGAGATCTGGCAGGTGCGAAACCGATCTCCGAGGTTGAGCTCGCAGAGGCTAGGACAAACAGGGTCAGAGGGTTTGCACAGCAATTCGAATCACTCGGACGTATTGCTGGAATCGTCATAGAACTGTGGTCATACGGACTGCCGATATCTGATCTGCAAAAAGAACCTGACCAGTTCGCCAGCGCAACAACTGCCACGGTCAACAGTGTTGTCCAACGTTATGCCAACGTGGAGAATTCCATGCTCCTACTTGTTGGTGATCGATCAAGAATCGAGAGCCCCATTCGTGAACTCAACCTCGGAGAAGTTGTGATTATTGATGACGAAGGCAAACCCATCCACTAGCCATGGCGACCCGCCAAACCTTCCATCACTTGCCGCAACCAAGCCCTGAGGCGCTGCTGGCAGATAAACGCTGATCCTTGACGATTCTCTTCGAATTGACGACTGCAAATTCAATCGATATGCGGCCGTGCCTTCCAAAACTTTGTCGTATTTCTTTTCAGGACAATCGCTTACCAACATAATTCGGGTCTGCATTTTGTTCTGCAACTTTTGTCAATTATTTCGTATACTATTACACATTTAATGACTCGTAGTCATTTATTGGAACGGAGTATAACGTGGGAATTCATGAACGCAAGGAACGAGAAAAAGAACATAGAAAGGAAGAGATCGTCGATGCCGCCCAAAAGCTCTTTTTCGAAAAAGGTCTTCAGGCGGCCACGTTGGATGAAATTGCTGAAGCAGCGGAACTGAGCAAGGGAACGATCTATCTCTATTACAAAAGCAAAGAAGACCTCTATCTCGCAGTCATGATGCGAGGGATGCAGACGCTTCACGAAATGTTCGATGCAAGGATCAAGACGGAATCGAACGTTGTCAGAGCATTGATGGCTCTCCAGGATACATACCTTGATTTCTTCCACAAACATCGCAGCTATTTCAGAATGTTGCATTTTCTCCAGACACCGCAATTTCACAAACAGGTGACTAGTGAAATGATGCAGGAGGCCTTGCTCGTCAATCAGAAAATCTGGAATGTTGCCATATCAATTATCGAACGCGGTATCAAGGAAGGAATCCTGATTTCAAACCTCAACGCTCTTGAAATTGTGATCATTCTTTGGTCCGGCGCTACTCAATTGATGATGCGGATGGACACGGAGAGTGAGCGGTGGAAAGAGATGATG
>JADGQA010000176.1 GCA_017882185.1 Bacteroidota bacterium
TAATATGACGAAAAGTGACGCCAAACAAAAGACACGTTCGTCGATTTCCCAAAAATGGAAAATGAATTTACTGAATCGTTGATTGCCAGAACATTTGGTATTGGGGTAACAAAGAAGAGGAGTGAGGTGAGACAAGGAACATCACTCAACATCGCTGTCGACCATTTGGCTTGTGAGATGTTCTAATTTCTTCTCAGCGGATTGAAAACATCGTCACCGGGATACGATTAGGACAGCAACAATTGTCCTGCGACGCCCGCAGGCAAATAGTCTCAACTCTGCGACCATGCTCTCGCCGGAGAATATCCAATACTCATGAGTGACGCAGCATTGATGGCAAGGTGAACTTCTTCGGAATCAGGCTGATGCAACATACGTCCGAACCGACGGAATCACGAGTGCAGACTATCAATGCGGTCGATCAGATCTTGATTGTGTTGAAGATGTCGGTGTTGCTCAGAATCCCCATAATATCCTTGCCGTCGAATACCACTGCGCGTCGTATCCCGGTGGTGTGCATCAAGCGTGCGCAATATTTCAGAGAAAGCCCCGGAGAGACGGTCACAAGCGGCTTTGACATTATCTCGAACACCTTGACACGATAGGGATCCTTCCCCGGATCAACAATCTTGTTCACGACGTCTTTTCGTGTCACAATCCCCCATGCATCGGAGTGATCCCTTCTGTTCACGATCAGACTGGATACCTTCTTTTTTCTCATGAGATCGATCGCGTCGGCGACCGTCGCCTTTCCCTCGATGTAGACGACGTTCTTCGTCATCACATCATACGCTCTCGAAAACCTGACGTCCCTTAAGCATTTCTTGCTAATCATGTGGGCCTCCGTAAGAAAATGAAACGTCGACTCGGTGAGCAGTCTTTCTGTCTCTGGAGGAACAAAAGGAATTGCAGGAAGCAGCTCCTCGTGAGCATTACCATCAGAAGGTACTATAAGTGATTCGAACAGTCAATTTGATCAAAGGAACTGCGTTCTGGACCAATAGTGTCTGATACCTCACCGAGAATTACAGAAATGAGAAACAGAATGAGAACCTGTCAGCACTTCGCAGTTTAGACCTGTCAATGTTGAATTCCTGAATGTGTCATTCAGTGGTAGACGTTTTGCTTCACCGTCCTCAAGGAAAGAACTCAAGGGCGTTGGTGCGAACAATATAATGGCAATCACACTGCCAGCGCCTCTCTTCAATCTCATGTTGGGTTGCACAAGAAATTGAGGCGACCGATTAAGGAACGACGATTCTCATCGGTGCGAATTGTTGCGCGACCTGCAACTTGTCTTTGCACAAAGCGTAAGGTATGTTTGTTGAGCTAGGTTTGCTCACCAGAGTAGACGATAGAGAGTGGCAGATTGCAGAGGCCTCTGGAGGGTGCGCAATGCATTCAAAAGAGGCCCAAAAATGTTGCACACGAACTGTGCATCCAAATTGTGAGGTGCCTTTGGCCCCATTCATTTTTACGCCTCCGGCTGTTCCAACCATCAAACATTCCTGTGGAGATTTCAATGAAACCCGACACAAACACAATTGCAGGCCGTCGTTCGGTCATCGTATTGCTTTTTCTTTCTATCGTTTCATGCGGTATTGCCTATTCTCAAGTGAATAGATTGGATGAGAAGAACCTGGAAGAAACGATGCGCAATCCCTGGTCGCCGAACCGATCAGTTTTCATTCAGGACTGGCTTATCCTCGGCTCGATACCGATCTCTTCGATGGAAGAAATTGACACTGATTTCCTTGCAGCAAGCGGAGGCGAAGCAGTTGTTCAGCCGATTGATGGACAGACCGCTTTGGTAAACGGCATCGAGATGAAATGGCTATCGACGAAGTGCAAAGATATCGTCGATTTGCAGCAATTCTTTCAGGGCGGCAAGACGGAAGATGTTCTTGCGTATGCGTACGCTACGATCAATCGAAAGGAAGCGGGAAAAGTTTACTTCTCGATGGGCACGGATGACGGGGTGAAGGTATGGGTCAATGGCGTTATGGTGCACCGCGTTCTTCAGCTGAGAGCTCTCACGATGGATGAGGATGCCGTTCCGGTTGCCATGAACGCCGGAGATAATCGCCTCCTTCTGAAGATTCAACAGGGAAAGGGGGGATGGGGCTTTGCCGTGCGGATGCTCGAGAACCCAAATCAACTGAGTATCGTCACTGGGAACATTGATTTCTCGCTCAAAGACAACGCACCCAAAGAAAAGACCCTGACGATTCATTCGGAAGGAAACCTCGACCAAACACTTCTTAAGCAAACGGCGCAGGTAGAGGCCTATGGTGCCGGCGGAAAAGTCATTGCAAAGAAGGCATTCGACTGCGGAGAATCTGCCATTCTGAACTATTCGAATTGGCAAAATGGTGACTATGAATTTAGATTCACGTACAAGGACATTCGGGGAGTTCCGACCGTCAAGTATGCCAACTGGTACAAAGGGGACATTCTGGCGAACGCTCGCAGAATTGTCGAGAGTGCGCCTGACAAGGATGTTCGAACGCCGGAAGCTGTCACTCACAGGATGCTGGCAGATATGATTCTCGATCGGTTGTCGGGTAATTTACAGAATCCGGATTCGTCAAAATTCAGCGCATTGCACTCGCCACTGATGGAATTTGCTGAGTTCAAAGCCAGCCAACAAGTTCGTCCGGGAGGATTTGTACGTCTCGCTTATATCGATGATATTGACAACACTCCCCAGTTCTGTCGAAGTTACTTACCGTTCAAGTACGATCCCAAGAAGAAAACGCCGTTGGTAGTCTATTTGCACGGCTACAATGGCGACAATCCCGAATATATCAAATGGTGGAGCGCCGACAAGAGACACGACCCTTCGAGCGACAAGTACAATGTAATCTTCATCGAGCCGCACGGCCGCGGCAATACGCAATATCTTGGAATCGGCGACCGGGACGTGCTCAAGTGCATAGAAATGGCAAAACAGCGATTCAACGTGGATGAGGATATGGTGTATCTTGTGGGTTCTTCCATGGGAGGATTCGGAACGTGGAACGTGGCCACAAGACATCCCGAACTGTTTGCGGCAATAGCGCCAATTTATGGCGGGGGAGATTACCACGTATTCACGCCGAAGGAGAATCTCGAGAAGTTAAGTATCTGGGACGCGTTTCTTCTCGACAAATCCAGCTCGAGCGCTCAGCTTGAATCTCTGCTGAACATGCCGGTCCTTGTATCCCACGGCGACCAGGATCAGAGTGTCAATGTCAATCTCTCGCGTTATCTGGTACGACTGCTTCAACGCTGGGACTACGATGTCCGGTATATCGAAGTGCCGGGGAAAGGACACACCGAGCTCGGATTATGGGATCAAACGATTCCCTGGCTGCTGGAACATCGAAGGAATGCTTCTCCGCGCCACGTCCGGGTTCGAAGCGCCGATCTGCAAACGGCATCTGCATACTGGATCAAGGTTATTCAGGAACAAAACCCCGCTGAGTTTATGATCGTCGATGCCGAAGCGCTCGAGGGGAACCTGATCCGCGTCGATTCCAAAAATGTCCGTGCCATTTCCATCTCCCCGTCACGCTCCCTGGTTGATTACAGCAAACCAGTCAAAGTGGTATGGAATGGCAAGACGTTTGTCCAAAACAATCTGCAAACGGCGATTGTCTTGAAAGATGATGACTACCATCCCGCGCAAGTATCCAAGACGCCAAAGATTGCGGGACCAATAGCCGATTTCCAAAACACTCCGTTCCTGATTGTCGTTGGCACAAGTTCCAACGATTCGCTCATGAACAAAGTCGTTCAACAACAACTGGCGACCATTGTGGGGGATTGGAAAGGAGCACAGAAATTCGAGCCGCGTGTGAAGAAGGATGTCGACGTGTCTGAAGCGGACTTGAAGACGTATTCTTTGTTTCTGCTGGGAGGACCGTCCGAGAACACGGTCTCAAAGTCGCTCTTTGAAAAGATTCCGTTCGCCGTCACATCCGACGAAATTACAATCAACGGGACGTCATTCAAAGCGAGGGATGCCGTTCTCCACGCCGTCTACCCGAATCCATATAACAAAGATCGGTATGTAGCTATCGTGGCGGCAACTTCCGGAGCAGGACTCTGCTTCTTCGATCCTCACCGCGGGGGTCTTTTCCAGTACGACTATTTCATTACCGATGGAAAGATCCCGGTGTTTTCGACAGGTGCCAAAGATGAAAAGATCCTTATAGCGTCAGGATTCTTCAACAACGACTGGAGGATGGACAAAACCTATCTTTATAAAGGTGATGACGCGCTGCGGTCAAAATGCGCTTATGCCGTGGTGAATCCTGACCTCAGTACCTCGATCGTCAGTGTCGTCCAGCCATCGCCCGCACTCTTGAAATCGTACGAAGGCATGTATCAGATTCAGAATGGGCCAATGGTGAAAGTATTTCTTGAAAACGATGTGCTCAAAGCGGCGCAAATGCCAAATGATCAGAATTCCCTGAAGCTGGCGCCGACTTCGGATAGTGAGTTTTACGTCAAGGAGATAAACCTATCTCTCGGGTTCGAAAAAGATGCGGCAACCAATGACTACGTTATGGTGGTTTATCAGAGTGGGCAGCAGTTTATTTCCAAGAAGGTGAAATGAGTCGTTAAGGAAGTCCTTGTTGGGGCAGAAGTCGTTATCCCGGTTCCCACTACAAACCCCCGAAAGGGGGTTTGTAGCGTACGATGTCAGGAGCGCCAATTCCTACCATGACGCTTCTTGCATTGATGAAGCCTTTTTGACACATTGCAAGCGAACGTTTGTTCCACCACACTATTTGGGATTCCCTCCGATCACGACAAGATGTATTTCCATAAATAGAGCAGGACTCTGTCTCTCGTTTCTCGCATCAGCGGCGACGGTATGTTTCGGCCAGCCTTCAGGGAGAAACGGGTCCGGACAGCGTACATCGGGCTCCTATGGTTCTGTCGCTGTAGCGGTCATTCGCGATGACACCATCGTTGTTGCTGCGGATAGTCGCACTGTCACCGACGGCGTGGTGAATCCGGACACGACCTGCAAGATCACTGTTGTTAAGGATGTGGTGTTCGCAGTGACGGGTCTTCTGAAAGGAAATCGGAATGCTCTTGGAATTATTGATTATGCACGGTCCGTGCTGACTGGACCCTCGAAAACCTGGTATAAGCTGAAGACATTTCAATCCGGTGCAAGCAAGCTGCTCACGTCGTGGATGGACATACCTGAGGACCGAGATTCCCTGGCCGCCTCTCCCTATTACAGATACAGACACTCTGTTCATTCTATGTTCTGTTTCTTTTCAGGCGGCAAGCCGGTTGTCGTGGAATACTCATTCACGCCATCGCTCGTCGGTGATCGATTTAAGATTGGGGGTGTCTACGATGCTGGAGCCCGCAAACCCGGGGAAATTCTTTGGATCGGCGCTTTGGAGCAGACTGATACGCTCTTGAAGCAGGACAGAGAATTCTCCGAACGGATCCATGCACTCGATGCAGTATCCGCTGCCACAGCTATTGTTCAGAAGCAAATGGAGTTCACACCGAGGATAGTCGGGGGAGACGTTGATATTGTTCTGATCACGCCAAACGGGGCAACATGGATACAGCGGAAGCAAAATTGTTACTAGTTTTGAATTGACATCTCGCCAAGAAAGCTTCGCTGAACAGACATCAATCCCCTTCCCTTGTTTGCAGTTTTGTCAGCAACATGTCCGATTTCCGAGCTTCTAAAAAGTCTCACACATCGATACTCGCTCTATAACTCGCTACCTTTTGTGGAATAGATGGAACAACCGGGTTCGAATGGTCCGACATACACTATGGGCGGGCCAATCGATGGTTTGTCGACTATCCCAGCCTGGTCATTTTCAACCCTGGGCGATATTAAATTCCTTTCGCCAGCCCGATCAGTGCAATACGTTCTTCTGACCCCCGCTGGATCCACTGTCGTGAATAACGACAACGGTGTGGGAGCCATCCATGAGTTCACGTTGGATCAGAACTATCCGAATCCCTTCAACCCTTCAACGACATTGCGCTATGGCCTACCAACACGCAGTCACATGCAATTACGTGTATACAATGTTCTTGGGCAAATTGTGGCTGAGCTTGTCAATTCAGAATTGGAAGCAGGTTGGAACCAGGTCGTTTGGAACGCCAATGCTGCTTCGGGTCTCTACTTTTATCGTCTGGAAGCTGTTTCTGTCAGCGATCCCGGCAAACGGTTCGTGGATGTGAAGAAGATGATCCTTCTGAAGTGACTGTGCTCCTCGCAGTCATCCCGGCGCTCTTTGTCGGGATCTGATCCACCGGGTTCGCAGTTTTTTTTTCCCCCCCTGCCGGAAACATATGCCTCAGCCATCACGCCGGGGCTTTCTTGTCCAGACGACTTCGCCGGGCCCGAGTGAATTCCCGATTGCTTGGACGTTTATTGTTCTTGGTGGTTTGGTACTGCTGGCGTGACCGTGGCAGCAGGTGTCAACACTTGCTGGAATTATTAACGAGGCGAATCCTTCGTGGATTGGGGAATATCAATTTTGGTAGGTTCATTCCCATTGACCCGAATGGAGACAAGTCTTGTGAACTCTGCCACCGATTTGCTGATAATAGCAACCTCCGCGTAGTCCTTCCTCATTTTAAGGAAGTATTCTTGAAACTGTTCTTTTCTATCCGATCCCGACAGCCGTTGAGCAAATCCTTCCCCATCATCCATTAGCAATGAAAATGCTGCGAGTGCCGAATTAACGGTATGTGTCAACGATGAAATGGATTCGTGAACCGATTCAAATGAAGCGAGATCCTTCTCGCCCAAATTCACGCGTCCTTCTACGGCCTGTTCATTCTTTTCGTCACGGCTCGCGGCGAAAGCGTTTTCCGGTGTCAAATCAAGCAAAGGCATAGGCTTTCTTCTCTCTTCTCGGAACTGATTGATGGTTTAATCGAATTTGTTTCTCGACACTTTCATCACCAGACAAAGATGGGAGCTTTGACCTTAAAATCAATACGGTTGATTACGGATGGAGTGCATCCGTACATTCACGGATGCCTAACTTGAGCAATATCTGTTCGAAGCCAGGGAGGGTTTGTTACGGAAGGAACTCAATGATCTTGCGACGCCCGACGCTTCGCTTGTGTCTGGGCTGGAAATAAAAAACCCAGCGTGGGGAGACGCTGGGTCTGACCGATAGCAGACAACAGTAAAGACTGATGTCACAGTCAGGCTGAAATTCGAAGTAATTGTCGTGAATGTCAACGACAAACGCACGCGTTCAGTCTTAGGAAGGACAATCGAATGACCTTCAGGAATCAGAATAATGACACAATTAGCTAATAGCGGTGACACATTCTCAATCCTGCAAAACCTCTAATTGCCTTTCCACCAATACTGGTCTATATTTGGTCAGATTCAAATTGCAGATCTGGGGAAATTGGTATTAT
>JADGQA010000177.1 GCA_017882185.1 Bacteroidota bacterium
TATCGGCACATCGACTGTGCCTCTGTGTACGGGAATGAAAAGAACATCGGTGTCGTGTTCGAAGAACTCGTCAAGAGTGGTGATGGCAAGCGCGAGGATCTGTGGATTACGTCGAAGGCGTGGAATGACATGCACGATCGCGTTGGAGAATCGTGCCGGCAGTCGTTGAAGGATCTTCGCCTTGCGTACCTCGACCTCTACCTGGTACACTGGCCTTTCCCGAATTTTCATCCGCCGCAATGTGATGTCTCGTCGCGGAGCCCGAATGCGCGGCCCTATATCCACGAAAACTACATGAAGACCTGGCGCCAGATGGAAAAACTGGTCGATGAGGGTCTGGTGAGGAATATCGGGACTTCAAATATGACGGTTCCGAAGCTGCGCCTGCTCCTGAGAGAATCACGGATACGACCGGCCTGCAACGAAATGGAGCTTCATCCGCATTTTCAGCAGAAGGAGTTGTTCGAATTCTGCTTGCAGAACAATATTCAGCCGATAGGGTATTGTCCGCTGGGATCGCCTGGTCGACCTGAACGCGACAGAACTCCCGATGACACCGTTGACCTCGAAGACAACGCCATTCTGTCCATTGCGGGGCGATTGAACATATCCCCCGCGCAAGTCGTAATCAAATGGGCGATTCAACGTGGACAAATCCCGATCCCATTCTCTGTTCATCATTTCTACGATAACCTGGAGGCTGCAACAATGCCTGCGTTAGCAAAGAACGATATGGATGCTCTTGTCAAGGCGGACAAGAATTGCCGACTGATCAAGGGGCAGGTGTTTCTCTGGAAAGACAACCAAACGTGGGAGGATTTGTGGGACGTAAACGGTACCATCCCTCAATGATAGAGAGTTTAGTTCAGGAAATGAGGCCATTATGAAGAAAATGCTTGGTGCGCTTCTGCCGGGTAACAGTACGGTGGAATTGAAGGAATTTGACATTCCGGTTCCGAAGCATGGTGAAGTTTTGATCAAGATGGAGTCATCCACGATCTGCGGTTCGGACATACGCTGCATCTATCATGAACACCTTGGCAAAGGGCCGGAAGGGTATCAGCCCGGCATGATTGCGGGACATGAGCCAAGCGGACAGATCGTGGAAACCGGGCCCGGCTGTCGTCGTTTCAAGAACGGCGATCGCGTGATTGTCTATCACATTTCGGGGTGCGGAGTCTGCAATGATTGCCGGAGGGGGTACATGATTTCGTGCACGAGCGAGTATCGACGAGCCTACGGCTGGCAGCGCGACGGGGGCATGGCGGAATTCTTGCTCGCTGAGGAAAAAGACCTTGTCGCCTTGCCCGATGCATTGAGCTATTCTGACGGGGCACAGGTGGCGTGCGGATTCGGGACGGTGTACGAGGGGCTTGAAAAAATCGGTATCTCCGGCAACGACGCCGTCCTCATAACCGGACTCGGGCCGGTAGGCCTTGCCTCAGCCATGCTTTCGAAGGCGATGGGGGCGCAAAGAATTTTCGGAATTGAAATGCTCGACGAACGAATTGCCATCGCGAGGAAGCTCGGCTTGTTCGATGAGGTGATCAAGGCGGGAGAGGAGAACGTGCAGCAGATCAGGGACCTGACGGGAGGATACGGAGTCGAGAAGGCCGTTGACTGCTCTGCCAACAACAAGGCCCGGCTTTCATGCATTCAGGCGACGCGCAAATGGGGCAAGATCGTCTTTCTTGGTGAAGGTGGCACCAGCGAGTTCCAACCCTCGAGAGATATTATCCATGACCAGAAGACAATCTACGGTTCGTGGGTAACAACGATTTGGCGGATGGAAGAGCTCGTAGAACGCCTTGTGAGGTGGAAAATAAAACCGGACGCGCTCATCACACACAGATTCCCGTTGAAGGATGTTGGAGCCGCCTATGCATTGATGGCAAGCGGCAAGTGCGGTAAGGTCGCAGTCGTCTTTGATGAAGAGATCCATTGAACCATGTGCTTGCGTTCTTGAAAAAGGAGTGAATGAAATGCTCAAAGGTATCCCGAGTATCCTGAGTCCTGAATTGCTCAAAGTCCTGATGGAAATGGGACACGGCGATGAAATCGTCCTCGCCGACGGAAATTTCCCGGCAGCGTCGATCGCGCAACGGTTGGTCCGGCTCGATGGACATGACATCCCGGGGATCTTGGAGTCGGTATTGAAGCTCTTCCCCCTTGATACGTATGTGGTGAAGCCGGTGGCACTGATGGCGGTAACCCCGGGAGACAAAATTCAACCGGTCATCTGGGAAGAGTACAAGAAGGTCATTCTGGCGAGCAAGGAACCGTTCGCAGATTTCGAGTTTGTCGAGCGATTTGCGTTATACGAACGCGCGCGAAAGGCCTTTGCCGTGGTTGCCACGGGTGAATCGGCGTTGTATGCGAATATTATTTTGAAAAAGGGAGTCGTTGTGTAGAAGGAATCTGAAATCTTTCGGTAGGAGCAATTATGAAAAAAGGATTGCTGTCGCTTGTGCTTTCCCCTGTGATGATGAGTGAGGCCAGCGCCCGGAGTGATTCTCTCCTTAAGCTTTGGTACAACCATCCCGCCAACAGTGGGTCGAGGCTTTGCCGCCAGGGAATGGTCGATTGGCGGGCATGGTCTATGGAGATCCTTGCAAGGAGACAATTCAACTCAATGAGATTACAGTGTGGGTAAAAGAAGTAGCAAGACAATATGCATGCTATCCCGGATTGGTTACATCCGGAGCTGGTGGAGGATATCTTGTGGTTGCCTCCGAAAAGAAGATACCTGGAGCGATCAAAATCAAAGTGAGTATTTGAAGCGGAAGAGAAGTTGCCCATACAGACAAGACACGTTGAATCACACAAAACTCGCATACGTACGTTGTAGTAATTAGCCCATACCAGAATTAGCAAACAGCGACCAAATCCAGGGAGAGGAAATGGAATTGTCGGGAATGTTTAAAGGTGAAGGCGGCAAAAGCTATCTCTTTACTTTTTTCATTATCAGCACATTGTTCCTGTTGTGGGGCATCTGCAACGGCATGATTGATGTGATGGACAAGCATTTTCAGGACTACTTGCATTTAACCAAAGCACAGTCGGCCTGGGTTCAATTTGCACATTACTTGGGCTATCTCTTGATGTCGCTGCCGGCAAGCTGGCTTGCCCGAAAGCTCGGATACAAAGGAGGAATTATCTCCGGGCTGCTCCTGGTCTCTCTGGGCGGCTTCTGGTTCATTCCAGCAACGCACATTTCTGCATTCTGGGCGTTCCTGCTTGGTGTCTGTATCATCGCGATGGGATTGACCGTTCTGGAAACAGTGGCAAATCCCTATACGACAGTCCTCGGCCCAAAAAAATTTGCTGCAACGCGCATCAATTTTGCACAGTCATTCAACGGTGTCGGCTGGATTTTCGGACCGATTATCGGTGGCGCTTTCTTTTACTCCACCGAAGGTGCTACAGTCGCCCAGGGACAACTCTATATTCCCTACGTGGCGGTGGCAATAATCGTGCTCGTGATGGCTCTTATTTTCTACTTCGCTGATGTTCCAGATTTGAACACGGAAGATGAATACCATCTCATTGAATCCACAGAAAAGGGATCCAAACAATCCATCTGGTCGCATCCGCATTTCTCAGGAGCGGTAGCGGCCCAATTCCTGTATGTTGCAGCCCAGGCTGGCATCTTCAGTTTCTTTATCAACTATATGGTCGAAGAAACTCCGTCTCTTTCTCATTCCCTCGTTGGTAGCTGGTTCTTTACGGATCGTACGATGCTGCGTAACGGCGAATATTTCGTGAGTGAAAAAGGTGCGACTTTTCTTCTGGGGACCATTGCCTTCCCGTTGTTTCTCCTGGGTCGCGCAACGGGAGCTGCCATTATGCGCAAAATCAAAGCGCATCGTGTGCTCGGCACGTATGCAGTCATCAACGTCTTCGTTTGTGGTGTGGTTGTAATGAGACTCGGTTGGGTTTCCGTCGCCGCGGTGTTCCTTAGTTTTCTCTTCATGTCAATTATGTTTCCCACGATATTCTCATTGGGCATCTACGGACTCGGTGTTCAGGCAAAGAAGGCATCGGGGTATATTGTCATGGCTATCATTGGAGGCGCGCTTATGCCCAAGATCATGGGCTACCTCGGAGATACGTACAATATGTCGGTAGGTTTTCTCGTGCCCATGGGATGCTTTGCAATAATTGCTTCTTACGGGTTTCTGTGGCCGAAGCTAAGCAAAACCGAGGGGACGGTGAATCCTTTAACAACGCTCAAATAATACTTGCTTCCTAAGTGGCCGACTGGTTACGCTCAACTCCGGATACCAAGGTTCGGTCTTTCTGTGGTTATGAGTTCGGGGGGTAGCTAGGGTTCATAGTCTTGCTGTTGATCTGCCACAGAAGATATTCGACTCATGATCTGTGAAAGTGCCCAGGGCGTTCCGATGGAAGAATCTGAGATCAAGATGCTGTGAAATAGCAGCCCAGGCACTAGAGCAATCTTATTTGCTACACTTGCTGATGTGAATCAGGGCAAGAATCGTTTAGCAGGGACAATTTCACTGGGAACAGAAGAAATCCATGAAGACGAATAGGGTTCTTTTTGTTTGCGCATTGCTGGTCGCGCAGCATTTGTCTGCCCAAAGCGATAACGGATTAAGACTCTGGTACAACCATCCCGCCAGAAAGTGGGTCGAAGCGTTGCCGATCGGGAACGGTCGATTGGGAGCCATGGTCTATGGAGATCCGAGCATAGAGACAATTCAACTCAATGAGATCACTGTGTGGGGTGGACAACCCAATCGGAACGATAATCCCAATGCACGGGAAGCTCTGCCGGAGGTCAGGAGATTGATCTTTGCGGGTAAGTACAAAAACGCGCAGAATCTGATCGATCAAAAATTTATCAGCAAAATCTCGCAAGGGATGCCGTACCAGACAGTCGGAAACCTCCGCCTGGTATTTCCGGGACATGAACACTATACCGATTACTACCGGGAACTCGATATCGCAAAGGCCGTGGAAACGACCCGCTACACAGTTGATGGCGTGCGCTACGAGAGTCAGGCATTCGCCTCGTTCCCAGACCAGGTCGTTATTGTCCGAATCTCATCGGACAAACCCGGGTCAATCAATTTCTCCGCTTCGATGGACAGGCCTGCCGCGGTTAAAATCTCAACAAGGAGCGATAACACGCTGATCATGTCAGGCGTCACGGGCGACTGCGATTCGGTAAAAGGTAAGGTGCAATTTCAGGCGCAGGTCGAAATTCTTGCCGACGGCGGGGCAGTACATGCTACCGATACGGCATTGGCAGTCACCAACGCCAATAGGGCCACGCTCTATATCTCCATTGCCTCCAGCGTGAAGAACTATGCCGATATCAGTGCCGATGCAGGTGCGAGGGCTGAAGCATATCTCAGGGACGCGTTGAAGAAAACTTCTGAACAAGCACTTCGGGACAACGTTGCGGCGTATCAGAAATTTTTCAATCGGGTAAGCCTTGATTTGGGAGTCACTGACTCCGTAAAGAACCCCACTGATGTTCGCATTGCCCGATTTGCCCAGAGCAACGACCCCCAACTCGTTGCGCTCTATTTCCAGTTCGGCCGGTATCTTCTCATTTCCTGTTCCCAACCGGGTAGCCAACCTGCAACGCTGCAGGGGTTGTGGAACGATCAACTCTATCCACCGTGGGACAGTAAGTACACGGTGAACATCAACACGGAGATGAACTATTGGCCTTCCGAGCAGACGAACCTCAGTGAGATGAATGAGCCTCTTATCCAGATGATACGAGAACTCTCCGTTACGGGAAGACAGACGGCAGAAACCATGTACGGCGCAAAGGGGTGGGTGCTGCACCACAACACCGATCTTTGGCGGATCAACGGACCGATCGATGGCTCTTTTTGGGGAATGTGGCCGATGGGCGGCGCATGGCTTTGCCAGCACCTGTGGGAAAAATATGAATTCAACGGTGTCAAGAAATATCTTGAATCGGTCTACCCGATTATGAAAGGCGCGGTAGAGTTCTTCCTTAGTTTCCTGATCGAATATCCGGGCCACGATTGGTTGGTAGTCTGTCCGTCTGTTTCTCCAGAAAACGCACCGGCATCACATCCCGAATCATCGATCTCTGCCGGCACAACGATGGACAACCAGTTGTTGTTCGACCTATTCTCAAAGACGATACGAGCTGCACGAATCCTGGGGAAAGACAAGGAATTTGTTGCCCGAGTTGACGAAGCGCTGAAGCGATTGCCGCCGATGCAGGTTGGTCAGCATGGTCAATTGCAGGAGTGGATTCAAGACTGGGACAATCCCGAAGACCACCATCGGCACGTTTCGCACCTGTACGGCGTGTACCCATCGAATCAGATCTCCCCGTTTCGTACCCCTGAACTGTTTGATGCCGCGCGACGGTCCCTCATTTACCGGGGCGATCCTTCAACGGGCTGGTCGATGAATTGGAAAATTAATTTGTGGGCAAGTTTTCTTGATGGCAACCATGCCTATAAACTAATAAGTAACCAGATAAATCTGGTTGATAAACCGCAGTTTGAAAAAGGTGGTACTTATCCAAACATGTTTGATGCTCATCCTCCTTTTCAAATCGATGGGAATTTTGGTTTCACTAACGGCATTGCTGAAATGCTTTTGCAGAGTGATGATGGCGCAATCTTCGTTCTTCCTGCGTTACCTGACTATTGGAAAAACGGAGAAGTAAAAGGTCTTCGTGCTCGTGGCGGATTTGAAATCGAAAATATGGAATGGAGAAATGGAAATATCTCTAAGCTGCTCATCAAGTCCAACTTAGGAGGCAATTGCCGAATCCGTTCTTACTCGCCGCTGAAGAGTGAAGATGGCGCAATTCTTGTTAAAGCTAAAGGGGAGAATAGTAATCCATTTTATCATGTGGCACAAATAAAAAAGCCCTTGATTTCCCTAAAGGCGAAGATGGAGACGGTTAAGTTAAGACAAACCTTCCTCTACGATGTTGAGACTAAACCGGGAGAGGAATACGCATTCGTTTTAGAATAAATGTGAAATCGATAATACTTCAGGATAAGCTAGAGAAACATATAAAATATGAAACGAATAGTTTTACTGGTCGAAACATCGCGTGAATTTGGAAGACAATTAATCATCGGCATTGCGCGTTACTCTCTATTAAACGGTCCATGGACTTTTTACAAAGAACAGATTGGTTTAAAGTCTTCTATCCCTCATTTAACCAACTGGAAACCGGACGGAATTATCATGCGCGATTCTTTAATAAAGAATGAATTGCTGAAGTTAAAGATTCCCACAATCCTTGTTCAACATGATTCTTCAATCCCAAAAAATTTACCGGTTATAAAAACAAATTCTCTTTCGATTGCAAAAATGGCAAGTGAGCACTTTATAGAAAGGGGGTTCAAAAATTTTGCATTCTG
>JADGQA010000178.1 GCA_017882185.1 Bacteroidota bacterium
CTCCGCACCTGCTGTGTCCCGCCCTTCCTCTTGCAAAACGATTTTCTATGTGTTAACGTGAAGCCAGCAGTGTCAACCACTTTGCACGTAAGGTCCGATGGCCGACAAATTCCCTTTCCTTCGCAAGATTCTTGCCAGCGATCTGCGAGTTCCAATAATGATCGCTCTCGCGCAACTTGTCATTCAAATCGTTTTTCACAACGACTACGGTTATTTCCGGGACGAGCTTTACTACATAGCCTGCAGCAAGCATCTTGCCCTGGGATATGTTGACCAGCCACCGCTCTCAATTTTCATCCTTGCTATTACGCGCTGGATAGCCGGTGACTCACTCCAGGCCATCCGGTTCCTCCCTTCCATTGCGGGCGCCGGAGTCGTCATCATCGCCGCCCTGACGGCAAGACAACTTGGTGGAGGACGATTTGCTCAAGGACTTGCTTCGCTATCCATCGTCGCCGCACACGTGTTGCTTGGGGCGGGAAGATATTTCTCGATGAACGCGTTTGACGTATTCTTTTGGGCACTTGCGATCTACATTGTGGTTAAGATTTTCGTGGAAGACAGGCCCAGACTTTGGATCTGGTTTGGAGTGGTCATTGGCCTCGGCCTCCTGAACAAATATTCTGTCGGATTCCTCTGCGTCGGCCTTATTGCCTCACTCCTCCTGACACCCTCTCGAAAACATCTTGCAACAAAATGGTTCTGGCTCGGCGCGTTGATCGCCTTCGTTCTGTTTCTTCCCCACCTTTTGTGGGAAATCAAGAACGGACTTCCATCGATCGAGTTCATGCGGAATGCCAGCCAGCAGAAGAATGTGCCTACTCCCTTGCTCGAATTCCTCCTGGGACAATTCCGTGAAGTCAATTTCTTCAACGCGCCGATATGGCTTTTTGGACTCTACTTCTTTTTTTTCCATCCCGATGGAAAACGACTGCGGTTTTTGAGCTGGCTGTATGTGATCCTCTTCGCGATCTTTGCTGTCGGGAACGGCAAGGCGTATTATCTCTCCCCCGCTTATCCAGTCTTGCTCGCCGGGGGATCAGTAATTCTCGAACGATCGTGGCAGAATCGACCGTGGAGATGGATGAAAGCAGTATATCCATGCCTGATGGTTGCTCTCACAGTCCTGGCCGTTCCGCTTGCGCTCCCCGTCCTTCCGATTGGGAAATTCATCGAGTATCAGAAATTGCTTGGGTTCACACCGAAGTCGGAAGAACGGACCTCGGTCAGCGTCCTCCCGCAAGGATATGCAGATGAATTCGGTTGGGAAGAATTTGCTGCCACCGCCGCAAAGATCTACCAAACCCTGACACCCGGGGAACGATCGAACTGCGTGATCTACGTCCGGAACTACGGTGAAGCGGCAGCGATTGATTTCTTCGGAAAACAGTACGGGCTTCCCGATGCGCTGTGCGCTCATAACAGCTATTGGTACTGGGGTCCCGGCGAGAAGACTGGTGACATAGCAATCATCCTGGGAAGCCGTCGAGATCTCAAGGCGAATCTGGATGATCTGCAACGGGCTTACAAATCGGTCGAGCCATCGCTCAAAACCGAATGCAATCTTTGCATGCCTTACGAGAACGGGCGTCAGTTCTTCATTTGTCGGGGGATGGAAACAACATTCCAGAATATTTGGCCGAGCGAACGGTTTGTTATCTAGGAGGCTCAAGATGAACGGCATTTCTATCTCTCTTCTGACTCTCTTCGTAGTTGGATCCGTGGCAGCTCAAACCAGCAACCACACGGGACCTGAAACAACACAGAAGCGCTACACGATGGAAAACTGTGTTAAGAAGTTCGATGTGTCCAAGGCAGAGACCACACAGGTCGGTTATCAGTATTGGTTTGTGGACAAGAACTTCCTGGATGGTCGAACCGTCAAGATGAGTGTGGTGGCACCGCACGCCGCAACGCATCCGCCTCACTCCCATGCGGAAGATGAGATTTTCTTCGTTCTTGAGGGACACGCGGAGTTTTTTCTCAATGGCCAAACGAAGACAGCCGGACCATACACGAGTTTCTACTGCCCGCCAAATTCAAAGCACGGGATCAGGAATGTCGGCGACACCGTTCTGAAATACTTGGTTATCAAGAAATATGAGGCGAAGCAATAGAGACGGATCAATGATGTGGCGAAAACAATGAATGTCTGTGTTGTTGGTGCAACAGGAGTCCTTGGCCGTTCCCTTGTTCCGCTTCTGTTGGAAAATGAGTTTGCGGTTCGCGCGCTCGCGCGTTTCACGGATGAAAAACGTTCCCGGCTTCCCAGAAGCGCTGATTGCCGTACATTCGATTTACTGTCCGACGACGCACCACAACAACTTCCTTCCCTGCTACACGGATTTGATGCAGTTCTGCATATTGCCACCGCCATCCCGAGCGATTTTACAGCTCCCGGCGCGTGGGACTTGAACACACGGCTACGTACAGTGGGAACACAGCGCCTCCTTCAGGCATCCATCGCTTCCAGAATCAAATACTACATTCAACAGAGTATCACGATGAGGTATCCTGATCTCGGCGACAATTGGATCGATGAAGACGTTCCCTTTGCTCCTCCTCTTCAGGGCCCTCCCGAAAGCGATCCGGTCACGATCATGGAAGATCAGGTCAGGCGGCTCAGCGACGCCAACGTGGGTTGGTGCATACTGCGTGGAGGCATATTTGTCGGTCCTGGAACATTTCAGGAAGGAGCAGTCCAAAGACTGAAAGAAGGAAAAGAGGTGATTTCCGGAGATGGTAATGAATTCATCTCGCTCGTTCACGTCGCGGATATGGCATCGGCATTCGCCAAAGCGCTCCAAGTCCGGCCTTCGAACGGCATCTTCAATATTGTTGCGGAGCCGATTTGTAACGGTGATTATCGTGACCACCTTGCGGACATCGTCGGAGCAGTCAGGCCGAAGCGGGATATGAATCAGTCGAGACCCGTTTCGAACAGATGCAGCAATGCTCGTGCAAAGTCGGTGTTGCAGTGGTCACCTCAACATAGTATATTTCCGACGCCGAAAACCTAAAATCTAAATCGAGGAGATTCATTGTGCGATCATTTGGCCGCGTGTTTCTTATTGTTGGCTTAATCATCCTTGCTTTGCAGATTTCGCCCCTCGTTGCTCAGCAATACAATCCCAACCTCTATCAAAACATGCGATGGAGAATGATCGGACCTCACCGTGCCGGCCGTACGGTCGGTGCAGCTGGGGTTCCGGGTCAACCCAACGTCTTCTATATCGGCGTCAACAACGGAGGTGTCTGGAAAACAAATGACTTTGGACACACGTGGACACCGATCTTTGATGATCAACCTACCGGTTCGATTGGGACCGTGACAGTCGCTCCTTCGGACCCGAACGTCGTTTACGTCGGCAGCGGCGAGGGATTGCACCGACCTGATTTATCCACTGGAGACGGCATTTACAAATCTACGGATGCCGGCAAGACCTGGCAACATTTTGGACTCGGCGATGGACAGCAAATCGGATCGATCATCATCGACCCGCACGATCCAAATCGGATTTTTGTTGCCGTACTCGGCCATCCGTACGGCCCCAACGAGGAACGAGGAATCTATCGATCGACTGATGGAGGCAAAACTTTTGAGAAAGTTCTTTACAAGGATGAAAATACTGGAGCCATCGCGCTCTCATTTGATCCATCCAACGCTCAAATCGTTTATGCAGTTCTATGGGAGGCACGCGAAGGACCGTGGGAAAACGGTGCCTGGCACGGGCCGAATAGCGGTTTCTTCAAGTCCACAGACGGTGGCTCGACCTGGAAAAAGCTTACGAACGGCCTTCCAACGTTTCAGCAGGGACTCGGGCGAATCGGGTTCTGTATTGCACCAAGCAATCCCAATCGGATCTACGCACTTGTCGACGCATCAGAGGAAGTGGGCGGGCTGTATCGTTCGGAGGACGCGGGAGAAAATTGGAAGCGTATCAACGGCGATCCGCGTATCTGGGGTCGCGGCGATGATTTTGCAGAGGTGAAGGTCGATCCGAAGAATCAAGATGTCGTCTACAGCGCAAACATCGTATGCTGGAAATCGACGGATGGCGGAATGAGTTTTACCGGATTCAAAGGCGCGCCCGGCGGCGACGACTATCACACCATCTGGATCAATCCCGACAACCCGGAGATTATTCTCCTTGCTGTCGACCAGGGGGCCACATTGACCGTCAACGGCGGTGAAACGTGGAGTTCCTGGTACAACCAACCCACTGCGCAATTCTATCACGTCAGCACGGATAATCAATTCCCATATTGGGTGTACGGCGGACAACAAGAAAGCGGTTCCATCGGAATCGCCAGCTGTGGCAACGACGGCGAAATAACATTTCGTGAATGGCATTCTGTCGGCGCAGAAGAGTACGGCTACATCGCTCCCGATCCTCTTCATCCGAATTTGATCTACGGAGGAAAGATCTCGCGCTATGACAAGAATACGGGACAGGTTCAGGACGTTTCTCCTGAGGCCGTCCGCAGTGGCAAGTATCGATTTATCAGAACGGAACCCGTCATATTCTCGCCCGTCGATCCCCACATCTTGTTCTTTGCTGGCAATGTTCTCTTCAAGACGACGACTGGCGGGGACAGTTGGAGTGTGATCAGCCCAGACCTGACGCGCGAGAAACCAGACGTACCCGCAAACATCGGTGCGTTCCGGACTCCCGAAATGGCCAACCAACCAAGACGGGGAGTCATCTACGCAGTCGCTCCATCCTACAAAGATGTGAACCTCATCTGGGCGGGAACCGACGATGGCCTCATCCACATCACGCGCGATGGCGGAAAAGCCTGGAAGGACGTGACGCCTCCGGACCTTACAGCATGGAGCAAGGTTTCGATGATCGATGCATCGCACTTTGATACAGAGACGGCCTACACAGCGATCAACAGATTCCGTCTGGACGACCTTCACCCTCATATTTACAGGACACACGATGGCGGAAAGACCTGGCAGGCAATCACAAAGGGACTTCCTAATGCTCCGGTGAATACTGTTCGGGAAGATCCCGAACGAAAAGGTTTGCTCTTCTGCGGCACGGAGACACAGGTGTTCGTTTCATTCAATGATGGTGATGACTGGCAGTCACTCCGACTCAATATGCCTGCAACATCCATTCGAGATCTCGTCATTCACGACGATGATATTGTCGTGGGGACCCACGGTCGGAGTTTTTGGATCCTTGACGACATAACTCCCCTGAGACAACTCAACGCCGATGTTGCCGCCTCGGATGCATTCCTCTTCAAACCTGAGCTTGCGTATCGCGTGCGATGGAACAACAATACGGACACTCCTCTCCCGCCGGAAGAACCTGCCGGCAAGAATCCACCTGATGGGGCGATCATCAATTACTATCTCAAATCGAAGCCGGCAGGCCCGATTACTCTAGAAGTTTTCGATGCGTCCAACAATCTCGTCCGACGATTCGCAAGTGACGACAAGCCGGAGCCGGTTGACGAAAAGGAACTCAACATACCGATGTACTGGACCAGGCCACAGCAAATCCTTCCGGCTGAACCGGGCATGCAGCGGTTTGCCTGGGATCTTCATTTTCCTCCTCCCGAAGGACAACGAGCCGAATTCCCCATCTCGGCAATCGATCATGACACTCCGCGGCTGCCGCTGGGTCCGTGGGTACTTCCCGGCAATTATACGCTCAAACTCACCGTGAATGGTCACATCTACACACAACCACTTAGGGTCAAGATGGACCCGCGCGTCAAGATCTCACCGGCCGGATTGCAGCAGCAGTTCACGCTCTCGATGAAAGCGTACGATGGAGTGCAGAGAATTCGCGAAGTGCTTTTGAAGATCGAAAAACTCAACGCGCAGCTGAAAGATTTGCACGAACGAGCAGGACGAGGAGCAGTGGCTGACTCATTGACTTCGTTCGAGCAAGAAGTCAGTTCAATAGTTGGGGGAGGCGGTGGCGGTCGTCGATTCCGGCGTGGGCTCGCGGGAGCTGCGGAACCGACTTTCAACAGAGTGTCGGGCGAGCTGCAAGGATTGATGGACCTCTTTCAGGGCGCGGATGCAGTGCCCACCACGCAGGGTGTCGCCGCATTCAACGTGACGGAGAAAAATCTTACACGGCTCTTCGAACGATGGGACACCATTCAGAAGAAGGATCTCACGAAGCTCAATGATCAGCTCCAAACCGCTGGCCTGCCATCAATTGTCTTGGATTAACCATTTGAAAATTTCCTACCAGCTTGCAGACAGCTTATCTCATACATTGGAACGCTGAAGAAGCGAAGTCGAAAGCAACTGTCCTTCGACGCTCCGGTTTCAAAACAACTCACATTCTTCCGAGAGGAATGCCTTCGCTCAGAGTGATTGCAGAGAAACCTCCCTCAGTCGTAATCATCGATTTGTCGAGGCTCCCATCTCAGGGGAGAGATATTGCGATCATTCTCCGGAAGAACGGCAAGACTCGAAATGTGCCGTTGGTCTTGGTCGGAGGTGAACGGGACAAAATCGCCGGAATAAGAAAACATTTGCCGGATGCAACGTACGCTTCCTGGAGTACGATTCGCTCGTCCCTCAAGCGCGCACTTGTTCGACCAAAGACCGAACTGGTGGTGCCAAAATCCGCCCTGGCCGGATATTCAGGAACACCGTTGCCAAAGAAGCTCGGCATCCTACGCGGTTTGACGGTTGCTCTTATTGATGCTCCAGATGAATTCGAACAAACTCTTGGCAGGCTTCCAGAAGGCGTAAAGCTCCTTCGCGATCCTCGCGGCACGCAGACGCTGACACTATGGTTCACGACTTCCCTCCACGATTATCAGTCTCACATCCGGAACATTGCCGCGTTGACGGAGCGGGTCTGGATTATCTGGCCAAAACACTCGTCGGGCGTTCAAACAGACTTGTCGGAACGTAATGTGCGTGAAGTCGGTCTCAGTGTCGGCCTTGTCGACTACAAAGTGTGCGCTGTCGATGCGAGATGGTCCGGATTGCTCTTCACGCACCGAAAAACAAAATAGACTCATCATCTGGCAGGATGTGTGCAGGAAACCCTCTCCTTCTAGGAGAGGGGAGGGTGAGGTCAGATATTTCACGGCACATCGAAAGAGTCCAAAGGCAGAACTTGTCCAAATGAAAACGTCATTGCAGTGCCTCAAATGAATGTTCTAGTTTATCTCGTCTCAATCCTGATCCCTTGGATCCTCAAGACTTTGCTCTATCATTACGCATTTCGTTGGAAGCACATTCACGCCACACTTCAGACAAAGATCATCGTCGCAGGGGCACCAATGCTTGTCACCGGTCTGACTCCCATCCCACTGCCGGGTTTTCTGATTTTTCTCCTTGCGGTTGGGATCGCTTTGTATTGCTGCAGGAAATTTACAGATGGCAGACTCTTCCCTGACCTCGTTC
>JADGQA010000179.1 GCA_017882185.1 Bacteroidota bacterium
CGCCTTTGTGCCGCAAAGTGTGTCCTTGAATCGTTGATCAAGCAAATAGGTGAACATCAAGCTGAAGAATTTATTCCCCATAAGATTAAGAAAGCGCATTGCTTGTTTCTCCATAGGGTACACGAGCCTGCTACCATTGACGAATTCCCCTCTGTTTGAAGCCAGTGCCTCAAAGAATTTCGGCAAATCTTCAGGAGCTACCGTCAAATCGCCATCAAGTATCATCAAGATGTCGCCGGATGCTTTTTCGAATCCCACGCGCACAGCATTCGCTTTGCCGATTCCGGTTTGGACGAAATATGAAACATGACGAGTTCGCCGGTATTTCTGGACGACTCGCTTGATCTCATCGAGTGTTCCATCGTTGGAGTGCCCTTCCACAAATATGATTTCTGTCCACTTCCCCAACTTCGGTATTCGCCGCACAGCTGCCTCAATGTTCCCTCGTTCGTTGCGTGCGGGGACAATAATCGAAGCTGTATACTTCTTCGTGTCGGACTCCGTCATCCGCGGCCGCGCAACGATGAAACGAACGACACAGAGCTTTCGAATTATTGGCAGTTGCGAAAGATACTTGTTCAGCAACCAGGAAATGACAGGGATATTTTTGGGGAACAACAAGCGATATCCTGTTCGTACGATGTCATAATCCGATAGTATCAGCAAGTTTTCGAGATCGTATCCATTGATCCAGTTTTGTCGCGGCTGGGGTGTCTTGAGATGAAGTTTTTCGGCAAGAATGATGACAGGTTCCCATACAAAATTGTAGTAGGTCAAAATTAGCCGGGAACGACGGTGCAAGAGCGGGCGGACTTTTTCAAACGTCCTTTGGATGTCCTGCAAATGGCCGACCAGGTCTGACATGATGACGAAATCAAACTCTTTTCTTATCCGGAGTTCTTCCGCATCCATTTTTTCAAACGTCAACCCGGTATACTTACGTCGCGCGAGTTCGATCATCTTCGCGCTGAAGTCTACACCCATTCCGAGTCCGGGACTGACGGCATTCAAGAGATCTCCCGTTGCACAACCGACCTCAAGCACGGATGATCCTTGTGGGATCAGAAACTTTAAGAGCTTTTCTATGTTCCCGTGGTAATACCGATTCCGCGCCTTCCACGAATCCCAACGCCCGGAAATGGAATCAAAATACTTCTCAAGATTATTCATCGTGTTGGTCAGTTTTTCGCGGGAGTCAATCCGATCAAGCATCGGGACGCAAAGACGCCCGGCAACCTGGACAGCCTGGTATCGATCCAGTTCATGGCAGGCAGCAGGCTCGCCGGATAAAACGCCGGCTTGCTGTATCCCCCGGAGAGGAGGTACGCAAAAGAGCAATAAGCAGCCTTGAAGAAAACGTTCCAGTCATTCGCAAATCCCGACATTCCGTTCCGGAAGAAAAGTCGTGTTGCATTTCCTTGTGCGGCGTAGTAGTCGTGCCTCTGCGGTGGAGATGCATTGAGGTCGATCGGTTTCTTCCAGGCGATGGGTTCGTGATGAAGTACGCCGTAGACAGGATGAGAAGCCAGACTGATGTAGGGTTCGAACAAGATGACCCTCCCGGATCTTCCAAGAACACGGCGTGCTTCCAGAAGAAATGCCTTTGGAGCTTGAAGGTGATGGAAGACATCGAAAAGCACAAGGTGCGAGACCGACCCGTCTCTGAATGGCAATCGGTACCCATCACACACAACGTCGAGCCATGGATTCCTGAATAAATCCGTGCAAACGACATTCTTGACATGATCTCTCAGATTCCCAATCCCAGAGCCTATTTCGACCACGGTCCCTGGAATGGTTAAATCAATAAGTGTCCGTATGGAACTATAGAATTGGCGGTAGATTTCCCTCAGGAGGGGCTTTGATTCCCATGCATGCTGGTTACTTTGGATTTCAATCTGATGTTGAATCAGCTGCGTCATTTCAATCAATCAACTTGGATGTCTCTGAGAGTGGTTGAAGTCAACACCCGAGAAGTCTCCCTATGGTGCCGTTGCAGAACCTCTTGATACGTGACGAGGGATGTCGCCATCGGATGAGAATATCGTCAATCGTTGACGTAATTCCAAGATTTTCAGGCTTTCGGAGTGAATTTTCAGTGATGCAAGGAGGTTTTTTTTGCGTGCGCGGAGTGCAGGTAGATTTGGGAAATGAGATCGTCCGCAAGTTGGAGGCAAACGCAGTTACACCAGGAAGTTCCTTCTATCCCAATGTTTCGCGAATCGAATATACTTCTTCATCGCGTTCCTGCCGTGTGATCATTTCTCCCAACAACCCGATGGAAACGAATTGAACGCCGATGATGATGAGCAGGAATCCAACAAGAAACAGTGGACGGTCGCTTAGGGAAGTGAGACCTAGCACCCGTTCCACGGATAGATACCCGTCAATCATTGCACCAATGACGAAGGAGACAATACCCCAGACTCCGAACAGATGAAGCGGGCGTCTCAGATAGCGAGTGGTGAATAGCACGGTCAGCAAGTCAAGGAAGCCATTGAAGAACCTGCTGACGCCATATTTCGTCTTGCCGAATTTCCGTGGATGATGCTGAACGACTTTCTCTGTAACTCGAAAGCCTGCCCAGTGAGCCAGCACTGGTATAAACCGGTGAAGCTCCCCGTGTACGCTCAGGCTCTTGATGACAACCCTGCGGTATGCCTTGAGTCCGCAATTAAAATCATGGATAGGAATTCCGGTCATTCTTCCCGTCACATAATTGAAGAACCGGGAAGGAAGTGTTTTCGAAAGCGGGTCGTGCCGCTTTTGTTTCCATCCCGAGACCAGGTCGTATGAATCACCCATCGCCGCAATGAGTCCCGGAATTTCCTTTGGATCATCCTGAAGGTCGGCATCCATCGTTATGACATATTCTCCGGATGCTTCTTTGAAGCCAACCGAAAGCGCGGCGGATTTTCCAAAGTTTCTTCGGAAACGGATGACTTTGACATGGGAATCGTGGGCATGAAGTTCTCTCAGGACTTCGAAGGAACGGTCGGTGCTGCCGTCGTCGACAAAGATAATTTCATAGGATTTCCCCATCTCCTTCGAGACTTCAGCAATCTCGGCGGCGAGTTCACGGAGAGACTCTTCCTCGTTGTAGAGCGGCACAACGATGGATACGAACGGCGTTTTCGAGCGGGGGGAATCCTTGCGGCTTGGGGGCATTTACCTTGACTTTTCCTGACTTAAGACTGAAACCAAAGTACACGAAAATCGAGCGAGATGCAAGAACAGGTCTGCGTGTGAGGCCTGCAAGAAACTCTCGAGGTGTTCATTGATATTTCCTCTCGCCTTGCGTACATTGGTTTTTGATTGACATCGATGCTCGCACCAAAAAAGTCACTTGGCCAAAATTTCCTGCGCGATCAGAACATCGCCAGGAAGATCATTGACAGTCTGCACGCTCAGCCTAACGATGTCATCCTCGAAATCGGACCGGGACAGGGAGATCTCACCAAGCTCTTGCTCGAGGCTTCGTCGACGGTTGTTGGGGTGGAGCTTGATCCCCGGGCTGCAAACATTCTCAAGGAGCGATTTGGCCCGCGGTTGCTCCTGCTTGAACAGGATGTTCTCTCGGTGAACCTCGAGGAGCTGGCGAAGCGATTCGGTCAAAATCTTTGCATCGTCGGCAATATCCCGTACTACATAACGTCGGAAATCATGTTCTGGCTGTTCGATCAGCGTGCTTGGGTCCAGCATGCGACTCTAACGATGCAGTTGGAGGTCGCCGCCAGACTCGTCGCACACACAGAAAGCAAAGCTTATGGAATTCTTTCCGTGTTCAGTCAATTCTACGCAGACACAAAGCTTCTTTTCAAAGTCTCGCGCAATTCGTTCCATCCAAGACCACAGGTCGATTCGGCCGTCGTAAGGTTTGAGTTCGGCAAAAACCTGGCGCCCGTCGACGAGCGCCTCCTTCGGAACATTGTTCGTTGCACATTTGGCACAAGGCGGAAAACGATTCGGAACGGTCTGAGAATGATGGGGTTCACCGAACATCAACTTGATGAAATCCGTTTCGACTTCTCGAAGCGACCTGAGCAACTATCCCCCTCTGATTTCGTGCACCTGAGCAGTCTTTTGAGGCCACATGCAGCCACACTATCGATGAAATACTGACACCAGACTTATGAGTATCAGACGCCTCGTTTCTTCATTATCTCCGGTAGATTTTGTAAGCATCGTGTTCCTTCTTCTCCTGACGTTTCTCAATCTCTTGTTCTGTTCCCGGGTCGTGCTGTGGAAAGAACTTGTCGTCATCGACGTCGTTGTCATTGGATTGATTTTCTTCATTGCGTGGTTGGCAGAATCGAGGGAATCAAGACTACTTGTCGGAATCCATCGATGGTACTGCTACCTCCTCGTTATTCTTGTTTTCAAAGAGATCTATCAGATGATACACCGGATCAACCCCACCGACTACGATCAAATGTTCATTGCAATCGACCATTGGATATTCGGCGTCAATCCGACCCAGTGGGTCTACCAATTCTCTCATCCACTCATTACCGAGATTTTCCAGTCTGCCTATTTTTCATACTATCTGATTTTCATCCTTGTTGGTGTTGAGATCTTTCGCCGATATCCGATCGACAGGTTCGACCATGCTGCCTTTCTGATCGTTTACGGATTCTACCTCTCCTATCTTGGATATTTCCTTCTCCCGGCAGTCGGACCGCGATTCACGCTCCACAATTTTGCGGAACTCGATCGTGACCTTCCCGGCATTTTCTTCACTCCACTCTTCCGTGCAATCATAAACGCCGGAGAATCGATTTCGTCGGGCCTTCCAAATCAGATCGACGTCGTCCAGAGGGACGTCTTTCCGAGTGGACACACGCAGCTGACTCTTATTTGCACATACCTTGCCTTTCATTACAAGCTGCACTCGAAATGGCTCGTTGCCACACTCGCCGCACTTCTTATCCTGGGAACCGTGTACCTGCGATATCATTATGTTATTGACTTGGTAGGCGGCTTTGCCTTTTTTCTGTTGACGATCTGGACCGGTAACAAATTGAAGTCGTGGTGGAGCAGAGTTTCCATTCTCAAGAAGGAAGAGCAATGAGCCTTCGAGCGCACGTGTTTGGAACTCACCGCAAAATTGGATAAGTTAGCGGAGGGCCGCTCCGAAGACCCGACACTCAGGGACAACTCAAGACAATGACGCAAGACCAATTACTGAAAGAGCTCGAAGAGCTCGCAGAAAAAAGCAGTATCTCCGTTCGATATGAAAAGGGCGATTTCGACGGTGGATTCTGCGTGCTGAAAGCCGAGCGCATTATCGTCATCAACAAACGACTGGCGCCGCAGAAAAGGACCTCCATTCTTGCACAAGCATTGGCAGAAGTCGGCATCGAAGAAATTTATCTAAAACCCGTCGTGCGGGAGTTCATCGAAGACGAGCTCGCGAAAGTCCCAAAATCCTGATTTGATGTGGTCCGACCCACAAGGATGATCGATCATAGACGCTTTACAGGTCCGTCTCCCTCATCATGCAAACGCTAAAGACGCTTCTACCATTTTTTCTTCTGCTGGCCGTTTCCCTCGTATTGATCTCCTGGCTTGTTCCCGTCGCTCATCCATACGGTGGAATTCATCTCCCCCTTGATGGTAAAGAAATCGTTCAGCACTCCCGTTCAATTTTGAACGAGATTGGTGTCGACGAAAGGGGGCTTTCAACCGATGTGCAGTTCCAAATCAATCGTTCCCTGTTGCGACAGACGCAAAAAAGCTTCGGCATTGAACGGTCAAACCATCTCCTTCGCGACAGCGTTTCTGCTTACTACTGGAACGTGCGCTGGAGAAAGGGAGGTGATCTGAGTTTTTCCTTCGGAGGTAGCGGAAAGACCGACAAGGATGTCGAAGATGTCGCAGAAATTTTGCGCGGGGACATGAGCTTTCAGTTCGACACACGCGGCGACGTGCTCGGATTCACACGAAAGGTCCCGGATAGCACGAAACTCACGAGCTTGTCGAGGGAAGAAGCCAAAACTCTCTCCTCTGCATTCCTGAGAAAGTACACCGCAATCGGAAAACTGGTGGGTGACACAAGTGCTGTTGCTTCGGAGAAAATGATTGAACGACCATTCCGAACAGATTACGAAGTGACCTGGACGACCGTCTCCCCTGTCCTGCACGATCCCGTGAAAGCAAAGGTTACGATCGCGGGGAACATCGTATCGAAATTCGAAGCAGACCCGGTCGTGCCGGAACAATTTGCCAAGAGTGACTCCGAAAATATCTTTGAAATTATCGTGGCCCTGCTGTACGTCGTGGTCGGCATCGCTATGGTGGTCATTGCTTTCAAACGATTCCGATCGTATGAAATTGGTTTCCGGCTTGCATTGATCATAGGAATTACTGCCGGCTTTCTCGCAGATGTGGAGATCTTTCTATCGGTCCGGAATCAAACAAGCTGGGAGATTCTCATTCCTCTTATTTTTGCGCCTGTGTTCATGGGCGGCG
This sequence comes from Bacteroidota bacterium, assembly GCA_017882185.1. Classification (GTDB taxonomy): domain Bacteria; phylum Bacteroidota; class Ignavibacteria; order UBA10030; family UBA10030; genus JADGQA01. Next base: position 6,472 of record JADGQA010000179.1, read on the forward strand.
CCCTCGTTCTTATATGGGCTGTCTGTGAAACTGTCGTCCGTGAATCGTGGAAGGAAAAATTCGTGTCGTTTGACCTGATCATGAAAGGTCACTTCTTTCATTCGCGTATCGGCGCAAACGTGATCCGCGGGATTGCGCTGGGATGTTCCGGCTTCGCACTCTGGCTCATCTTGGTGAAGATTGGCGGGCTCATCACGCCCTTGTGGACGACCAGTTCAAGCGATAATCCCCTCCATACGTTTGATTTGGCGTCACCGTGGCTTTACGTCGTCGGGCACGGAATTTATTCGACACTCTTCGTGTACGCATTCTGCATCCTTTTCGCGCTCTCGTTCCTTCGCAAGTATGTGTCGTCCGGGATCCTTTTCCTCGCACTGGGCTCAGTTATCCTCGGCGTCATGAACCCCGGACATCTCCATCCGTATTCGATCGCGATGCTCGTATCCGTGCTCGTGAGTGCGGTATCCGTCTGGACGTTTTATCGATTCGATGCTCTGGCTGCGTTCCTATCCATGTTCACATTGAATACTGCTCAGGAAACCGCGGGACTCTTCCTGGCGGGGAATGCAACCTATTACAATTCAGCCATCATCCTCGTACTGTTGACAGCCGTCGTGCTGATTGTCGCAATCGCGATGACAATTCGGGAAAAGGAGATTGCGGATATTGACGAAATTGCTCCGGCCTTTGCACGTCACATTACCGAACGGCAGCGCCTGCAACAGGAACTTGAAATTGCACGGAATGTGCAAATGAGTTTTCTGCCGAAGAAGAATCCAGTCTCTTCCAGGTTGGATATCGCATCACGCTGTGCACCGGCGCTGGAGGTGGGGGGTGATTATTATGACTTCATCAACCTCGGCAACCAGCGGGTAGGTGTTGCCATCGGTGATGTATCGGGAAAGGGAACGCAGGCAGCATT
>JADGQA010000180.1 GCA_017882185.1 Bacteroidota bacterium
AAAAGGAGGCATTAATCTTGGGTAAAATAAATGTAGCAATCATCGGTGTCGGAAATTGTGCTTCTTCCCTCGTCCAGGGCGTTCATTATTACCGTAATGCGAAAGAGGGCGAAACCGTTCAGTTGTTGATGGTCGGTATGGACATCGTAGGTGCTGAACTCCCTAACAAAGTGGAACTGAAAATCGTTGAGACTATTCCCGGAGTGAGGGGCGATACTGCCACCGGTTCTACAAAGCCCGCCAAAACCGAAACCGGAGCAGCCGTCAATGTTCCACTGTTCATCAATGAAGGTGATACGATACGGGTCGATACAAGGACAGGACAATACCTGGAGAGAGTCAATAGCTAGGGTGGAGTATTCAGGCGAAGAACCCGTGTTGACTTCGCCGGTCCGAAGCGACGGATGGCTGTGGATGAATGTCTCAGGGAGCGCGCATGGAACTTAGTTACATCAAGAAGATTATAAAGCTCGTCGAGAATAGCGATGTCGATGAGGTCGAAATTGAAGAAGAAGGGAAGAAAATTCGTGTAGTCCGGCATCGCACGAATTCCGTTCAATACCAAATTCCATCGAACCAGGCCCTCCTTCCGCAGTCACTCAATGCGCCTTCCTACCCGCCGATGGAATCCAAACTGACTCCAGAGGTTCCGCCAGCACCGAAGGTGAATTACCACGAAGTCAAATCTCCCATCGTAGGCACGTTTTATCGAGCCCCGGCACCCGATGCAGAATCATATGTTGAAATAGGCCAGGAAGTCAATCCGGGAACGGTGCTGTGCATCGTCGAAGCGATGAAATTGATGAATGAGATTGAATGCGACGTATCAGGAAAGGTCGCAAAAATCATGGTGGAGAATGGCACCCCCGTCGAATACAACCAGGTGCTGTTTCTTATCGAAACGTGACCGAGAGTTGAAGCTACATTGACTTAACATACGCCGGTTCTTCCGGAGCACTCAAACCAGACCTGAAACCCATTGTTCAAGAAAATCTTAATCGCGAATCGCGGTGAAATTGCATTGCGGATCATCCGCGCGTGTCGCGAACTAGGGATCAGAACGGTCGCTGTGTACTCTGAGGCGGACCGGTATTCCCTCCACGTCCGGTTTGCCGATGAAGCTGTCTGTATCGGTCCACCTCCCAGCAAAGAATCATACCTCAACATCCCGAGGCTCGTGGCAGCAGCAGAGGTCACAAACGCAGACGCAATCCATCCGGGCTACGGTTTCCTCGCCGAGAATGCAAGCTTTGCTGAGATTTGTTCTTCATCCGGAATCACATTCATTGGCCCTGATGCCAACGCTATAACCAGAATGGGGGACAAATCGCTTGCGAAAGAAACGATGCGTAAGGCGGGAGTCCCGGTTATTCCCGGTAGCGACGGTATCGTGAGCGACGTGAAAGATGCAAAGAAGATTGCTCTGGAAATTGGGTATCCAGTTATTATCAAAGCGACTGCAGGTGGAGGGGGGAGGGGGATGAGGATCGTTCGTGAAGAATCGGAACTTGAAAACTCCTTCAAAACTGCGAGTCACGAAGCGGAGACGGCGTTCGGCAATCCCTCGCTGTATATCGAAAAATATCTCGAAGTACCCCGACATATTGAAATCCAGTTGATGGGAGACAAGCACGGGAATGTCGTCCATTTTGGGGAACGCGACTGTTCCATCCAGCGGCGTCACCAGAAACTTGTCGAGGAATCGCCGTCTCCGGCGATTACAGCCGAGATTCGTGCCGCGATGGGTGCGGCTGCGGTCAAAGGGGCAAAGAGCGTGAACTACCAGAGTGCGGGCACCATAGAATTCCTACTCGATAAGTACAAAAATTTCTACTTTATGGAGATGAACACCCGCATTCAAGTCGAGCATCCAGTCACCGAAGAAGTGTATGGTATTGATCTCGTCAAAATGCAGATTCAAATGGCGTTGGGAGAACGATTAAAAGCCAGGCAGCCGAAACCCCAATGGCACGCGTTGGAATGTCGCATTAATGCAGAAGACCCGGATCACGATTTCCGACCGTCTCCCGGGCGAATCACTGATCTTCATTTCCCCGGGGGTCTGGGCGTGAGGGTTGATTCTCATATCTACACAGGATACGAGGTTCCACCGTACTACGATTCGCTCCTCGGCAAGCTCATTGTTAAGGCAAAAACGCGGGCAGAGGCAATCAACCGTATGCGGCACACACTGGACGAATTCGTGATTGAGGGGGTCAAGACGACAATTCCATTTCATAAGAAACTGATGTCAGATGAAAAATTCCAGAGCGGAGAGTTTGATACAAGATTTCTCGATACGTTCAATCTAACCGACTAAGCACGAAAAACCACAATAGAAAAGCAGAGGGTGTCATGAAAATTCCCGAAAATGTGAAATACACAAAGGACCACGAATGGATACGTGTAGAAGGTGACTCTGGATGGATTGGGATTACTGATTATGCCCAGGGTGAACTTGGCGACGTCGTGTTTGTCGAGGTTCCCAAGGTTGGTACGAAGTTATTCAAGGGCAAGTCATTCGGGACCATTGAAGCTGTCAAAGCGGTATCCGATCTTTATGCCCCTGTTGCCGGTGAAGTAGTGGAACTGAACAAAGTGATTCAGGACAGCCCAGATGTCGTTAACAAGGACCCGTATGGTGAAGGTTGGATGGTGAAGATCAAGATTGCGGACAAGAACGACCTTGGCTCTCTGCTTGACGCTGCTGCCTACAAGAGCTTAACAGGCAAATAACAGGAAGGTCAATGATGATTGGACGGCAGGTGACGATTTCGTCGACCTCGCCAAGACGCATTTGCGACCAGAAAGATAAGGGTCTGCATCGTGGCTGGTAAATCGAATAGAGAACAAGTAGTCTCGTTCCTCGCGAGCCGTAGCCATTCCAACCTTGCGTTAGTTCTGGGCCTTTCTTCAATCCTCATAGTAATGGCGGCTGGATTCGGCTACCTCCTCGTCCGATTTTACAAAATAGCCACAACCGCTGAGAATGAAATCTCGGTAACTTCCTCACGGAGTTTGCTCCTTCTTTCCGCATATCAACAGGCTCTCGACGCATACAATCTCGCCGAACAAGCAATCGAAAAGCAGGCGACACGGACTTCTCTGCAACCGTTGTATGAAGAGAAGATCGACAGTTTTAGCCGTACCAGGAATAAGTACTTCGAGGTCCATCAAATACCATCGGCAGATTCCAGGGAGCTCGAAGTGAGTGCCAGGAATTTCTTTGTCCTGATTGACTCGCTCCTGTCGAAAACCAATCTGGTTTATGCCGCGAATGTTTTGCCGTCAGGGAAGCTTAACGTTCCTGCGGAGACGAGACTTCTTGTCGAACGCGGCATCATGAATTACTTCATTCGCCTTCGGCAAAGCAGAGATGCATTACTTCAGCTTGAAATGGAAGAAAGCTCAAAGCAAATACGTCGGGCGAGCGACACGACCCGGCTGGCTGCAGAGCTATGGTTCCTTGTTTCGAGTATCATGTTCTTCTTCGCCTCGGGGCTGGTCGTCGTTGTGATTGTTCTTACAGGTCGGGCGGCTTCGCTGATGCAACAATTGAAGGCAGTCGTCGCCCACAGCACCAATCCCATCCAAATCATGGATTCATCAGGCAAGGTTCTTTATGTCAATTCCGAATTTGAAAAGTGGACAGGGATTTCGGACGTGAGTATTGCGGGAAGAAACGGACTGGAAGGCATACATCTACACGATTTTCCAGTCGGAGATGACCTTGCATGGGCAATGCTCCTTCAAACCTTAAGTAAGGGTGAAACGTGGTCAGGCGAAGCGGATGTTCATCACCGGACGAGCAGCGTATCATTGACGACGTTAATGGTTTTCCCGGTCTTCGATCAACAGGGAAAATTGCAGGAGGCTGTCTGTATTTTCCACGACACAACGGAAAAACGGCAATTGACAAGGAAACTCTTAGAATCACGAGAACAATACCAGAGTCTTATCGAAAGTTCTCACGACGGAATTGTAGTCGTCCAGGATGATGACCTTGTGTTTGTCAATCCTGCAGCCGTGCGGATCTTCCAGTATGATTCTCAGGAAGATATGAAGTGCGTGAAGTTCGTTGAAACAGTCGCTCCTGCCAGTCGTCCATCCTTGAAGCTCGACTACCTGCATCAATCGCCTGGTGAGGATATCATGAAGAACTATGAGATGCAAGGATTGACAAAAAACAGAAAGCTTGTCGACTTGGAAATTGATGCGCGTACAATTCTGTGGAATGACCGGAAGGCATTGCACGTATCGTTCAGAGACGTTTCAGAAAGAAAGGCGTTGGAGCGACAACAAGCCGTGTGGGTATGGGAACAGGAAACGCTCAGCAGTATTGACCGGCAACTCCTCGGCATTGTGGATACGCATAAAGTGCTCGACATCATTCTCCAACAAGTCATGCTCCTGACAAGGTCCCAATTTGTGGGCATTGCAATGATCGATATTGATAACCGGCAGGGGCATTGGAGGGCGGCGCGAGGAAACCGATCCGCACTAGTCGGAAAAGGAATTGTTGTAACATCGGAGATGGTCTCTGCTCTCAAGAGCAGAGACCATATTATTATGGAGGATTGTCGATCCGGAAATCTCTTTACGGTCGCTGATTTGCCCGTACTGAAAGAGGAAGATATCATCTCTGTGGGATTTTTCCCTTTGGTAGTCAATACCGAATTGCGCGGAAGACTCGTCGTCGGATATCACCAACCCCACAAGTTCGTGGACAGAGAGATCGGGGTCATGCTGTCCATGGCAGAGAAATTGTCGATTGCCCTGTCGAGCGGCGAATTGTATGAAGATTTGTTGAAGCGCGAAAAGGAACTGGAACTGCTTTCCGGGGCACGAGTTCAGGCACAGGAAGAGGAGCGGAGGAGAATTTCGCGGGAAATTCACGATGGACTTGGTCAGCTCCTCACTGCAATCAAGTTAAACCTGGAAATCCTTGAAGATAGCTTGCCGACCCAGGAAGATGCCGGAAAAAGAATTGGTGAAGTGAAACAACTACTCGACAGTGTGCTGAAGGAGGCGCGTGAAATTTCCTACAATTTAATGCCGAGTGTTCTTGACGATTTTGGCCTCGGACCCGGCCTTCAATCGCTCTGCGAACAATTTTCGAAACGGACGGGCCTCAAGGTGTCCTTCCACGAACACGGTTTGGAAGAACGGTTGGCTCCTGACGTGGAAATTGGCCTTTACAGAATCGTCCAGGAGGCATTGAACAATGTGGCGAAACACGCTGAGGCAAAAGAAGTGGAGGTCCAGCTCGTTCGTCATGCGAACAGGCTTCGAATGACCATTGAAGATGACGGGAAGGGAATGGATACGGGTTTGCCTGCACGAAAACCGAGCGGAAGCGGCGGAACGGGTCTCGTGAGTATGAGAGAACGCGCTGCTTCCTTCAGCGGATCGTTTCTGATTGACTCTACGCCCGGAAATGGTACGTTGATCAACGTTGAAATACCGATGAAAGGGAGTTAGTCCCTTATGGATAGGATCAGAATATTGTTGGCGGATGATCACGAACTCGTCAGATCCGGTCTCTTGAAGCTCCTTGAGACGTACAAGGACCTTGTCGTCGTCGGCGAAGCTGGAGACGGTTTGGAAGCTATCGAAAAAACAAAAACGCTCAATCCCGATGTCCTTGTCATTGACCTTTCGATGCCGAAATTGTCAGGCATCGAGGCAACGAAGATTATTCGAAAAGAGTGTCCTAAAGTCGCTGTCCTTGTTTTGACGATGCATCAGAATGAAGAATACGTCTACCAGATCTTCAAATCGGGGGCTGGTGGATACATCCTCAAAGACGCGGGAAAAGATGATTTGGCCTCTGCCATTCGCACCGTTGCAAGGGGGGAAAAATATTTCAGTTCACGGGTTTCTGAGATCATGGTAAGCGGTTTCCTGCGCAAAACCTCCGTTCATGACGAAACTGCACCGAGTGATGCGCAAGGTCTGAATGTTTCACTCACAAAACGTGAGAAAGAAGTCCTTTCTCTCATCGCAGCGGGGCTAAACAACCAGGAGATCAGCGAAAAGCTCTTCATTAGCCCGCGCACGGTCGACACCCATCGAACAAACATCATGCAGAAGCTGGATATCCACGACGCTCCGAATCTGATGAAATTCGCCATCGAGCACGGCTTTTCCTCAAAATAGACCATTCCGCAATCCTCTTCTCGCATCAATCTGTATGAGAGTTTCTTATTTTCATTTATTGGAAATTCCAAATCTCCGGACGACTGCGTCACCCATCTGGTTTCTACGGTAATCACCGTACTCTTCTAAGGTACTCCCCGTAATTCGCAAATTACGTTCCTGCATTGATTCTTCCGAGGACCATCTTCGGTAAGTTCACTCGCACCATTCTTGAAACAAGTCCGACAAATCCTTGAAAGGGAATGCCATGAAGCGGATCAGAGTATTGATCGCTGATGACCATCGAGACTTTCGCAAGGTAATTCACGATTTTCTCGACCGGCTTCCGAATGTTTCGGTGGTCGGAGAGGCTTGCGACGGCGACGATGCAGTTGAACAAGTGGGGAGGTTGACTCCCGATGTGGTCCTCATGGATATCCGAATGCCGAAGAAGAATGGCCTCGAGGCAACCAAAATCATCAAAGACCGATGGCCTGCGACGAAGGTCCTGATTGCGACACTGAATGATGACTCAAGATACCGAGTCCAGGCGCTCGAAGCGAAGGCTGATGGATTCATTGTGAAGTCCGACTTGAAGCCCATCTTGGAACAGACCTTTGCTTCGAACTTCTCAGACGCTGCCGACCCTTTCAAAGACAAATCCACTAAGAATTCCGATTACTAATCTCAATGGAGGTACTCATGAACAAACTCAAAGTACTACTCGTGGATGATCACGATAGTTTTCGCCACGTCCTCGCCTCGTTCCTACGGGCTCAGCAGGGAGTCGAGTTGGTCGAAGAGGCTGTCGATGGAATTGACGCAATCGACAAAGCGGATCAACTGCATCCGGATCTTGTGCTGATGGACGTACACATGCCGAGAAGTAACGGCATCGAGGCGACAAGAGCCATCAAAAGCCTCAATCCAAAGACGATGGTGGTTATGATGTCCATGGATTCGAGTGAGAACTATGAGCGAAGCGCCCGGATGGTTGCAGATGGCTATATACCAAAATCATCAATGAAATTACCGTTGCTCTCACTTATCGCTGGCGAACAGTCTAGGATTTTTGCCGCAGGTGGAAGTGTGGCAGTGGCTTAGATCTGTTGGCCATTCTTCCGGCGGACAGGCCACTTATGAACATACAACATTGAATGCAACATAACTGAAAAAGGGGAAATGTTCGATCAGAAATCAAATATGAAACCAAGGATTTGCCCCCGCTCGTGAGTCAGAACAAGCACATATCGG
>JADGQA010000003.1 GCA_017882185.1 Bacteroidota bacterium
GCCGTCGCCTGGTGCTGGATGAATTCAGGAACAATACGTTTCTCTGCGACGATATTGACGAGGCCGATATTCTTTACCCGGATCATTGCACGTCCGACGAGATACGTGAGCCATGATGTCCGGTAAACGACGAACATCGGTGTCGCAAAGCAAGCAGTCTCAAGCGTTGCAGTTCCCGACGTCACAAACGCAAAATGCGCGTTTTGCATGAGTTCGTATATCGAGCCTTTGATCAGATGAACGTCATCGACTTTGAAAAACGTCTTGAAATACTTCTCCTCAAGGGTTGGAGCGACTCCCACGGCGATTTCCATGTCCAACTCTGCGGCAATACCTTTCGCGGCCTGCAGCATCGAGGGAAAAATGTTTTCAATTTCCTGGAGTCTGCTTCCCGGGAACAGTGCGATGATATCCTTCCCGCTATCAATTCCATATCGCTTGCAGAAACTCGATTTGTCCAATTGTGTTTCCAACACTTCCATCAACGGATGGCCAACAAACTCTGCATCAATTCCTTCGTTTCTGTAAAATTCCACTTCAAACGGAAAAATGACAAGCATTTTGTCCACCAGTCCTCGCATTTTTTTTACGCGTCCCTTATTCCATGCCCACACTTGCGGACTGATATAATAGACGATCTTGACACCGTATCGTTTCGCGATGGCCGCAAATCTAAGGTTGAAACCCGGATAATCAATGAGAAGGAGCACGTCCGGTTTTTTGAATTTGACAATCTGCTCCAGCGTGCGTTCCATGGTTTTGACAAACGGGAGATGTTTGAGCACTTCAAAAAACCCCATAAAACCCAGTTCACGAATGTGGTAGACCAGACTCATCCCTTCCCTTTTCATCTTGTCACCACCTACCCCATAAATGTCAATGTTCGCATCAATCCGTTTGAGCTCCCGCACAACCCCTGAGCCGTGCAAATCTCCCGATGCCTCTCCGGCGATGATCATTACGCGCTTTACCATAGTCATCGCCTCAACCATAAAACCAGCAGGAGAACTAGAACCATGCTGAATGCCTGGAGCGTCCTCTTTTCAGATCGAAGTGCACCAACCCAATACGGTCGCTGGTGGGTCTGCGATTCGTGGTGAAAAGGTCTCATCCGTGGCAAGAACCTCGGAACGTTTTTGGCATACTCTTCATAGGCGACGCCAAACGATATCCGAAGAAATCCTTCTTCGAGAATCACGATCTGATAGTACTGGAAGACAAAGTAAACCGCGGCAACAACGAGAAACCACGGATAGAGCGCATTGGACATTACCCCAATGCCGACGTACAGAAAGATGTTACCCAGGTAGAGCGGATTTCGAACAAAGGCAAATGGTCCTGCCATGATGACCTCAGGAGCCCCCACACCGCCTGTAACGCGCGTCAGGCTTCCGGCATATGCCACACCCCAATACCGGAGGAACTCGCCCGTGAATGCCAATGCGCCACCAATGATCATCGTGCTGGAAACCGGCTTCGCAAACACAACCATGATAATCAGAAATGGAATTGGCGTGTAGCTTCTGTATTGAAATAGGTTCTGGCGAAATGATTGCAGTGTCAATTGTTCTTTGCCCAGTTCTTTCAACCTTGCATAAATACGTCATGCCGGGCCATCTCCGCCTCTCGACGTTTTCTTAATCTTTTCTTGGTAAGCAGAATTTCCAGTCGTTGTTGAACGTCAAGAAACGTTGTGTACTCGAAATAGGATATATTCTCCTGCTGGCAATACTTAATCAGGTCCTTCTTTGCGAAGACAATGTCGGCATAGTGAATGGGACACCGGTCCGATATCCCATCACCCACGTACACAATGATGTCGTCATCCCCGGAAAGCGTAAGCATATGATTTCGTTTACAGTTGCCACAAAAGAGGCATTCCGAATCCGTATAGGGGAATGTAACCTCAAGCCCGGCCACGCCGCCGTTATTCACAAACTCCAGATGGTTGGCAAAGAAGGGACAATCCGCAAGGTGGTTGCGATTCAAAATTCTCTGAACATAGAAATCCAATCCGTCACTCAGGATGACAAGTGGTATATCGCGCAGGAGGCAGAAATCTCTGAATTGAGAAAAATGCACATCGATGGTAAATTGATCGACAAATGCCCCGAGCTGAGCAGGCGAAACTCCGGAGACCAGTCTCGCTTCGGCAAGAAGACATTCACGCGCAGTGATTGTGTCATTGAGATACTGACGAGCTATCTCGTCCGCACCTGTGCCGGCAAATTCTGTGAATAATTCTCTTCCGATATCTTTCTGAGCGACCGTTCCATCAAAATCACAGAATACTCTCAGCATGCTCAAGACTTCTCCACCTTCTCTCCAAACCGGACTGAGACCAATTTGGAGACCCCCTCTTCTTCCATCGTAACACCATAGAGCGCGTTTGCAGCCTCCATCGTTCTCTTGTTATGAGTGACCACGATGAACTGGGTATTATCGGAAAATGCAGCGAGGATTCTGGTGAAACGATCGATGTTGGTATCGTCGAGCGGCGCATCGACCTCGTCGAGAATGCAGAACGGACTCGGTTTCACGAGATAGATGGCGAACAGCAACGCGATCGCGGTGAGAGTCTTTTCGCCACCTGACAACAGATCGATCGAGGTAGGCCTCTTCCCCCGGGGCTTGGCAACAATCTCGATCCGGGCTTCCAGAGGATCGACACCTTCTTCGAGGCGAAGATCGCACTCGTCCCCTTCATCGAAGAGACGTTTAAACGTAGTAATAAAGTTCTCCCGGATCAGCTCAAATGTCTCCGTGAATTTCCGTTGGGCCGTGGTGTTGATTTCTTCGATTGTCTCAAGGATCGTGCGTTCCGACTCAACAAGATCATCCCGTTGGGCAATCACAAAATCAAGACGTTCCTTTTCGCTCTTGTATTCATCAAAGGCGGCAAAATTGACCGGACCCAGTCCCTTGATCTTCTCTTTCAGCGTTCGGACCGATTCCATCGCTGTGCCAAAATCAAACTGCTCATTGGGAACAATCGCATGAAATTTCAGTTCGAGATTGAATTCTTCCTGCGCACGAAGAATCAGATTCTCTGATTTCATCGTCAGTTCTTGTATCTTCATCTCGAGGTCGTACGTCGCCTGCAATGACCCTTCGTGCTTCGCCCGTTCCTGTTTCAACTTCGATTCGATGTCCTGAATCCTGTCACGCTTCGACGTGAATTCCAGATCGATGGCGTGTTTTCGATCCTTGAGACCTGCCAAATCTGTATGCGCTTCCTTGAGCTTCTGATCAGTTTCGCGAATTTCTGCAACGAGGGTCTCCATTTCTTCTTTGGAGGCCTGGATATCCCTTAACCGTTGGTCGATGGACCCTGTCATCGATTGGAGCGTCGAATCAGCGTGCTCGATTGACTGCTGCACGCTCCTTTCCTCAGATTTCAGAGAAAGCACTGCGACATTCGCTTCATTCGCCGCACGCGTAAATTCCGATGCGAGCGCATCCATCGTTTCAAGCTCGGAAGACATGGCGCCGATGGACCGCTCCGCTTCATTTTTTTCTCGTTCCTTGTTATCGATCGCTGGCAGCAGTTTATTCAGTTCGGTCCTCAACGAAGTGATCTCTCCACTCATTCTCTCCGACTCGGCCCTGTTTCGCTCAATGGCGTCCTCTGCGGATTTCTTTTCGAATTCAAGCTGGGCGATACGCACTTCGACTGTCGTCATGTGCTGTTCGATCGAGCGTGCCTCCTCCGACAGTTCCTTGAGGTTCGTTTTCTCGATGGTCTTTCTCTTCTCGTCTACTTCGCTGGCAAGCGTTGCAGCCTGTTCGTGAAGTTTCGCAATCTCTTCCGTGAGCTCCTCCAGCTGTGACTTCTTTCCAATATGTCCCCCTTCATCCTGACGAAGGCTTCCACCGCGGACAACGCCTCTGCCCGTGATAACTTCTCCCTCCAACGTTATGCAACGCAGACTCGGTTCCCGGCCAATGATCCTGTTCGCCGTCGGCACATCCTCCACGACCAATGTGCCGTCAAAGAGAAAATCGAATAGCGACCGGTGGTGCTCGCTGCATCGAATGATCGTGCCCGCCCAACCGTGCACACCAGACTCGTCAAATCCTCCCAATGGAATTGAAACAGAAGGGACTCTGTCGAGACAAATAAATGTTGCCTTTCCCTTCCTGTTCTTCTTCAGGAATTCCATTGCCGAGTAAGCCTGGCCAACGTTCGGGACGATGACGTACCCGACCGCCTCACCGAGTGCAGTCTCGACAGCCACGCGATATTTCGGGTCAGTGGTGACGGCATCACCGACCGTTGTCTGAATCCGTGTGTTCCATTCGTCGCTGGAAATGAGATACCGAGCTCCTTCTGAATAGCCATCGTATGTTTCGACCAATCCTTTGAGAAAATCGACGCGTGCCTGTTTTCGCTCGATTTCGCCACGAAGCGGCAGATCCTTGCCGCGCAACTGTTCGAGCTCGGATTGAAGTCGCACGATGTGCTCTTCCATCTGTTGCGTCCGCACTTCCGCCTGCGCAAACAATTTTCTCAGTTCCCGGTCTTCACCTGTTAGCGAGAGAATTTCACCCGACGTGCGATCGATTTGTCCCGTGTAGTTGTGACTTTCTTCTGCGATATGCTCGATACGGCCGCGAATATTCTCGATTCGCGCTTTGGATTGGTTTTCACGATTGCGCAACTCAGAAACCTCGTGAAGGAATCCGATCATCCTGTCTTGAACCGCCTTGAGCTCTGTTTTCTTTGCGTTAAGTTGCACTTCAAATTTGTCGAGATCCGCTTTCTTTCGACGATAGATTCCTTCGGACTCGAGTATCTCGATTTTGCTCGTCTCGAGAGATCCGAACAGCTCCAATTGTTTGTGTTTCAGTTCCTCGCGTTGCTTCTGCAGATCGATTTGCTCCTGCTCAAACCGTCGCACATTGGAGTTGAGAGACTTTTGCCGCTCGTGAGCCGCGGCTTGCTTCTGTTCATGCTGATGGATCGCTTCCTGTTGTGCTGTGAGGTCCGATTGGGCGTTCGACAATTTTGCCTCAAGTTCCCGTGATTCCTGCCGCAAGACTTCGAGCAGCGTTTCTTCCTGTGCAAGCTCCAGGTCGATCTTGTCCTTTTCATCAACCGTCTTTGACAACTGATCTTTTAACGGAACGATTTTTTCGATAACGCTATGATACTCTCGCGCCAATAAATCGATTTCGAATTGCCTCAGTTGCTGGTTGAGCTCGTTATATCTTTGGGCTTTGTGGGCCTGGCGCTCGAGTGAATTGACCGCTTTCTGGACCGTGCTGACGCTGTCATTCAGGCGCGTAAGATCCATCCGCACACTTTCGAGTCGTCGAACAGCTTCTTTACGTCTATGCTTGTACTTTGTCACTCCTGCAGATTCTTCAAACAATCGGCGCCGCTCATCGGAATTGTCGCTCAAGATACTCTCCACCATTTTGAGCTCGATCACTGAATAGGCGTCGGAGCCCATCCCGGTGTCCATGAAGAGATCACGGATATCTTTGAGGCGGCAGAGAGCCCTATTGATGTAGTACTCGCTTTCACCGGACCGGTACACTCTCCGAGTCAACGTCACTTCAGTGTATTCGGAGGGAAGAATCCCTTTTGAATTCTCGATCGTCACAGACACTTCGGCGAGATTCAACGGCTTCCGCGATTTTGTACCGTTGAAGATTACGTCTTCCATCTTGTCGCTGCGAAGAGTCGTAGGCCGCTGCTCCCCCAGTACCCAGCGCAAGGCGTCGACGACATTCGTTTTGCCGCAGCCGTTTGGTCCAACGATCCCTGTGATACCCGAGTCGAAGGCCATGTTGATCTTCTGCGCAAATGACTTGAAGCCAAATATTTCCAGCCTGGAAAGATACATTACCCAAGGCTCCGAGAAATGTCGTATGCGTACTTCAGTGATGAGCTGATCGCGTACACCGATTCATAATACAAGGAAATGCCGCCGACCAGTATCCCCAGCACGAAGATGCTGCCGATAAATGCATTTACGGGACGGATGTCGTATACGATTGCAATTCCGCTGATCATTCTCGCAAGCGTCCACAGGAATACTACAAGGATGACGGCCATGGAGGGAATGATGTAAAGTGGGTTTTCCATGATCTTGAAGAGACTCATTGCAAGGGGACTGAGAAAAACGAGGGGCATTGCACTCCACACTGAGACGCCATATGCATGGTACCAACGCACCTTGGTGCGAACCACAAATGAACAGACTTTGATAATCAGCGAAACAACAAGGGATAGCAGAAAAAAACCGAAAGAAAAGAACAGGATCCCTTCCATGGGATTCCACGTTGCACGGATGGCGATTTCTTTGAGCGAGTCGGAAACAACAAAGTAGGTTAGAAGAAAATCGAACAGCCTGTCCGTGCGATAATGATAGAGGATGCTGGAAAAAATGACCGCTAGGGTCACAGAGACCAGGACAGAGAGCATTACGGTCTGCAGCAACGAGATCGCCCTGAAATCCCGCAAGTCAGAATAGAAATTGTATGAGCGCATGAGCGCCCGTTTGATTGCCTCCGCAAATCGACGATTGTAGGCGTATTCGTATCCCAGGACGAGAATCACGAATAGCCCCGAAACAACAGGGGCAACGGGGAACGCTGTTTTTTGCGAACCGGGCGGAAGTGCGGCGGTTTTCTCATCCTCATATTGGGCCCTTACCATATCGAAGGCGAGACGTTTTTCTCTGCGTTCACTCACCAATCCAACCGGATAGAGGTACGGATCCTGCACGTTTACGGACAAAATCGGACGATCGCCTCTCCAATCTGCAAAGGATGAGATGAAGCTTCCTGCGATCCCTACATCGCGAATCGCTGCATAGTATTGAAGGAAAAAACGGGCCTGTGCCTGCTGAGAAAGTGGATCATACCAACCTTGCATGTCATTGTGATCCACCTCCTTGCTGTAACTCAACAGAAATATGGGTTGGTCGGTGTGTGTCATCTTCCAGGAAGTAAGATGACTCTTGAATGATTTCAGGTCCAGGGCAGTAAGGTCAAGCGCCGCAATATCGACGTGGCTCGCACACTTGTCATTCGCGAGCATTTGCGTCCCACAATACACTGGCCTGTCGTCCAACGATCGGAACTGCCGCGCGGCGCGATCAACAAAATGAACGGCATCATCGGTTGCTGAATCGAATTCACTTCCCAATCCCCACGCTAGGATGGAGGGGTTTGGTTGATCCCGCAGAACCATTTCGCGAATCATCCCTTCGACAACGACCCGATACGAATCGGTACCCAGAATATCTCCCGGGACATTCCACACAGGAAGCTCCTCAAGACAGAATAGTCCATACCGGTTACAAAGGTTAATCATGTAAGGGTGCGGAGGATGGAACGCGAATCGAATGGCATTGACACCCAATGATTTCATCATCGCCACATCCCGCTCCATTTCTTCATAGGTGAGCGATGCGCCTTTCCCCGGATATTCCTCGTGCCAGGAAATCCCTTTCAAAGGGATGTTCACGCCATTGATCAGGATTGCATTCCCAACGATCTGTTCTGAGCGGAATCCAAAATTCGTTCTGACCTCATCAACTACTTTGCTTTGTTTTCCTCCGGTTGCAATAATCGCACGGAGAATATAGAGCGCGGGGTTCTCCGGACTCCACAACTGCAAATGGTTCACGGCAAACGATGTAGCAATCTCCTGATCGTGATTGGCCTCGACAGAAATAGTTTGTGGTCCGGACTGCGCAATCACGGTGTTCAAAATCCGATCAACAACGTCCAAGGTAAGCGTGTATGTTGCTGGAAAAGCGTTCGCTTGTGTTGTATCGGGATGTCCAAGGGTGTTGATGTTGTTGCTGATCGTGGTCGCCGCGGTGATGTACCCGTGCTGGAGTGTGCTGTCAACACTTGTACGAAACTGCACGGAGGCTACCCTGAGCTGTGGTGTCGCAAGCAGATAAATGTCTCTGAGTATTCCGCCGTAGTTGCGCCATCCCCAGACTTGTTTCCTCAACGGCACGCTTGTCCGAGAATTGAGTCTATTGTTCACAACAACTCTGATGGTGTTTTCCGGACCGCGTTGGAGTGCGTTGTCAGGTATATCAAACGAGAAAGAACTGTAGCCTCCAACATGTCTTCCCACAAAGACATCATTGACAAATACTTCAGCTTCGTAGTTGATACCGAATGCGACAAACTTGAACGATGAATTGTTAACGAGATCTTCTCTGAGCGAGAACTTGCGCTGAAACACCATGGTACCGACGTAGTCGAATGAACTGGGGACTTTGACCTGACGCCAATTCTCATTGTCGGTGGAGTATTGCCAGGTGCCAGCCAAGTCGATCTTACTTCTTGTCGGGGTGTCAGGATCCAATCCTGCGTCTTGACCGAGAAGAGTCCTTTGACCGTTCTCAAAAATGCGTGGCTGAGCTTGGACCGGGAGAACCAAAACCAGACAAAAGAGACTGAAGATGAACGTGGGGGAAGGAGAGAGAAATGCTGGGATTCTGTTCAATTTTTTGACAGAAATATGCAAGAAATGAAGATATTTTCCTTAAATATAATACAAAAGGGGGGGGAAAGCAATGAAGAACGTTAAATGAACTACGATTTTCGCTTGAAAATCAGCTACTTCTTGCTTGTCAGGATTGCATTCTCAACAATGGTAACGAATGACTCTGCTTTCAAACATGCCCCCCCCACCAAGGCACCGTCAATGTCGGATTGGGTTAAAAGTTCTCGTGAGTTCTCGGGCTTTACGCTTCCACCGTATTGAATTACCACCTTTTCAGCCGTCGCCCACGAATACGTTTGTCCAATGATTTTACGGATGAGCAAATGAACCTCTTGTGCCTGCGCTGGCGTGGCAGTTTTCCCGGTTCCAATCGCCCAGATGGGTTCATACGCAATAATGAGGTTCTCAACTTCTGACGAGCTTATCTCCCTCAGCACTCCTTTGACCTGGGTCGTGACAATTTGGTCGGTGATGTTTTTTTCGCGTTGTTCCAACGTCTCACCGACGCATATTATCGGAGTCAAGCCCGAAGACAATGCCTTGCGGGCTTTCCTGTTGATGAACTCATTGGTCTCGTTGAAGTATTGCCTGCGCTCCGAGTGTCCAAGGATGACGTACGTGCATCCAACCGATCGGAGCATTTTTGGGGAGATCTCGCCGGTGAACGCCCCCTCGTCTTCAAGATACATATTCTGAGCTCCCAGAGCGATGGAGCTTCCGGTCAGCAAAGCCTGTACGAGAGACAACGATGTGAAGGGAGGACATACAATGACTTTCGTGTTACCCAGAGGAACCGTAAGCTTGATTTTGATTCCATTGATCAGGTCTTTTGACTCCTCGGGAGTCTTGAACATTTTCCAGTTTCCGGCTATGATTTTCGGACGCATAGGAGCACATCATCATTAAGAGTGAAATTACGAATTGAGTCTGGACTATAGAAACTCACGTATTGCCAAACAAGGCCAGCGGTCCGCTCAGGCAGCGATGGCACTCGTTACTTTCTCCGCCGCCTCTTTGAGAGTCCCTGCGACAAGGAATTTCAATCCGGAATTATTCAGAATGTCGGCTGCCAGGTCGGCATTAGTGCCGGCGAGGCGAATGACGATCGGGATCTGAACATCCACATTCTTGGCGGCCTCGACGACCCCGGTGGCAACGCGATCACAACGGACGATGCCGCCAAAAATATTGATGAGCACCGCTTTGACACTTGGATCTTTGAGGATTATTCTGAATCCCGCTTCGACGGTGGTCGCATTTGCACCTCCTCCGACATCAAGGAAATTGGCCGGCATCCCACCCGCCAGCTTGATGATATCCATGGTTGCCATGGCAAGCCCGGCACCGTTGACCATACAGCCTACGTTTCCGTCCAGCTTGATATAGTTCAAATTCGAGGCCGACGCCTCAACTTCGAGTGGATCTTCTTCCTCGAGATCCCGCATTTCTGCATAATCGGGATGGCGCTCCAAAGCATTGTCATCAAAGTTGATCTTCGCGTCGAGCGCCAGAACATGCCCTTCCTGGGTAATGACGAGAGGATTAATCTCTGCAAGCGATGCGTCAGTCGCCTCGTACGCCTTGTAGAGGGCAAGAAAGAATTTGACCGCGTTCTTGAACGCGTCACCCGTCAATCCCAATCCAAAACAGAGTTTGCGAGCTTGAAATTGAGTGAGGCCGACAATCGGATCAACCGCCTCCTTGAGAATCTTTTCTGGAGTCTCTGCAGCCACTTTCTCGATTTCAACTCCGCCCTCTGTGGACGCCATCACCACATTCTGCGAATTCGTTCGATCAAGCGTAATGCCGACATACATTTCCCGTGCGATGTTCATTCCTTGTTCAATGAGCAGACGGCGGACGATGCGTCCCTCGGGACCGGTCTGATGCGTTATCAACCTCATGCCGAGGATTTCTGCCGCTCGTTCACGAACCTCTTCCAGGCTTTGCGCCAATTTCACACCGCCTCCTTTTCCTCGTCCACCAGCATGAATCTGGGCTTTGACCACCCAAACGCTGCCACCGATTTTCTCGGCCGCCTTCACCGCTTCGTCAACGGTAAACGCAACTTGACCTCTCGGAACAGGTACATTGTACTTTTTGAGGATTTCCTTACCCTGGTACTCGTGTATTTTCATCACTTACTCCGCAATTGTGTTGTTCCCCAAGAACCATCGTTTTCTCATTGCCCCTCGTTCGACGCTGATGACTGCCACTCTTCTACGGTTTTTGATGCTTCAAGGTATTCAGGGATCGGCACGAATACTTTTGCCGGTCTGCTAAGATTGCTCCGCGATTGAGAGGAATCTCCGCCTCCATCCCACGCATATCCGATCGAACCAAAGTTTTGTACAAGCACGCGGTATTGTGCCTTCTCCAAGACTGATTTGATCAGTTCAGCATCATTGATCTCTGTCGATTCAAATACTGTGGCCCAATCTTGCTGCACCTCCACGTCTTTGTGGTCAAGGCAGAACGTTCGTCCATGCACAATCTTGGAGCACTGCGGACACACCAGCTTCCTGCAGATAATACACACGCCGGTGGCGTTGATGGTTCGGTGGATTTCGCAAAGCTCGCGTTCTGCTGCTGCAAAAAGAACTCCGCAATGAGGACAGAAATCGCTGTCTTCGGTTACTTCTTCACTGCACTGTGAGCAGTTATCATACTGTGTCATTGTTCCATCCACTCAGGCACTCAGAGGGATCGAGTGCACATTCCGTTCGCAGCATCACACAGTCGAAATTAGGAATGATTTTTCAATAAAACAATTTGATTGCGCGGGCGTTCATGGGGCGCTGAGGTCGAAAGGCTCAGTAATCATCCACCACTGATCAGATGGATTACCTCAACTTGATCACCCTCTCTGAAAGAAGCCGTCTCTCTTTTCTCCCTCTTGATCAAATCACCATTGATCTTGATAACGAGGCTCTTGAATGAATAGTTCTTGAGAACGAGCAATTCAGAAATCGTCAACGACTGCTTGGTCGTCTCCAGAAATTCTTCCCTATTGTTAAGAACAATCTTCATTGGTCTAGTCACTCCCAAGCATGAGTTCAAGAGCCAGGTTCGCCATCATGTTCGCGACAATCCCTACGCGCGGAGCAAGCGGTGGGTTATCATCGCTGGCTTCCGACTGCTGATCTCCCACGATGTACAAATTACCAGATCGCATCGATCCGATAAGATCGTTTTTTCCCCAGCCTGCCATTCCCACGCCTGATATCAGCGGCATCGACGGAAATGCAGTCTGAACACATTCTATGAGCATTTCTTTCATTTCCGCCCGGTCAAATGCTTCCAGGACTATATCGCAACCGGAAAAAAGATCAGCGATGAGCGATGGCGTCAACTCCGCGAGATGTGCAAGCACGGCGATTGATGGATTGACCCTTCTCACATTCTCTTTTAACGCAATGGCTTTATAGGATCCCACCTGGTCAGAGAAGTAATACTGACGGTTGAGGTTGCCCTCTTCGACTTTGTCAAAATCAACAAGAACGAGCGATCCAAGACCAACCCTCGCAAGCGATATTGCCGCGTTTGAACCTAGTCCGCCACAGCCTGCAATCCCAACTGTCTTTCTCTTCAAAATTCTTTTGATATCGTCAACACGCATCGTCGCAGAACCGAGGTTAATTCTAGAAAGAATACCCCCGAAGGACGGATCAAGGAATGTAATCAAGAATAGCCGCGACATCTATCTGAGATTGAGCTCACCTCGATCGTACTTCCCGTGCAGCTCAACGAGTTCAGGCAAATCCATTCCCAGCTTCTTCAGCCGTTCCATCGTCGGCACACCATTCGCATCCCAACCACGGCGTATGTACACTGCATCGAGGAGCTGTTCATAACGTCCTTCACGATATTTCCTCGTAGCCATCATTTTCTCTTCAAGGGTTCTGTCTGCAGGATCGAACCCCACCGTCTCTTTCAGCTGTTTGTCGTAACGATCCTGGCGTGATAGGTACTCCTCCTTTGTGACCGGGCCGGCAGCGCGATACGGTTGCGCATCCCATTTTCTGGTCCCATATCCCATCCGTAGATTGAACATTCTCTGATACTGATAGACTCGTTCAGAGTCTTCGATCAATCGCTCTTTGTCAAATGGACGTCCTGTCACGGCTTTATATATCGTGATATAATTGTCGACGTGTTCAGGTACCTTGGCGGGTTCACTCGTTTCCGCATTATCTGACGGTTCCACATCATTCCAGGGCAGTTTGCAGAACCCGCACAATCCAAACCAGGTTCTGAACATCGGGAAATAATAGAGGGCTTCGGCTTTGTTCTCAAATGTCGGGATCTGGTTGTTCACCATATCCATAAAGATGAGCCAGGCCTCATCGTGCTGCGGTCCCTTATTGGTCATTGCGTATCCACCCTGTTGCGCAAGAGATTCCTTGGACATGTATTGTGAGTACTCGAGGCCTTTGTTCTCCATCCCAATGTCCTGGAGGAACTGCGCGTCGCCCCATCCTTTTTCAACGAACAGTCGCTTCAGCTTGCGGACACCGATTCCAGCCGTCTTCCCGAATCCTTCGCCGCGAGCGAGCTGATGCAATAACTCCATTGCCGAGTCCGCGTTACCGAAATTGAGCTTCAGTCCGCCTGTCCTGGCCTGATTGAGTATCCCTTTTTCGTAGCATTCCATCAGGAAGGCAATCGTCGTTCCCCACGTGATTGTGCAAATCCCGTACGTATCACAATAAAAATTCACTTCGATGACGTAGTCCGGATTAAAAATACCTGCGTTGGAGGCAATACCTGCGGCCGTTTCATATTCAGGCCCATCGACGATGACACATTGGCCCTTGTACGGTCCTGAGCGAAGAACGTAATTGTTGACCCCCTTGGCGCAGCTCATATGACAACCCAGCCAGCATCCGTCGAACGATCCTTGTTCGAACCGAGACTTCCACGTTTCCGAATCAATATACCCCATCACATTCTTATTGCTGCCAAATTGGAAGTTGTTGATCGGCAGTAAATCATAATCGTTCATGATTTCCACGAGGTGCGCCGTCCCTTTTGCCCTCATCTGGTTTTGCTGATCGTCGAGCTCCTTGATCTCCTTGTTAAACCGTTGACCCCGCTCAATGATTGACTTCAAATCGACAACATTGTTCACGTCCGCATCAACTCTCGCCACGAGTGCGACAATAGCTTTGATTTTCTTGTCCCGGAACACCGTACCTATGCCACCCCGACCTGCCTGTTTTAGCCGCACGCGCTTCTTTTTCTTGTCGTAGAAGCTGAAATTCAACATGCCAATCAAGGAATGTTCCGCGGCAACGCCGGTGGACACAACCGCGATCTTCATTTTGTCCTGTTCGGTCTTGCTATACATCTCGGTCAAGGCTTCAGCAAGCTCATGGCTGTTCACGGGATCCGAAGGTGCTTCTTCAATCCTGATGTGTCCTCCCTTTCGAACGTCAAGAATAATGATGACATCACGATCCGCTTTCCCCTGAAGCTCAAGGGCGTCGAATCCGCAGATTTTCAGGAATGGCCCAAACCATCCGCCAACGTTGCTATCCATGGCAGACTCGGTTTGCGGCGAAATCGTCACGACGAGAGATTTGCCGGTACCGGAGTATTGCGTAACACCGCACACTGGTCCACCCGAGATTACAATTTCATTCTCCGGGTCATTCCACTTCGTGGTCGGGGTCGTAGCGTCCCAAAGATACTTCAGACCATACCCTTTCCCGCCTATGAATTTCTCCTTCATTGACAGAGGAACATCCTTGATTTTGATCGTACTGTCGGACAGATTGACGTACAGCGTCTTGTCCGAATAGCCTTTCTCCATCGGCGTAATTTCGTATCTCAGCTCTTGTACCAACTTTCGCGTTTCGACGTCATCCATAATTTCCACTCTCACTCTCCTGATCCATAACCTATTGCGGCAAAAAACTCCTCAAGACACTCTTTGAAATATAGCAAGGATTCGATCGAAACCCAATGTCACCATTCTCAACTTTGGGAAGCTTTTCGTCGATTTGCTGTAAAAGAAAATGATTCTTACACTGTGCGAGGATAGTTCTTCGATTGATTGCCCGATTATGGAGAAGGAGATCGATGGGACGAATATGGATACCGGTTCTTGCGATTGCGGTGCTGATTGTCTTCAGCACTGCGGGATGTCAGAACAGTATGAGCGCAAATCAGCAACTCACGATCTTTCACGCCGGCAGCCTGACGGTTCCCTTTGATCGAATCATTGATGGATTCAAAAAGGAACACCCGGGTGTAGAAGTGTTGAGAGAAATTGCAGGAAGCAGAGAATGCGCAAGAAAAATCTCCGAACTTCATCAATCGTGCGATGTGTTTGCCTCGGCAGACTATGCTGTCATCGACAATCTTCTCATCCCCGATTACGCAGATTGGGATTTGAAATTCGCGACCAACGAAATGAGCATCGTTTTCACCGACAAATCAAGACGCGCGGCCGACATCAATCCACAGAATTGGTTTGACATCCTCCAGGACAAGAATGTATCATTTGGGAGATCTGATCCCAACGCTGACCCTTGCGGTTACCGCACCATCATCACGATGAAACTTGCCGAACGATACTACGGCAAGAGCGGTTTGGCTGATCAGTTGTTGGCCAAGAACATTGAATACATCCGACCCAAGGAAGTTGATTTGCTCGCCTTGCTCGAGGTCGGAGAGCTCGACTATATTTTTATCTATCGTTCCGTTGCTGAACAGCACGGCTTACGATACCTGAATCTGCCGGATGAGATCAATCTCAAAAGCCCGGAATTTGAGGATTATTACAAACAGGCATCGGTTGAGTTGGACGGCAAGAAACCGGACGAAAAAATCACTCAAGTTGGAGCTTCCATGGTCTACGGGGTGACAATTCCGAAAAATGCATCGAATCCTTCTCTGGCCAAAACATTTATCCACTACTTGATGGACAAGAATAAAGGGTTGAAGGTCCTGGCAGACCTGGGACAGCCGACGGTTGTTCCAACTTTCTGCTCAACGTACGACAAATTGCCGGACGAGTTGAGACCGTATGCAAACAAACCGGAGCAACGAATCCCTTGAATACGCTCCTGAGGAATAGCCGCACGCTGCAGCTTGCCTTCACATTTCTCGGGGGCCTCCTGCTTCTGTTCATCGTTGCGCCAATTGCAGGAATGTACTTCGGAACATCCCTGCACGCGCTCACTGATTCGGCAAACAACAAAGAAGTGCAGGACAGCATTTGGCTGAGTCTTTGGACCTCAATGGCCGGGACGGTGCTATTTTCCTTCCTTGCGATACCATTCGCATACGTGTTGGCAAGGAAGGATTTTCCCTTCAAGAACCTGGTTCATGCCATCATTGATATTCCAATCATCATCCCACACTCTGCAGCCGGTATCGCGGTGTTGGGGATCGTGAGCAGAGATAGTGTTCTCGGAAAAATGGCGGATACTTTTGGGCTGAGATTTGTTGGTCACCCGGCCGGAATCATTGTAGCAATGGCCTTCGTGAGTATACCATTCCTCGTCAACGCAGCGCGCGACGGTTTTTCGGCGGTCCCGGAAAGGCTTGAAAAGATTGCCCTGACCCTCGGCGCATCGCCTGTCAGGGTGTTTTTCACGGTTTCATTGCCGCTCGCTTGGCGTTCGATCCTCTCCGGTTTCATCCTGATGTGGGGCCGGGGCATGAGCGAATTTGGCGCCGTCATCATTGTCGCCTACAACCCGCAAACAGCACCGGTGATGATTTACGAACGATTTACATCGTACGGACTTCAGTATTCGCTTCCAGTCGCGGCCTTGTTTGTTACAGTCTGTCTTGCACTCTTCCTCATTCTTCGCCTGATCAAGAAACAGGTTCGTCATGTTGAAGCTCGATAACATTTCCGTCACCGCCGGAAGTTTTCAACTGAAGAATGTCAGCTTCAACGTTGAACGGGGAGACTATTTTGTCATTCTCGGTCCATCGGGAGCGGGCAAGAGTGTTCTGCTCGAAGCGATTGCCGGTCTGCGCAAACCTGATTCTGGCACTATTCATCTTCGCGGTGTCGATATCACTGGAGAGAGAATTCAGAAGAGAAACATTAGCATCGTATATCAGGACGCTGATTTGTTTCCCCATCTCTCTGTCTATGAGAACATCGCTTATCCTTTGAAAAGCAGAAAAGAAGAGGGCGTCAAGGATAAGGTATTGGTAGCCGCGGAGCTGGTTGGTATACAAGACAAGCTTCATCGGAAACCGGATACTCTTTCCGGTGGCGAATACCAGCGTGTCTCGCTGGCGCGGAGCATTGCAGCCGATTCCGACATCATCCTGCTTGATGAACCCCTCTCATCGATTGATTCGAAGGCGCGCGGAGACTTGAGAGCTCTCTTGAGGAGAATCAACCGCAAGGGAATTACCGTGATCCACGTGACGCACGACTACGAAGAGGCTATTTCCGTGGCGAACAAAATCGCGATCATGGAGCACGGCGAAGTCGTGCACGTTGATTCGCCTGAGGAAATTTTTAAACATCCTAAATCAGAATTTGTTGCTCATTTTATCGGTGTCAAGAATTTTCTCGGGGGTTCGCTGCGGAGCATTTCCAAAAGTGATCTGAAGACATTCACGACCAAGGGGCTCTCGATTTTCTGTCTTACTGATGCACCGGATGGCGAGGCATTCCTGATGATCGGTCCGGATGAGATCAGCATCGCGAATTCTCGACAGGCGACAAGCAACCGGAATCAATTCATTGGAACAATCAAGGACATTGCGCAAGCGCGACTTGGCTGTGAGGTGACCGTGGACATCGGGTGTGACCTAGTCGTTACCATTTCTTCCGAAGCAAGGAAATCATTGAACCTCGAAATAGGGGGAGAAACGTGGGTGAGCTTCAAAGCATCCTCGTGCAAAATCTATAGGTCGGGAGACCTGTGATCATGACCTCACTGGAATCTGCGTTCGACATCATTCGACACGACTGCGAGGTTCTCGACACCGAACGAATCGAATTGACAGAAAGTCTCAATCGAGTACTTCGGGAGGACGTCATTTCCGATATCGACATGCCTCCCTTCGACAAGTCTGCTGTGGATGGCTATGCTTGCAGGAAAGAGGATATCAGGAGTTTGCTTACCGTCGTCGAAACGATCCCGGCCGGCGTTCAGCCACAACGGACAATCGGGAACAATCAGTGTTCAAAAATCATGACGGGAGCAGTCATGCCCGAGGGTGCTGATTGCGTGCTGCTGCGCGAAGAAGTTGAAGTTGAAGTAGATGGCCACGGGAAAATCCGATTTAAGCGTGAAACAACCGCGGTGAACATTTGCTTTAAGGGAGAAGATGTCGTTGTTGGACAGAAACTGCTCTCAACAGGCGCGAGAATCACTTCGAGCCAAGTCGCAGCAATGGCTCTTGCCGGATATGCGAGTCCTCTCGTGAGCCGAAAACCCAATGTTGGCATCATCGCAACCGGCGATGAAATCGTTGAACCTTCCATTCGTCCCGGACAATCACAAATCCGCAACAGCAATTCGTATCAGCTGTTCGCACATTGCCAGCAGTTCGGCTGCAATCCGAAATACTATGGGATCGTCAAAGATGTCAACGAATCCATCGAGGCGATGATTCAGAAAGCAAGAGATGAGAACGACGTGTTACTCCTGACGGGCGGCGTATCGGCCGGCGAACTCGACCTCGTTCCCGCCCTGCTGGGAAAAATTGGATTTCAGATTCTGTTCCAGGGGGTCGGAATTCAGCCCGGCAGGCCAGCGATTTTCGGTAGAGCCGGGCGCAAGTATGTCTTTGGGATCCCCGGCAGTCCGGTTGCGTCATTCATCGTCTTCGAAGTGCTCATCAAAGAATTGCTCGCCGCAATGATGGGATTGACAAGGTTTGTCAGCATTGCCCGGTGTGCGTTGGCCTGCGACGTGAAGAGACAGAAAACTAATCGGATCGGATGGCGACCTGTTTCCATCACTCCTGACGGAAACGCGCATCCTGTCGAATATCACGGTACGGCACACATAAGCTCATACGCCCTTGCCGATGGCGTAATCTCCATTCCTGTCGGCGTCACAGAAATGAAAGAGGGATCGATGGTAGATGTAAGACTCTTCTAATTCTCTCAGAATCATTCCAACTCAAAGTCACCTCATGAACCACACGTTACTAACCTGCATTTTACTCTTCACAATTTCGACTAAGGTCATCGCTCAATCGACGGACCAAGACAGCCTCTCCGCCGGATCAGGGACCCTTGATTTCAAGATTACATCGATCCGGATTGATGGTGAAGTGGAAAATCCTGGCTTCGTGGACCTAAGCCAGCTGCCGCTGCGAACTGTTCGTATCAAGGAACTTGCCGTCGACGATACAGGACGGCAGCAGTTCAAAGGCGCTTTTCTTTACACAGGATATTCGCTCTTTGATGTCCTGAATACCATCAAAGTGAAGAAAGCGAATGAGAAAGAGTTTAGTCCTTCTACAGATCTTTACGTGATCATCGAGAACGAAAAGCGACAGAGAGCGGTCTTCAGTTGGGGAGAAATCTTTTACGCAAGAAACGATTCCCGGATAATGCTTTCTAAGAGAGTCAAGGCGATCAATCCTTCGAAGCTAAAAGCGAAATGGCCTCTTCCGACGGGGCCGCGCCTCGTATGTGCAGACGATCTTAACAACGTTCGATCCGTCAACGATCCAAGTAAACTCATTGTGAAATCATTTGCTGGTTCATTCCCAGCAGAACAGCCTCAGGACATGTATTCAGCGGAGATCAAGATCGTGAATCGATCTCAAAGCTTCAGTGTCGGAAAAATTGGACCATCTGTCGAATTCCGAACATACGTCTCTGTCGGCTATGGACATGGCATGGGATACAAAGGCGTGCAAACGGTGGTTGGATATCTACTGAAAGATGTGTTGGACAGTGTAAAACTTGATCTGAATGATTCCAGAGAGTCCATTGCTGTCGTGTCAGCAAAAGACGGCTATCGCGCGGTTTTTAGCATCAGCGAGATTTTCAATCGGGACGATAACCAGGACTTTCTCTTGGTGGACCAAAGAGAATCAAAAAAGGATGGGCGTTATTCCCTCTTCGCTTCACCAGACTTCTTTGTGGACAGAAATGTAAAAGCGATTGAGAAGATTGAGATTGTACGGATTGAATAGTCCTCTTTAACTCCGACTCACTTCCCGCAGGTAGACCTCATGCAAAGTGAGCCGGAAGTTTCTTCAATCCTCTTTCATGAATGGATAGCGGTAGTCTCTTCGTGGAATGAAGTTTTCTTTGATCGTCCTTGGCGATACCCAGCGTCCCAAGTTCAAATAACTTCCCGCCTTATCGTTCGTCCCACTTGCTCGAGCACCTCCAAACGGCTGCTGAGCAACCACTGCACCCGTAGGTTTGTCGTTGATGTAGAAGTTGCCCGCCGAGTTCACCAAAATTCTGCTGGCCAAAATGATGGCGCGCCTGTCTTGCGCAAAGATCGCTCCTGTCAGACCATATATCGACGTCTCATCGCACACGTGAAGCGTTTCCTCATACTTGTTGTCGTCATAAACATAGACGCTCAGCACTGGCCCGAATATTTCCTCCTCCATCGTCTTGAATTTCGGGTTTGTCGTCTCAATGATTGTCGGATTGATGAAGTATCCTTTTGAATCGTTCGAATCACCACCCGCAATGATCTTCGCCTCGTTCGACGCCTTCGCGTACTTGATATATCCTGTTATCGATTCGAACGCATTCTTATCGATGACGGCATTGTTGTAATTGCTGAAATCCGTTACGTCTCCCGTCTTGAGTGTTTTCAATTCTCCAACCAGGTATTCCTTGAGAGCGGGCCAGAGCGATTTGGGAATGTATGCGCGTGAAGCAGCCGAACACTTCTGTCCCTGATACTCGAACGCGCCCTGGATCAATGCGATGGCAAGCGCGTGCGCGTCAGCGCTCGGATGGGCGAAAACGAACCCCTTCCCGCCGGTCTCTCCCACGATCTTCGGATACGATTTGTACTTCGGAAGGTTTTCAGCAATTGTCCTCCAGATCTGACGGAATACTGCCGTACTGCCGGTGAAATGAAGCCCGGCAAAGTGTGCAGAGTCGAGGACTGGGTTTCCAATCTTCGAACCTGATCCCGGAATGAAATTGATGACGCCCGGAGGCATGCCCGCAGCCTCAAGGAGCTTCACAACATAGTACGCCGAATAGACCGCCGTCGATGCGGGTTTGAAGAGTGTCACATTCCCCATCATCGCAGGCGCACCGGGCAGATTCGCACTGAACGACGTAAAGTTGAATGGTGTCACCGCAAAGACGAATCCTTCCAGTGGACGGTACTCCATCGTGTTCCACATTCCCGCAGGTGAATGGAGCGGCTGCTCGTGATAAATCTTCGTCGCATAGTATGCATTGAAGCGGAGGAAATCCGCAGTCTCACACGCCGCATCGATTTCAGCCTGATGCACA
Organism: Bacteroidota bacterium; assembly: GCA_017882185.1. Classification (GTDB taxonomy): domain Bacteria; phylum Bacteroidota; class Ignavibacteria; order UBA10030; family UBA10030; genus JADGQA01. The sequence goes on from JADGQA010000003.1 coordinate 20,922, forward strand.
TTTTTGCTCTGGCCCAGCATGGTAGCCGCATTAATAATATCCCGCCATTCGGTCAGAGTCATCATGTCGGCCGCTTTAAGAAAAATAGCAGCCCTCGACTCCCAATCCATTTGCGACCACATCCTATACGCTTCGAGCGCCGCAACGATCGCCATCCCGACTTCCTTTTGCGATGCCCTGTGAAATTTGCCGACAACGTGTTTGTGGTTGTGGGGCAGCACAATATTCTCAGTATCGCCGGTTCTGACTTCTTTTCCCCCAATGATCAAGGGAATATCAACCTGTTGATTCTGCATTTCCTTGAGTTTTGTCTTGAGGGCTAACCTCTCCGGTGAACCAGGTGCGTAGGTTTTCACCGGTTCGTTCTGAGGGACGGGCAAATGGACAGCAGCATTAACCATGATTTCCTTTCAATTCAATTTGGATCGATATGGATTGGAAAACAGCGGATCTACTCCTGCAAATCACGTTCAAGAACAAGATAAACCCGCCAAAAGTTCAAATTATTGATTCGATGTTTGAGTCCCTGAAATTACCTGTTCGAATTGCGCACGGAATGATTTCTCCACAAGAGCCTTCTTTCGTGTACGGAATCAGCCGGCTATCATTCAGCGTTGCGATTTTTTGTAGTATGCACAGACAGGATTGACGAGACATTCATTGCATCGCGGATCTGTCGGTCGACAGATCTCCCGTCCAAGGAAAGAAAAACACATTCCCGCATCATTCCAATATCCTTGCGGAATAACTTTCATGAGTTTCTGTTCAATTTTTTCCGGCTTCACTTCGTTGGTGATGCCAAGGCGCGGCACCACACGCAACACATGAAGGTCGACAATGATGCCTTCCGCCTTGTCACCCGATTCCCGGATTATGACGTTGGCAGATTTTCGACCGATCCCCGGAAGGCTTGTCAGCCCTTCTATCGTTCTTGGAATTCGCTCGTCCTCGCCGACTTCCGAAGCGATATCGACGAGCCATTTTGCCTTTTTCTTGCTGCTTCGTACGGATCTGATCGTCTCATACAAATCCTCCGGTTTCGCGGTCGCCAGTCGTTTCAATGTCGGATATTTCTTAAAGAACGCAGGGGCGAGGGCATTGATCCGATCGTCCGTCATCTGGGAAGACAGAATGACAAGCACGATGAGTTCATAACGGTTGTGATAGTCGAGAGGGTGTTTTTTCCCCCGGTATTTTTTGAAGAGTGGAAGCAGTGCGGAAATCCAATCGGTTTTTGTCCGCTGTTCTCTGCCGGCATTCGATCCATTCTTCCTTTTCATGGTTTCGGTCCAAATTGTGGGAGATGGAAGGAAAATCTATGCGATGGTGTCGTTCTCAGTGATCGATAGGAAGTAGTCCTCCAGCGACCGACGGGGTATGATCGCGTGGATTCTGACGCCACCGTTCACAAGTGCCTTCGTCAGGAGGGGAATCATTTCAAAATCCGTCGTCACCTCAAACGCACCACCTTTTTCCTTGAATTTTCCGACCAGTTGTTTCTGGCCCCGAAGAACAGCAGTCACTTTGGCTTTTGGTTCTGCTCTAAGAAGGACATACTTTTCGCCTTGATCCAAGAGTTGCTGGACGTTGCCCTGAACAACCATTTCACCTTTGTTGATAACGGCCATGCGCGTCGCCACCAGCTCGATTTCGTTCAGCAAATGGGACGACAGGAAAATCGTTTTCTTCTGATCGCGCGCCAGGTGTAACACCAAATCGCGGACTTCCTTCATGCCTTGGGGATCAAGGCCATTCGTGGGTTCGTCAAGTATTACCAACTCGGGATCCGATAGCAGCGATTGTGCGATTCCGAGCCGCTGCTTCATCCCGTGTGAGTACGTCTTCACTTTGTCGCGGGCTCGAGGGAGAAGTCCAACGAGATCCAGCACCTCTTCAATTCGTTTTCGAGAAACTCCATCATTGAGTGCTCCCACGATTTCAAGATTCTTGAATGCAGAGAGATAAAGGTAGAAATCTGCTTTTTCGACGATTCCGCCCACAGAGTTCAATGCGCGTTCACGTTCTCTCTTCAAAGACTTTCCGAAGATTACTACCTCCCCTTCCGTTGGAGTGATCAGTGAAAGCATCATGCGCATGGTCGTGCTCTTGCCCGCGCCATTGGGACCCAGGAACCCGAATACGTCGCCCCGGCGTACTTCGATATTGATGTCGCGGGCAGCCCATCGATTCTTGAAGCGTTTGCCGAGATTCTTTGTTTGAAGTATCGTTTCCAGATTCTGCATTGGATAGACAATTCGGAGGAAATGACGCCAAGAAAGTAATGAATCGCGTCACTCAAGTCAAGCCAACAGAAGGCGGGAATGACCGGATGAGGAATTGACGAGAAGGCTTGAAGCAGTCGAACGAACATGTCTCGATGATAAATCTGAGTGGTCCTAGCCCCGGGTTTCCGATGCAGTTCGAAGAATAGAGTACCCGATTGAGTCATTGCGATCCCGACGAGGTCGGAAGAAGCAATCTCATTCGTACGTTCTGACGTAAATGGCAACTCACCAGAAGTGGAATTGAATCAGGAAGCAAGCCTGAAAATCCTCAAGTGTGTGTATCAAGGCCAGAATAACTACGGAAAATTATTATTGTGTTCAGTGGCGGATCTTGATACCGATGAAACAAAAGTTTCTTTGCTCCCGACGAAATTCATTCGATTATCCAGGACCAGAAGCTCGGAGTCGGCAGTGGGTTCTTGCTGAAGCGTGTTCAGAATGGCAAGAAGGGCAACTCGAAGTTCAAATCGTCTATTCTGGAAAAAGCTGCGGAACCTGTGCAGCCGAATGGAGACAATGACAAAGAGTTGCTTCTGTGTTGTGTTCGTGATGCCGCTGATATCGTGAAAGAGACACGTATTCAGTTTTCGAATGATGAGCTGCAGAAACTGGCAACGACGCGGTTCATCCCTGGAACAACGCTAGTTGGTTCAAACCACGTCTATCCATCACTATCGGGGATAAAATAGAAACATCTTGAAGTGAGAGCGCGAAGTTTGCGCTCTTTTTTTAGTTGTTCTCAAATATGGGAATGTTACTGGCAATCACATTGACATTCATCGACTTTTTGTATTTTATTGTGTTTACGTAATCGGGTCCAGCGGGATTAGGACTATTGAACAAGGACATCAGGATGAAAGCCTCCTGAATCGCGAATGCGATGAAGGAGGCTTTTTTGTTTCTCTCGGCGCCAGAGGCATACTTCCCACGACAGGTAGCCAATGCTTGAACGGGGGAAATCTAACTTCACATTGGCACCGCTACAGGGGGCTGGTCACAAATCCAAGGTAGCATAGAAACCTGTCGAACCGGACCCGAACGACACGATAGAGAATCACATTGTAGGTCTGGTTCATAGAAATTTTGACCAGCGTGAACACTCTTGTTGGCTCTATCCTAGAATTAGATGTCCGAAGCGTGAGTTGCACGATCGAGGAACACTTAAAAGAGGTATACTAGTGAGAAAAACCAGAATACTCATCATTGAAGATAATCGCGTCTTGCTCGATGGTATCTCAGCAATGGTCAATGGACAAACGGATATGCATGTCGTGGCCACCATCGGAAGCGGCAATAATATTCTGCTGAAAGCGAGCCAGAGAAAACCTGATGTGATTCTTATGGACGCTGGACTGAAGAATCTCAAAGAGTCGTCGGTTGTAGAATCGATAAAGAAACAAATGCCGGATGTGAAAGTGATAGGAATGGGATTTGTCCCGACACAACTGGACATCGTTGAGTTTGTAGAGGCCGGGGCATCGGGTTTTATTCTGAAAGATGCCACGGTAAAAGAATTTCTCGGTACTATTCGATCTGTGGCACACGGAGCAAAAATTCTTCCTCCTTCACTGGCCGGGTCGCTTTTTTCTTTTGTTGCCGAACTCGCTATCAAGGAGAGGAAGGGGAAAATAGCCGATGCCGTGCGAATGACAAAACGAGAGCGTGAAATTATCGTTCTGATAGCCGACGCTCTGAGCAACAAGGAAATTGCCGAACAACTCAATATCGCCACCCACACTGTGAAAAGTCATGTGCACAATATCATGGAAAAATTGGCATTACACAGCCGTCTTCAGATTGCACAGCACGCCAGCGACGAAAAGACATTCTAACCCCATTCCGACCATCCCTCTCACGAGCAACACGGCCGATTCCTAAGCGAGAAATGCAGTCGAACAGTCTGAGCGCTCTTTGTGGTTATTGTGTTTGAGGCCAGGTTCCCAACCGAGCATCCAACATCACCTCTTACCGTCGCGGAACGATTCGCAAGCCCGCAGGACGACCTTCGGCAAATCTCAGCCAGTCTGGCACTCATCGCTACGAAGCGCACTTCATCATTGAAAATGGATTAGGTCCTTTTTCATCCGTTCGGCCTATTATTTGTCAATCCGGCATCGATATACTTGTTCACGTTGCGTTGGGGTTTTTCGTCCCTTCATCGACCGAAGGGAACCTTTACTTATGAACACTTGAAAGAAAAGAAGCTTGCACAATGAACTGGGATTGAGTTGAAGGACAATGGAAGCAACGAAGAGGAAAAGCGATGTACCATTGGGGCAAAGTAATGAACGACGAGCTCGCCGCCATCTCAGGGAAGTTTGAGAAACTTGTTGGAAGGCTTCAAGAGAAATTCGGCATTGCTAAAGAAGAGGCCAGGGAACAGATTGAGGAATAAAAAAAGAGCATCGAGAACCTAAAGAAGTCCAATGTCAACCTCGTGAGATTGCAGGAATCATTGAGCAAGAAAGAAAAGAAGTCGGACAGGAAACCGGCGAAATCAAAAACGAGTATGTCGAAGGTCCGGATATGACACCAAGAAAGCAATGAATCGCATCACCCAAGTCAAGCAAACAGAAGACGGGAATGGCCGCATGAAAAACTTACGAGAGGGCTTGTTCTAACCGGAGAGGTAGTGACCTTGGCGTCCCGATGCAACTCGATACATTGGGAAACGCGCAACCTATGGCATATCCCGCCCAAGAGCACCTGGATTCTGAAAACTTCAAAGTCGCTCGCACAAAACACTCGCGGGAAGTTTTCGAAGTGACCCCGGCGTCCCGATGCAACTCGACGCATCGGGAAACGCGCAACCTACAGTTCCGTGACACCTTCGGTGTCACGAGAATCCTCGTCCCGACTTTCGTCGGGACGGGCCTTAGAAGGCTGTCTGCACAGTGACCCCGGCGCGAATCGAACGCGCAACCTACAGCTTAGAAGGCTGTTGCTCTATCCAATTGAGCTACGGGGTCAAAGAAAATTGCGGATTTTCAATTGTCGATCTACGATTGCAGAACAGCTGTCACTCTTTCCATCGTGTACGTTGCCATTTTGGATATTCGTCGGGATACTCCCCAAAGGGGTCCTCCGGACAAAATCACAGCCACTCACAAGAATCGTTCGTGGGTGATTTTGGTAAATATACGAAAGGAATGGTTCGGAGGCAAAGATGGAGCATTTCTTTGACGCAACTCCAGGAAAATTGCGTAAGATCTGTTGGCGGTTGTCGCGATAATCGAGGAAGAGATACAAGGATGACGACGGAGGTAACGATTGTCCCCTACTCGAAATCCCCTGTGAAAGTCCAGTTGGATGCCTTTCCATTCATATCGATATCGGCGACCATCGTGTCTGTGGAATCCAACGAGGAGACGCCGGTGACCTGCAGTGTTTGGGGATTCAGGACAGATGCGGCGTATCGACCGTTCAGGTTCGAACGGTATCCTTTGGGGAGGGCGTATCCGTCAAATTTGTAGCCGCCTCCTCCTAATGCCGGAATTCTTCTGTGGTATCGCACAGCATTGATGGCAATGTGATGGAGGTCGTCAATCATTGCTTTCTTGTTGGCGTCGATATCATCCGCCCGAAAGAATCCCGTCCCTGTGAGAATCGCAATACCGACGATGAGCACGCTAATTGCAATGATGAGCAGCTGGCTTTGTCCCATACCCGGATTCTATTGTTATTGACCCTGCGTGTCCGTACCTCTGCGGTATGATACCCTTCAATGTATATGCCACAGAACCATGTTTGATCACTGTCTGAAATCATGCGAGAACAGAGGCGCTCCCTTACTTCATCAGATGGTCGAATCCCATTTATACTTCAACGTGTGCATCAAATTACCTTATTACCTCTTCCGAGGACATTAGAATTTCTCACGCGTTTTTCAAAAACCCGCACGGGTATGTAGGGTTCGAATCTTACGATGTCGTCGACAACGGACCATTGGATTGTCGCCTACGGGAGACAAGTTGTTAGTGCTGGGCGATTTGCGCCTTGGGTGATCCTTGCTTAGGATTACAAACGCGGCAGAAAGAATTAATGGAGGCGAAATACGAAATGCACGATCCTGGGGGAAGTTGATGCCTGTTCAAAGACTCTGTCGCGAAAAAGAAAACCCCCACCGACTGGCGTCGACGAGGGTTCTCCTCTAGAATATTTTGCTTAACCGACTATTCCGAGTTAATCAACCCGGCCCAAAGAAAAACACGTCAATGATAACCGGGCTGGTCACATCCATGAGTGTCAGAGTATATGGTTCACTAGTAAATGTTTCGAAGTTGCCGTCGACAGTAAGCAAAAAAGAAACACCCACATTGGGTATAATAAGCCACGATGCACTTTCTCCGCTTGGAACGGAAGTTGGACCATCAACTGACCCAAGACTTGGGTCATAATTAATCGTGATCGGTATGTCATTGGTCACGAGGACATCACCGTGCGCGAGATGCGCGGGGACTGCCTCAGGTGCCACGACGATAATATGTCCGTTGTGCACTAGTGCAACTTTGTCCTTCTTATCCCCCGCGTTCGAAGAAACATATCCGAAGATGCAAAGAACAAGAAGTAGAGAAAGCAACTTAATGAAGTGTTTCATCGAAGTACTCCTTCTGTTAATGAGGCATTCCTTCTCACTCCGGGTGCGATGAGAGGGGCTTGATATAAAGATACAAAGACACTCGAACAGGAGCAAGAGAATTTGATTAGTAACCCACTAAGTTGAACGCCGGTCTTCGCATTGTCATTCGCCTTGCTGATGTACAATCTATCTTCCGCGGTGCTGCCCACATATGACTCCACCCTCGTAAGCGACAATGTATAAAGGCCGAAAACGATAGAAATGACCCCGATCAGAATTACTTTTGAACTGCTCATCGAAGACCGCTCACGTTATTCATCTCTTCAAAACAAATGAAATTCCCCTTGTAATGCAACCACACAAATGTGTAGGCGAACGATATACCCAGTACCAATTCAAAAAAGTAATATTGCACTTTCCAAAAACGAATTAGCCGCAAACTTCGCTGATGGCAACGCCATGCCTTTGGCACAATGCATAGAGGGTCTAATGCTCATTTAATAACCAATCAGGTTTGACTCGTATCCCTGCAAACTTTCAAGCTGCTTCTCAGCCGCGTAGTTGATCGTCGAGTACACGGAAGTGACTGTCAGACGATACCATGGGTAGCTGATGCCGCCATAAGGGGTGTTATAAAACAGTACGTTTGCAGTCATGATAACTTCGTGCCCTTGAAAGGCTGCAGGTTCACTTGGAGCTCTGTAATACCCGTGTGAAACTATCTTCAGAGTATAGGTCTTACCGTCCCAATACGTCCACGGTAGTATCGGGCTTAGAGGATAAGGCAATACGTACACTGTATCGATGAACATGTCTACTGCAGGTGCGGGATCAATAAGATTAAAGGTCCCTGTTTTTGGAAGATTAGTCACATTCGTGTAGGCGCCCAGGTCATTGCCGCGCGACCAAATATTCAAAATCCACTGAACGCCAGCTTTTGCATTATCGGATGCCCTGGTTATGTAAGACGCAACCTCGGCGGTATTTCCAACGTATCCGTTCACCCTATAGAGCGAAAGTGAGTACAGACCAAATACTACAGAAATGGCTCCGACAAGAATGACTTTAGAGCTACCCATCAAACACATCCCTTGGAAGATTTGTAAACAAAGAAAACCAATTTCTCTTCATAATGCAACTGCACAAGTATGTCGTGATTGCTGGGCAGGATCAATTGATGTTGGGCGGGAAAAATCGATATGTCCATTGCGCAGAGGGATACAGGCCGTTCACTTTGTCACCCGTTGCCATCACCAGGTAAACAGAGAATGACTTGATGTTGGCATTGATCAACGTCGAGGCGCCGGTCGAGTCGTAGTAGGTGAATTTCAGTGAATCAACACCATTTGCAAACGATTTGGGGGGCGCGAGTCCAGCACCAACTATTCCTGCTGCTCTATACAACTTTCGATCACGAGGATTTGGCGTGGCGGAAAGATCGGAAGTGCTACCTGCGAAATACTTGACCCAGGTTTTACTCCCACTCGATGGATCCACATAGCTCACTTCAATTATATCCTGGGATGCAGACGTAAAGTAAGGCTTACTTGCCACCTGGTATCCGACCAAATTAAAGTCATTGCTGATGACCCGGGCAACTGTGGTGATCAAACTGAACATATTTGCCTGCGCTGTTTTCTCGCCGAGCTTGCCTTGAAGAGCGATGGTCATGTTAAGAATCGCTATGACGATTGCAGCGCGAAGCGTCAGAGATGCTACAATATCAATAATAGAACTCACAGGTTACACATGCTGATTCATGAATGCTGATTGCCAAAAACAACCTTGCTTACCTTGTCGAGCAACAAACAATTGAATAAAGTTTCAACCACTTGTTGGTTAGCCACTTGTCGTTCGTTACCCAGACCTCAATCCTTTTTGTCCACGACCTATCGGCGGTAATGGTAACGCTAAGAGGATTAGGAGGAATCGTCATCAGGACATAGTATACTACAACCGAGTCTCGAAATCGGCCAAGTCCATTCGTTGAATCAGTGAGCCGAGTGTAGTGATTGTAGTCATCAACATCATTGTATTTTAAAATCGAATTAAAAGGGGATTGGTCTGGTAAAGTAATCGTTTCTTCTGGTCCGAGTGATCCCGGAGCCGTAAACGAATTCACGAGGTTCTGGCTTGAACTTGACCAGGGGGGATTGTAGAGCTGATCGTATTTCTTCGTCACTATCTCAGCCATCAGCGACTGGCCAAGATCGTTGGCAGTCTTGTATGCCGTGGCTGTAAGCACTTGTTCGTCCGCATTGATCATGACACGATAGGCATTCATGAACATGACGACAAGCAACACGAAAAACGCCATCGTCAGCATCGTTTGTCCGAGACCCATCTCAATACTTATCTCTTGTGCAGAAATGTGACGCGCTCAATCGCTCAATCATCCTCGACCGTTGCGCTTGCCACTTCTTCAAGGCTGGTAATGCCCTTCATCATGAGCTCCAACGCCGTCTGACGGAGTGTCCTCATCCCGTGCTTCATCGCTGCTTCGCGGATTGCATCTTCGTCGATCGAAGTCTCGGACTCGAGAATAATCTTCCGAATGTCCTTGGTAAACGACAATGCTTCGTGTATCGCCGTTCGACCTTTGTAGCCTTTAATGCAGTTGGGACAACCGACCGCCCGGTAGATCTTCGTCGTTTCTATTTCAATCGGCGTCATCCCAAGGCGAGCGAGCGCCTCACGGTCAGGGTCGATGACCGGCGCTTTGCAGCGTGGGCAGAGTTTTCTCATGAGACGCTGGGCAATCACCACGTGAACGGTATACGCCAGGAGAAACGGCTCGACACCCATCTTGAATAGTCGCGATACAGCACTCGGCGCATCGTTCGTGTGGAGTGTGGACAGCGTCATATGGCCTGTATTTGCAAGCTTCACGGCAATATCGGCAGTGATCTTGTCGCGTATTTCTCCCACCATGATGATGTCGGGGTCGTGGCGCAGGATCGCCCTCAATGCCCCTTCAAAATCCAATTTCGGACTCAACTTTACCTGGCGCGCTCCTTCGATAAAATACTCAACGGGATCCTCCACCGTCAGCACGTTCAAGGCAGGATCCATGATCGTCTTCAGAGCCGCTACGAGCGTCGTACTTTTGCCGCTTCCTGTCGGCCCCGTAACAATGACGATGCCGTACGGTTTCTTGATCGCGCGCAGGAATGCCTTTTCTGCAAACGGTTCAAACCCCAGCTCGCTGAGTTGCATCCCGACCGTCGTTTCCTTCAGGATTCGAATTACGATCGATTCGAATTTGCTTTTCATTTCCTTTCCGACAACCGGAATGACGGAAACTCTGAACCGAACGGTCTTGCGGTCGATCAGAAGCTGCGCGTAGCCGTCCTGTGCTCGCGTTCGCTCAAATCGATCGACGCCCAGCGCACGATCCTTCACCACCGCCGCAACAGCTTCCGCTCGAACGTCGCTGTGGGTATACCAGAGCGTCAGCTTGCCGTCGATGCGGAAATGGAATTGCGTCACCCTTTCCGCAACAGGAATGACGTGTATATCGCTTGCACCGATGCGGACGGCATCCGCAAGAATATTGTTCGCGAGCTCCACCAGCCCGCTCTTGTTGATTTCTTCTTCGATCGCCTGCTCGAAGAGCTCGTCGTCCTGTTGCTGTTGTTCCTCGACTCCTTCGGCATGCAGATGCTGTTCGTGGGATTTGTACGTCGACCGCGAAATGTTGACACGCTTCCAAAGCTCATCCCAGTCGGATAATGGAACATAATAAAGCTCGAACTTGGGGTACAGGAACCCCCTTGCAATATAGAAGACTTCGGGGTTGGTCGGATCGGGCGTTACGACGAGCAAGCGATTGGGCTTTTCGGGATCGACAGAGTATGGCAGCACCTGATTTTCGATGGCCATTTCACGGATCGCCTCGGGAAGCGCAGCGAGCTCCTTGCGCATGAATGCAAGTTGTGTTTCCTCGATCTGCCCGGGGTTGACATCAAGCGTCTTGAAAGCATAGTAGTCCACCACTTCCTTGTAGACTCGATCCCGGTTGGCACGAAAATCATTGACAAGCACCTGGGCCAGCTTCCGGCGGTTCTTCCGGTCCTCTTTGCTCATCACATCGAGCGCTGAGAGAAGCGTCTCGGGCGAAACAATCCCCTTCTCGACAAGGATGTCGCCGAGTTCGCGTTTGGCGGGTCGTATTTGCTTGGCTTCTGGCATTGTTAGTTCGTGGAATCCTACTGCTGACGCTTTACTGGCCCATGGTGTCCATACGTACCGAGGACATCTCCGTCGACAAGTAGGTGAGGAACACCATAGCGATCATGATAAGAATCGAAATACTGACCTCGATGACGCTCGTGAGGTTCTTCAATGCGTAGTGATTTTCCGTTTGATAGAATTCAGCGAGCTGATTTGCCGTCGCTTTGACGTCTCCTGTTTCGGCAGCCGTCCTAAACCGTGATACGATCATTTCCGGGAAGAAATCCGTCGCTTCCAGGGCGCGCGGAAGTTCTGTTCCGAATTTCAGCATCATCGGGATCGTCACCGTGCGTATCTGCCTCGCGAGATAAATGTTGCCGCTCGAGTCTCCGGCTATTTGAATCGCATCGATGTTCTCACCCGACGTCGTGTACATGATCCCAAGGACATTGCAGAATATCTCGATGCTGGTATTCCTCAAGATGTTCCCGACGTACGGGACTTTGATGAGGTAGCGATGAAGGTTGTACTTTCCTTCCGCGCTGAGAATATAAGCGTAGAACCCGCCCGTGAGTCCGGCAATTGTCAGGAGAAGAATGATATAATTGTCCTTAACAAACTGGCTCACTTCCATGGTCAATGCCGTGAGCGGCGGTATTTCCGTGAGAAGCGGACCCATAGTCTGAACCATCTTTGGCAGCAAGAACAGCGCATAAAAACCAATAGCCCCGATGAGCGTCAGCGACGTCACGGCAGGGAGCAGAAGTGAACTCGTCAGCCCTTTCTTGAATTCAGCCTGACGTTCGACGAGCGACGAGACACTCTTGAAAATTGAGACCATGTCTCCGCTCTTCGAAGCGATGCCGAGCATGAGAGCATTGTGTTCTCCAAAGACTCTCCCCTGCCGGATGAACGCCTCCCGAGAATCGACGCCATTTCTGAGGTCATTCAGAATGTCCTTGATCGCTCCCCGAAGATACCGATTCTTGACATTGGTCGACATGATCTGGAGCACTTCCGCGTAAGCAATTTTTTGCTCAAGGAGCCGGGCACTTGTTCCCACGAAGCTGACAATTTCATTGATGGGGGCGCGTCCCTTGAAGTCAAATACCCTCCGAACAGACTGCACATCGAACCGGAGGCTCTCCAGCGCCCTGACAACCTCATCGCGAGAATAGGCGTTTTGGAAGCCATCGACATATCTCGTCCCGCGCTTAACCCTGTACACGTAAGTCTTCTTCTTGTGCACGCCGAGAAGACTGCCCCCACGCGACTTCGTTTGTTGCTTTGCTCTTTTTCTCGCTTCCCCGCGCGTGGAAGCCATCAGAAAGTACTGGATCGCCTTTCCGGTTTTGTCACGCGCATCAATTCTAAATTCTGATTGCTTGGTTCCTGCGGCCATAGGTTCCTACTTAAAATCTCCGGTAAAAGTCCAATTGGATGCCTTTCCGTACGTGTCAATTTGTGCGACCACCGTGTTGTTCGTATCCCTTGCAGAGACTCCTGCAATTTGCAGCACGGCCTTGCTTACTGGATTGACAGAATATTTTCCGTTCAAATTCGACCGAAAGCCGCTCGGGAGCGCATATCCCAGGTAGCTGTATCCTCCTCCACCGAGCGCTCCGATTCTCCGATAGTATCGTGTCGCATTCATAGCAATATGATTGACGTCATTGATCATCGCCTTCTTGTTTGCCTCAATCTCGTCATCCGAGAAAAACCCCGTTCCCGCCAGGATCGAAATGCCGATGATGAGGATACTGATTGCAATGATAAGAATCTGACTTTGTCCCATACTTAGAGCCTCTCCTCAACGATCAGAAAAGAGCATAGACAGTTGCGCTTCCAGTATCCCCGGATTCGCGCAGCCACAGCAATGCACCATAATTCCCCAATTTGATCGTATAATAATCGAATCGAGTGTAAAATGCAAGGTAACCTCTGTTCTTTGAACTCTCGAAAAGAGCGCAGCCAAATGAACTACTTGAGCCTGCTGCAATCAATTCATCCTTCAACTCAGCCTCGGTAAGATAGGTTGAGACAAGATACGAAGCTGGCCCCTGAGATCAGCTTTAAGGGGGCATGCTCAACATCATTAGAAATTGTAATCAATACAACTGCATAAGGATGTGCAAGCCTCAGTCGGCATGCGGGAAGAATGTGAGAGGGACAAGAGGCGTGGGTTGCCCGAACTGCGGTCTTAGATTTCTCCGCGGACGGACTTGCCAATTACTTCTGCCTTTGAGTTTACGTGGAGCTTTCTGTAGACATGCTTGATGTGGAATCGGACAGTGTCGATGGAAATGCCAAGCTTGCCGGCAATCATTTTATAGCTGAGACCCTCGACAAGACCGTCAACAACCTGGCGCTCTTTGATGGTAAGGGCCTGTCCGACCTTCGTTACCTTCTCCGAGCTGAAATACTTGATGACTTTCTTTGCAATCTCGGGCGACATCGGGGCTCCACCGGAGTACAGCAACATGACGGCATCTTTGATCTCCGACAAATTGGAACCCTTGAGAAGATAGCCGGCAGCTCCGGCTCGCAAGGAATCAAACACCAATTCCCAGTCCGCATACGAGGTGAAGACGATGAATTCCATCGTCGGGAATTTTTCTTTAAGATAACTAATGCCGCTAATACCGGAAAGGCCGGGAAGCTTTATGTCGACTATGACGACGTCGGGCGTTGCCTCATCCCTCAGTTGCTCAAGGAACGATTCCACGGAGTCCGCAACGATTCCGCATTCGAACTCTGGCTGCTTTTTCAGGAATGATTTGACGGATGATCGAACCGAATTTTCATCCTCGATAACTCCGATATTGATTTTTTTGCTGGAGGCCTTCATCTCTGTAAGATTGCTCCGATCCGGGAGCGACTAGTATTCTTGGAACAGCGTGGTCGAAAAACTTGCCTGTTAATTTCGTAATTATTGGGAACAAATGCCAATCAAGATTCATCAATCTTGCCGGAAAACAGGGAAAATATGCCAAAATGGGGATGCAAGGCGATGTAATTCAGTCTTGGGTCAAAAATCGAAGGGAAGCTCAATGTTTGAGGTATTTTGACGAGATTGTTTGCATTGCGCGCTGCGAAGCATTGAACGCCCAAATGATGGATCCTCCCTTCGGCCCGGCGCTGAGATCGCCAAGGAGGAACATACCGGGCACACTTGTTTCGACTGTGTTTTTCAGGACAGGTGCGTCACCGTCAAACCCGATACCAATCGTCTTCAGAAAGTTTGAGGGTGTTGTTCCACCCAATGCATACACGATGTAGTCAAATTCTCGTGTCCCCATTTTGGCCTGCCGATATGTCACTTTCGGTCTGCCGTCCGAGTCGATTATACCCGCAATGTCGGACTCGAGCTGCAAATCCACTTGCTTCCGTTCCGCCAGTGCAAGAAGACTTTTTCGATTGATATCATTCATTCTCGAAAATTCTTTTTTCCGGTAACTGAGAACAACGTTATTGCCTTCCTGCACGAGATACTGACAGTACTCCGATGCCGAATCGCCCCCTCCCACCACAAGAACATTCGAATTCGCTACCGGTATGGATGTGAGATCGAAAAGAATCCGGGATTTCAAGGAAGTAGGAAGTTTGTACTCGGGCTTGTTCGGCTTTCCCAGGATCCCGATCGCGACGGTAATGACTTTTGCTTTGAACATCCCTTTGTCTGTGTAGACATCGAAGCGTTGTTCGTCAGGATACTTGTGGATCTTATGGACCGTCTCACTGTAACGGACATCGATGTCGTACGTTTTTATGGCATCATCAATGTACGAGAGCATTCCTTGTTTCGACGAATCGGTGATGCACATGACGCCCGTGCATTCTGCGACGAACCCTTTGTAGTTCGCCGTCACGAGTTTGTTGTCGGGATAATACTTCTTAATTGAGAACGAATGCTCGTGGGCACGTTCAATGATGGTAATCTTGTCAGCAGGGATTCCGGCAACGCGCGCTTCCACCGCCATGCTGATGCCAGCCGGACCCGCCCCGATAACTAAGATATCGTAGCTCATTTCATTCGATGAGTGATTTATGTAGCACGATCAGATTTCCGCAAAACGATTGTGCTTCGGACAAGATTGTTGGCGCAATAACATATTTCTTCAGGACTTGATATTCAACATGCGGTCTGTTTGCTCGAACACTTCGTCGACACTAATATCATTCATGCATCGGAAGTGCTTTTCAGGACAAGACGAACGACCAATATGGGAACAAGGTCTGCAGTAAAGTCCATCGCGTTCGATGACCACGCTATTTTTGTTCTGAGGAAAGAATCCAAACTGACGAACCGTCGACCCGAACACGGCCACGAGGTTCCGTTGCCGGGCCTCTGCAATGTGCATAAGTCCGGAATCATTCGTGACTACCACGTCGCAGAAGTCCATCGCAGCGGCGGTTTCGAGCAAGGATAATTGCCCGCAGAAATTGCTCGTACGTCCATTGCCGGCGTTTCCATCGATGGCCATGGCTATGCTGTCGCAGTAGCCTGCGTCGGCGCTCCCTCCAAACAGCAGTACTTTTGCGTCCCGATCACGTGCGCATCGAATGCCCAGCTCAATGAATCGGTTTTTTGGCCAGCATTTTGTCGCGTGCCTGGCTGTCGGACAAAGTCCCACTACTTTCTCATAATGATTCAGCTTCAGACCCGCCATTCTGCCTGAAACGGCGAAAAGAACCTCGTCCGGAATGTGCAGTTCCAGACCTTTGCCGTCATCCTTGACGCCGAGAGGTTCGACAGCTTCGATGTATCGTTGCGAGACAGGTACATCGTTCTTGTACAAGTTATTCTTAGACTTCACCAAAGCGGCCCGTTCTTTTTCTCGCTTGTCCACCGTCACCACGCGGGCCGGCCCCAGAAAGGCACGCACATAGCGACTTCTAAGACTGCCATGAATATCGACCAGGAGATCGTATCCCTCAGCCTCTATCCTCTTCTTAAGTGCCCGCAGACCATTGAATCCATCCAAGGCGTCAAACTCGTATGTATAATTGATGTTCTGGTTCGAACGGACTAGCTCGGCGTACTCCTTTCGTGTGACGTAGTCAATTTGGCTTTGGGGAAACTTTGCCCTCAGCGCTCGCAAGAGCGGAGAGGATAGGACAATATCTCCAATGGAGCTAAAACGAAGAACTAAAATCTTCTGTGGTGTGTTCATAACTATTGTAAGATATGGGGAATTTTCAGGAGGCGCAATTTCTCGTTGCCGAGAACGACGGGAATTGCGGGAAAACGAACCCTTCATTTTCTTAATAGGAGGATAAATCCAACGATGAATCGACCGAAAACAATCGCTGAGCTCAGACAGAGCGGATACAAGGTACTTACCGTCAAGGATGAAATAAGGAAGAACCTTGTCGAGAAGCTCCGGAGAAAGGACCATCTCTTTCCCGGTATCATTGGGTATGACAAGACTGTAATCCCGGCAATTGTGAATTCGCTCCTCGCGAAACACGATATTCTCCTCCTCGGACTCAGGGGTCAGGCAAAATCCCGCCTGGTCAGAATGCTTCCTTCCCTTCTGGACGAATACGTGCCAATCATTAAAGGAAGCGAGCTGAATGAAAATCCATTCAAACCGGTCACCAAGCGCAGTATCGAAGTGATTCAGGAACACGGAGACGCCGTTGAAATTGAATGGCTACACCGCGACCAACGCTTTTCAGAGAAACTGGCAACTCCTGACGTCACCATCGCGGACCTGATTGGCGACATCGACCCGATCAAGGCGGCAACGCAGAGACTCCATTACGCACACGAAGGTGCCATTCATTTCGGAATCATTCCACGGACCAATCGCGGCATTTTCGCCATTAACGAATTGCCCGATCTTCAGCCACGCATCCAGGTGGGGTTGTTCAATATCATGGAAGAGAAAGACATCCAGATTCGTGGATTCAACATTCGCATTCCACTTGACCTCCTCATCGTGTTCACAGCGAATCCCGAGGACTACACGAACCGCGGCAATCTCATCACGCCGTTGAAGGATCGAATTGACTCTCAGATCCACACGCACTACCCGAGAACGCTCGAGGAAGCGGTGTCGATCACGGAACAAGAAGCGTGGATCAATCGTGAGGAACGCAAGGTTGTCATTCCACAATATTTCAAGGAAATAGTCGAACAGATTGCGTTCGAAGCGAGAAAAAGCGAGTACGTAGATCAGAAATCCGGCGTAAGCGCACGGTTGACGATTTCCGCCATGGAGAATCTTGTCAGCAATGCTGAACGCCGGGCAATCATGCTGAACGATCCGTGCGTGGTTCCCCGAATCTGCGACCTTCAGTACACGCTTCCCTCCATGACCGGTAAAGTGGAACTTGTCTTCGAAGGCGAACAGGAAGGGGCACTCAAAGTCGGAAAGGCTCTTCTGGGAAAGGCTGTGCGGTCAGTGTTCCAGCATTACTTCCCCGATCCTCTGCAGCGCCGGCCTAAGCATCAGGGAGAGGGGAAACAGAAGGACGACTCGGAGTATGGGAAGATCGTGAACTGGTTTGAAGCCGGAAACAAAGTGGAAATTTCAGACGATGTGCCCTTCGAAGCCTACCGCCGGGAACTGGAACGTGTGCCAAGCCTCATGGAGATCACCAAGAAACATCTGAAGATTGCTACGGACAACGTGCGCGAGCTTGCATCAGCAATGGAGTTCGTGCTCGATGCGCTCCACCAGTGCTCGAAGATCGCAAAGGACGAGGTCGATCACATCACCGCTTATAAAGACATGGTGGGAAGTATTTTCACAGGCAAAGGTATCAATATCGAGGAAGAGGAAATCTGATGCGCGTTCGATATACCAAATGGACACCCGAGTCGCAGACGGACGAGCAACGAATGCAATCGTTGATGTCCCTGTTCAGCTACCTCATGGTAAAGACAAGCGGGGATGTCGAAGAAGCACTGGAGTGGCTCAGACAACTCGCCCAACAGCACGGCATTTTCGATGAAGATCTCACCATGGAAGAATTGATCGGGAAACTGAAAGAGATGGGCATCATCGAAGAAGTGGAAGGTGTCAATACCCTGACGACGAGAGGTGTTCAGAAAATCAGGCAGGATGCCCTGAGACACGTTTTTTCATCGCTGAAGAAGGCTCCGGGGGGAAGTCACGAAATACCGGACAGCGGAACGGGAGTCGACAGATTGAGCGAGACCAAGAAATTTTCTTTTGGCGATATGCCCACCAATATCGACCTCACGGCGACGCTGACTAACGCATTCATCCGTGATGGTCTCGACAATTTTACGCTGAAGGAAGAAGATCTCGAAGTCTATGAGACCGAGCACCTGACGAGCTGTGCAACAGTTCTCTTGCTCGATATCAGCCACAGCATGATTCTGTATGGTGAAGATCGGATCACACCCGCAAAACAAGTCGCACTTGCTCTCGCGGAGATGATTCGAATCAAATTCCCTAAAGACTATATGGCTCTTGTGGTGTTTGGGGATGAGGCCAAGATCCTCAGCATCAACGAGATTCCTTTCCTCCAGGTCGGACCCTTTCATACCAACACGAGAGCGGGACTTCAGCTCGGGAGAAGTTTGCTGCGAAGGTGCGGCAATGTCAACAAGCAGATTTTCATGGTGACGGACGGGAAACCTTCTGCAATTTTCGACGATGCCGGGCGCTTGTACAAGAATTCCTTTGGCCTCGATCCCCGTATCGTGAACAAGACGCTCGATGAAGCTGTACAGTGCAGACGCGAGAAGATAACGGTTTCAACATTCATGGTCGCGCAAGACCCCTACCTTGTGAATTTTGTGGAGGAGTTCACAAAGGCAAATCAAGGACGGGCATATTTTTCCGATCTCAACAATTTGGGGGAATACATTTTCGTGGACTACCTTCGGAATCGTCGAAAAAGGATTAACGCGGGACGATAGTGGATCCGGACCTCATACCAAGTACAAGCCTCCACCGGAATTCTCATTTGATTCAATAAGTACCTACTTCCTCTACAAGAAACCGTTGCCCCCTCTTGCCTTGCCTACTCCGCTCTCCGGTGCCAGCCAACTGAGTTTCCCACGGATAGGAAACTCGAATGGAACTATGTAGAATTTGCGAACCACAACAGCGCGTTGGCTGATTTAGCACTCTAAGTGATTGCAGAATAACCAAAACCCGTACACTGGCTTGGTTTTGAATGGTATGAAATGTGATGGGCTGAAAGTCGGGGCAATCACAATAGATGGTGAAACAACGGAGCACGCCAAGTCGGAGGCAGTTCCTATTGAATCATCAATTCCAGAACCGGGGGTAGAAGAGGAGGCTTATATGATTTGGGTAGTAGGAATCCTTGGGTATGTGGTCGCAGTCGTTTCGATTGTGCGGTTCTTTCAATTCGTTACGGATACAGATCGTTCAATCATGAAATTCACGGTTGCCGTGGATGGGATGAGCGAATTGCGAGCCGGAGTTCGGGAAATTGTGTCTTCTTCAACGAAAGTGGCAAAACGACAAGGAACATTGAAGACGAAAAAGCCCACAAAGGATTTCTCGAGGCGAGTGTTGCGTGCGTGAAGAATTACTGATCTGCCGTGATGAGGGAACGATGTTGGGATTGGCCTGAGTTGCCGAGAGCTGTCGGGAAGTCTGGGCAGCTCTCTTAATTTCTGGCGCCTATTGCCGAACGACCAACTGAAAAGATACTATTCTCTTCACCCCTGCTACGTCCGGTCAGTCTTCAGATTTCACCTTCTTTGTATAAGCTCGACCCAATTCAGTTATCCTGATATCATACCGGCCACTCGATTTGAGCGCTTCCTTCTACCGCTTATTCTGACACGATAACAGCGATCAATGGAACTGCTCGTCAATTCACAAGGGAATGTCCGTCCGCTTCGTGTTGCACGAATAGCAGAAGAACGCCATCTCCTGATTCATAGCACCACAAATTGGACATCGCCACGTGAGATCCGGTCGACTGCGAACAAGAATCACAGCAACGAGTGCGAAGATTCCAAAGAAGAGTCCCAAGAAGAACCATGTCTCGACTCTGCGCTTTTTTCGGTAGGCAATGAACGCCGACAACACAGCGCAGACCAACCAGAAGATGATTACAAAAGTTTCCATTATGGTTTTATTGGCTATCGGACGAGGTTCAGTTCAAAATACACTATACCTGACTGGAATGCGACTCTGCAATACAATCAAGGCTTGCACACTTCGTTTTGAATGAACTGTTCACTGCAATGTGACTTCTGGATCTGCGTCAGTGGAAGCTCGATGATCCTGCAAGTGGGGAACCATACCTTAGATCATAAAACATTTCCTGGATTCTTACCAGGCGCGGTCACAAAGATCCAGAAAAGTACACACTCAAAATAACAAACAAAGCTCCAAGAATCCACCTTCGACGACTACCGATGCATCACAACCGACGATCTGTGCTCGTCTCCAATCTGCTGGATTTCAATACGTATCACCCATCTTACCAGACCATTCATTGCGTACAACCGCAATCAGATTGAATTGCTGAACACTGAGACTTTGATAGCGATCGCTCCGGATTCACGAAAGGAGTTCTCTTCAACTCATTCCCCATCAATTTGAATTTCTCCGCAAAAATGCTCATTTTGTTGACAGAATTGGGCTGCGAATACAATATTTTTCCTAATTGTGGCATTTTGTGTTACTGATCTTCCCATCCATAGAAATTAGTCACGAGTGCTGCGTCCAGGTGGTTCATGGACCCAAGGGAAGCGAGCAATCCTATTCCATCGATCCTGTTCAGATGGCAATTCTCTGGCGAGGCGAAAATGCGAAGACGCTCCATATTGTCGACTTGGATGGAGTCGCAGAAGGCAAGGTCAAGCACAAGGATCTGATTCGCCGAATGGTGCAGGCTGTGGATATTCCTATTCAAGTCGGAGGTGGATTGCGGTCCTATGAAGAAGTCGAACAGATCTTTGAGCTGGGGGTTTATCGAGTCATCATTGGAACAGCATCCGTTGAACAACCTGAGCTGGTCGAACGGCTTGTCAAACAGTTTGGTTCTCGCAAGATTGCGATCGGCATCGATTGTCGCAATGACAAATTGCTTATTTCGGACCACAAGACAGTAGCTCCGATTACGCCACTGCAGCACGCGCTCCAAATGCAGAAACTCGGCGTAAGCAGGATTCTTCTTTCCGTGCGCGAAGAGGATAGCAACGAGCACAAGCTGGCATTTGATAGCTTGAAGGAGCTGGCCCAAAAAACGGACATCAGGATCACAGCGTGGGGAGGCGTCAAAGACTATCAAGATCTTATTAAACTTCAGGAACTCGAAAAATACGGCGTCGATTCCGTCATCATTGCCAAGCCACTCTATCAAAACACGTTCCCCTGCCAGGGGCTCTGGCGAATCAATGAACAACAGTTGGTGGATCTTGGACCCACGCGAAGAGCATAAGTCATGACCATTACTGTCATAGGACATCTTTGCGTGGACGAAATCCATTTCCCCCCGAATGCGGGACACGAACATGCCGTGCAGGAGGGGTTTGGCGGTATCTTGTTCTCCGTTGCGACCCTTGCCAGCCTCGCGGGACCGAACGATGTCATTCATCCTGTTTTTGGCGTGGGAGAAAAGGAATATGATGGCTTCAAGAAGATGCTTGAAGCGTTCCCCAATATCGATACTACAGGAATTTTTAGGTCCAAGGGGAAGACCAATCGCGTGCTCTTTTTCTACGGAGAGGAAAAAGGCATACGAACAGAATGCACAAACCATATCTCAGAGCCTATCCCATTTGGCAAAATCAAACCATATCTCGATGCAGATGGAATCCTCATCAACATGATTTCCGGTTTTGATATCACGCTCGAGACCTTGGATGCAATTCGGATGGCCATTCGGGATGCGCGAACACCAATCCATTTCGATTTCCATTCTCTGACGCTCGGCATCGATCAGGATTCCAAGCGATTCCGACGCCCGCTGACAGAATGGAGACGATGGTGTTTTATGCTGAATTCCATCCAGATGAGTCAGGAAGAGTCGTTAGGACTTACTGCGGAACACTATGATGAGCCAACCCTTGTCAATCAATTGATGCCGCTCATGGTCAATGCCCTTGTAATCACGAGGGGCGAAAAGGGAACGACGGCGATTCTGCAGGAGAACAAGAAACTCACCCGCTACGACATAGCCGGGACCTCATTCGGCCCCACCATTGACACGATCGGTTGTGGCGATGTCTTCGGGGCTGCGTTTCTTTATCACTCGCTCATCAACAAAGGCTACGTTGGGGCCGGCGAATTCGCAAACCAAGCGGCTGGAATAAAGTCCACGTTCACCGGCACAGACGGCTTACGCGGACTTGCAGAGAAACTGAAATCGGTTTCGGTCACAGGTTAATCCTCCACACAGTTGAATCGAACTAAAAGATATGATTATCATGAAATTCGGCGGGACTTCGGTCGAAAATGCCCGCTCCATGGAAAGCGTCATCCAAATTGTTGCCCGTGAGCGGGAGCGCCAGCCTCTCGTGGTCCTCTCCGCAATCGCCGGGGCCACGAACGATCTGCTCACATGCGCGCAGAACGCGTTGGAGGGAAAGTTGGACGACTCGGTTTCCGTTCTCAACAACCTCCTCGAGCGGCACGTAACAATTGCCGAGAACATCATCGACAACAGGCCATCGTATCAACAAGTGATCCAGTTCTGCCGGCGCCGCATCGAAGAGCTGAGAAACCTCTGCCAGGGCATTGCGATTCTTGGCGAGCTCACGAACCGGTCCCTGGACGCAATTTCCTCCGTTGGAGAGCGAATGTCATCCATGATCCTTTGCGAAGGGATGAAACAACGGGGATTCTCCGTCGAGCTCGTCGACGCGCGCACATTCATGTTCACGGACGAACATTATGCATCCGCCGTCCCGCTCTTCGACCGAATTGACTCGAAGGCAAGAGAAGTGTTTTCCCCTTTGCTTAAATCCGGCAAGATTCCGATTACTCAAGGTTTCATCGGCTGTACAATCAAGGGAATCACGACGACGCTCGGCCGGGGGGGGGCAGACTATTCGGCCGCCATTCTTGGTGCTGCACTCGACGCCGAAGAGATCCAAATCTGGACCGATGTTGACGGTGTTCTGACCGCTGATCCCCGGATCGCACCAAAGGCCCAAAAGCTAAAAATCATTTCGTTCCGTGAAGCTTCCGAGCTTGCGTATTTTGGAGCGAAGGTGCTGCACCCGAGCACGATTCTGCCGGCAATCAAAAAGAACATCCCGGTCGTCGTCCTGAATTCAAAGAGACCGGAATCCACCGGGACGAGGATTGTCGCAAATCCGCCGAAAACAAATGTTCCCGTGAAATCAATCGCATCAAAAAAGGGAATTACGGTCATCAATATCCAATCGACGCGGATGTTGATGGCGCACGGTTTTCTCGAATCAATTTTTGCCGTGTTTAACCGTCATAAAACGTCGGTCGACCTTGTAAGCACCTCCGAAGTAGCCGTCTCCCTCACGATTGACAATTCCGAGCAGCTCGAGAATATCGTTACGGAGCTAAAGAATTTTTCCGATGTGGCCATCTACGATCAGAAGGCGATCGTTTGTATTGTCGGAGACCAGATGAATTCCACGGCAGGAATTGCAGACAAAATTTTCAGCGCACTTGGTGATATCAATGTGATGATGATCTCGATGGGTGCATCGGAAATCAATATGAGCCTCGTGATCGAAGAGAACAGAGTGGACGACGCCGTCCGGCAATTGCACAAAGAGTTCTTCGAACCGGTCCCGGAAGTTGAATTGTTCGACGCCGTAGGAGTGAATTGAACCCATGAATATCACGCTGATCGGTTACGGGAAAATGGGAAAGGAAATCGACCGACTCGCATCGGAGCGGGGTATTACCATTATTGAACGATTGGATCTCGGCTCGCCGATCAAGGACAGCGAGATTCAACGCACGGATGTCGCGATTCAATTTGCGAGTCCCGAATCCGTGTTGCCACACGTCCAGCGTTGGGCGGCCGCCGGAAAAAATATCGTTGTGGGAACGACCGGCTGGCAGAACGACCTCGACAAAGTAAAAGCAATTGTCGCCGAAACGAAGATCGGGCTCGTATACGCATCGAATTTTTCCATTGGCGTTCACATTTTCTTTCGTCTCATCAAGGAAGCGGCAACGTTGATCAACAAGTTTGCCGAATATGATGTGTCCATTCACGAGGCGCATCACAAGGACAAGCTTGACAGTCCAAGCGGGACAGCACTGACGGCGGCAAAGATACTGCTCGGACATATTGAGAGAAAAAAGACTGTCCTGTCTGGTCCCCCACAGGGCAAAATCAAACTGGATCAACTCCAGATCACATCGACCAGGGCCGGCGCGATCGTCGGTACGCACACCATAACCTTCGACTCTTTGGCAGATAGCATCGAGCTCAAGCACTCTGCAAAAAATAGGGCAGGGTTTGCCCTCGGGGCCCTTCTTGCCGCGGAGTGGGTTAAAAACAAACACGGATTGTTTACATTCGAAGACGTTTTGGCTGATACTATTCAATGAAAGGAATCTAATCGTATGGCAGGTCGAACAAAATTCCAAGGTACGGGAACTGCTCTTGTAACTCCCTTCAAAAAGGATGGCTCACTTGACGAGGCTGCTCTCCGCCGACTGGTGGACTATGAAGTAAAAGGTGGTGTTGAGGCTCTCATCCCACTTGGTACGACCGGTGAGAGTCCTTCATTGACCCACGCGGAATTCGGGCGTGTGTTCGAAATTGTGAGGGACCAAGCCAAGGGGAAAGTGAAAATATTCGGAGGTGCGGGCAGCAATAATACTCAAACCGCGATCGAACACACAACGTTGGTAAAGAAGATGGGTCTGGATGCGGCACTCATTGTTGGTCCTTACTACAACAAGCCGACTCAGGAAGGCTACTTCCAGCACTACCGCGCGATTGCCGACGCAGTCGACATACCAATCATCGTTTACAATGTCCCGGGAAGAACCGGCGGCAACATTGAAGCAGCGACCACCCTCAGGATGGCGGAAGAAATTCCAAACATCATGGCGGTGAAAGAAGCATCGGGAAATTTTGCACAAATCATGGAAATTGCACGAAACAAACCAAAGAATTTTTCACTCCTTTCGGGTGACGATGCTGTTACGCTCCCGGTTATGTCTGTCGGAGGCGACGGCTGCATATCTGTCGTCGCGAATGAAACGCCGCGCGAATTCTCGGACATGGTCCGGGCTTGCTTAAAAGGCAATTGGAAGAAGGCACTCGAGCTGCACAATAAGTTGCTTCCGCTGATGAATGTAAACTTCATTGAATCAAATCCGATCCCGGTCAAAGCTGCACTCGCAATGATGGGAATGATCGAAGAAGTATATCGACTTCCACTTGTCCACATTGGCGAGAAGAATCGCGAAAAGTTGAGGGCTGTTCTTGCCGGACTCAAATTGGTGAAATGACGCTTCGAGAACAAATAGAACACTGGTTTTCGCAACC
>JADGQA010000181.1 GCA_017882185.1 Bacteroidota bacterium
CGGGCTTTATGGGCGATACGATGATCTGCTCCACAGTCCCCAATTCCCATTCCCGGACTACCGCCAGCGAAGTCGATATGACCGCAGTGATCGTTAGTATGAAGGCGATCAATCCAGGGACAAGGAACTTTGCGCTTCGCAATTCCGGATTATACCAAACCCTAGGCCTCAGGTCGATCGGCTTTACAATCTGTTGTCCTCCTTTCCGATAAAATGTTTTCGTCATGACATTCAAGGAATACTGCTGAACGATGGCGCTGATGTATCCCAGCACGGTGGTCGCGGCGTTCGAATTCGCCCCATCCACGATAATCTGGATGGAAACGTCTTTGCCCTCGGCTACATTGTGTGAAAAATCCGCCGGAATGACAATCACGGCTCTCGCCTTCTCGACATCAAGCAATTCATCCATGTTCCGGAGATCAGCCAGTTGATATGCATAGTCGAAATACTCGGAATTGAAGAAGAGTTGTGTAAATTCTCGACTCGTTTTGGAATTGTCTTCGTCGCACACGGCGAGTGCGGAATGCTTGACGTCAAAATTCAAGGCATACCCAAACATGACCAACATCATGGCAGGTATAAAGAGCAGAACGCCAAGCGCCCGCTTGTCCCGGCGGATCTGGCGGAACTCTTTTCGCACGATCGGGAGGATATTCAATGCTGGCACGAAAATCCTTCGTTCCTCCGTGTATGCGGACGGAGGATTAGTCGAGTTTCTTCTTGAATCTCAGGATACTAGCTCCGAGCACGCAAATCCCCATCACGAGGAGTATCGTTCCCTGCAACCAGAGGTCGCTGATTCCCACTCCTTTGAGAATCAACGAACGGACAATAAAGAGAAAATGGCGCATGGGGATAAACCACGACAGGCCCTGGAGGACCGCTGGCATATTCTCGATGGGAAGCGCAAACCCTGAGACATACATCATGGGTTGGAGAATAAAGAATTGGCTCACCATCATCGCCTGCTGCTGGGTCTGCGTGATTGTTGAAACGAATAAACCGAGTCCCATCGTCGTCAGCAGAAAGAATCCTGTCAGACCGATCAGCAGCGGAATGCTGCCCAGGATCGGGATGTCAAACCAGAAGACCATCACGATCAACACCACGGCCACGTCGATTGCTCCAATGATAATGAACGGAACCAGCTTTCCAAGGATGAGCTCCCACGGACGAATCGGTGTCACCATAATCTGCTCAAGCGTGCCTATTTCCTTTTCACGGACAATTGCCATCGCCGTGAGGTTCATGGTCGTAATCAGGAGAATCAGGACCAGCATGGCCGGTACCATATAGTTCCTGCTTCTGAGCTCGGGATTGTACCACGCCCGCACCTCCGTCTTGACGCCTCCGACGGGCCCTCCACCAATGAAATCCGTGAGTATCTTGTTGGAGTATTGACCGACGATCTGATTGAAATAGCTCATGCTGATTGCGGCGGTATTTCCTTCACTTCCATCCATGAGAACCTGGAGTTTTGCCGGTTCGTGGCGCAAAA
The DNA here is from genome assembly GCA_017882185.1 of Bacteroidota bacterium. GTDB lineage: Bacteria > Bacteroidota > Ignavibacteria > UBA10030 > UBA10030 > JADGQA01. Next base: position 1,502 of record JADGQA010000181.1, read on the forward strand.
TCTGATCCCCGAATTTATGAGGAATGACCAGTGCCATGATCACCTTGTTGTCATCAAGATAGGAGCCGATGGCACCATAATCATCCGTTGCATATTCGATCGTGAAATACCCGGAAGTAACGAATTTCTCCGCGAGTTCCCGGCTTTGCTGGGTTTTGTCGAGATCGCAAAGCACCAGCGAAATATTCTTGACATCGAATGAAGCTGCATAACCCAACAAAATCAGTTGGATAACAGGTGCGACAAAAACAATCGGCAGCAGCTTTTTGTCCTTGAACAGCTGCCCGAATTCCTTCTTCAGCAACGCGATGATTCTTTGAGTATGCATCCCTTATCCCACGGTCTTCTTGAATCGCCGCACGCTCAGCGTGAGCATAACCGTTACAAACATGAGCATGTAAACCACCTGCGGCCAGAATGCCGATAAGCCGACTCCTTTCAGAATGATGCTCCGAAGAATGATGAGATAAAATTTTGCCGGTGTCACATTCGAAACGACCTGGAGCCACCATGGCATGCTTCGTATCGGAAACATGAATCCGGAAAAAATCATCGTGGGCAACATGGACAGAAGCGCTGCAAGTTGAAATGCAACCTGTTGGCTGTCGGCCACCGTCGAAACGAACAAGCCGATCGACAACGCGGCCATCACGAAGAGAAGTGTTGAGCAGAACAAAAGGAAGATGCTTCCTTTGATGGTAACATCGAACAGAAAGTAGGCGGCGACGAGCACGATCGCTGCTGCGATCATGGAAATGACTGCGTAGGGAACCATTTTCCCGACAATGAGCTCCACAGAACTGACAGGGGAAACGTCGATCTGTTCCATCGTGTTGCGCTCTTTTTCCTTTACGATTGAAAGAGATGTCGCAATGACGGCTGTGATGGCAAGGATAAATCCAATAAGCCCGGGCACGAGGAACTTCGCACTCTTCAGTTCCGGGTTGTACCATATCCTGGCTTCGAATTGGATCGGGATATAATTGCCGCGACCAATTTTTGCCATGTTCCGGAGTATGATTTTCTGCGAATACTGAAGCGCAATTACCTGAACATACCCGACAATCGTCGTTGCCATGTTCGAATCCATCCCATCGACGAGCACCTGGATGTCCGCGGCATCGTTCGATTGGAGCTTGTGCGAAAAATCTCCCGGGATCATGATCGCGCATTTGACCTGAGCATCATCCAGCAGCGCAGTTGCCTCGGCAGAAGACGACAGCATCCGAACATACTCGAAGTAGCCGGAGGTCACAAACGAATTGACAAATTCCCGGCTCGAGGCAGATTTTTCTTCGTCGTAAACAGCCATCTTAATGTGCTGCACGTCGAGGTTGAGCGCATAGCCATTCAGCAGAAGCAACCCGGCCGGGACAAGGGTCAGAATGGCGAGCACGCGTTTGTCCCTTCTGATCTGACGGAATTCTTTCCTAATGATCGGAAGCAATCTCCTGAACATCATCTTCTCACATTTCCGTGCTGTGTGATCCGCATCTTCATTTCAAGTTTATTTCAGTTTTTCCTTTTTCCTTTTGCCTTGATCACGCCGCCTTCTTTGCCTCTTGATCGAGAAGATAAATGAACACGTCTTCCAGCGACGGAGTGATGCGATCGATATTCTTGAAGCTGATTCCTTTTTCCGTGAGGATCCGCTGGATTTCTTTTCGAGCAAGTGTCTCATCGGGTACAGTGACGTGCAAATGAGTCCCAAAAACGGAAGTCTCTATGGACCAGGGTTCCTTTTCCACCAGTGTCATGGCTTCAATGACATTCGAACATTGTACTTCAAGGATTGGCGTCGTGATATAGTTGTGCTTCAGCTCCTTTGGACTTCCGATTGCGATTATCTTGCCGGCGTTGATGAGCATGATATTGTTGCAGTATTCAGCTTCCTCGAGAAAATGCGTTGTCACCAGGACAGTCACACCCTGGCTGGACAGATCGTTAATCAGCTCCCAAAACCTCCGGCGCATCACCGGATCGACGCCACTCGTAGGCTCATCGAGGAAAACGATTTTAGGTTGGTGGAGAACTGCGCACCCAAGCGCCAGTCGCTGCTTCCAGCCTCCTGGAAGCGTCCCCGTTATGCTCTTTTGGCGCCCTTTCAGATTCGCTATATCCAGCACCCATTTCTTCCGTTCTTCAATTTGCTCCGCTGTCAATCCGTAGATCCGTCCATAGAAGTTGATGTTTTCGTCGACCGTCAAGTCTTCATAGAGCGAGAAGCGCTGCGACATGTATCCGATGTTTTCTTTCACCTTGTCTGGTTCTCTATTGATGTCGAAACCCCCCACCCGGGCGGTCCCGGACGTCGATTCCAAAATTGCACAAAGCATTCTAATGGTCGTTGATTTTCCTGCACCATTGGCTCCCAGAAACCCGAAGATCTCACCTTCTTTCACGGAAAAACTCACGTGGTCGACGGCAATAAAATCACCGAATTTCTTGGTCAGGTTCTCGACTTCGATTGCATGGTTCGGCATTATTTTTTCTCTCCGATTGCTTTCTCCAGCCTTGCTTCAGCAAGCTCATGATCGACAAGAGATTGGACGAGCTGTACTTTCGCCTGGAGAAGCGCGACCTCTGCATCGAGCAGCTCTGAATTTGTGGTAAGCTCTGCCTTGAATTTCTCCCGCGTCACACGAAGATTTTCAGCCGCCTGGTCGACACTGAGCTGCGCAAGCTCTATCTTTTTCTTCGCCTGTTTGAAGACAAGATAGCTTTGTGTGACATCGAGTGTGATGCCGTCTTTGAGCATGGAGAGAGCATCTTTCGTCTGCTCATACTGTGCTTTCGCCTCACTCGTTTGGTGCACAGTCGTCAGATTGTTCCAGATGTCAAATTGAAGGTTGACTCCCACGTCCCAGCTGTCCTTGAACTGATCGACCGCCGGAAAAATTCGTTGGTTCGGTCTTGAATAGTAGTAGTTGCCGGTCAGAAAAATCTGGGGCATCCAACCACTCCGGGCTGCCGTAATTCCGGATTGTGCAGCCTGGATACGCCATCCCATGCTTTGCACATCCGCACGTTGATTGAATGCCGTCGCGAGAAGCTGTTCGACTTCCGGAAATTCTTTCGTTCGCGGTGTGAGCGTCGAACCAATGGAGATCTCGGTGGCAAGCGGCAGTCCGATTGTCGAATTGAAAGAAATCATCACAATTGTTACGTTGTTTTCGGCGTCGCTTTGGAGAACCCGCGAATTCGCGAGCAGGACTTTTGTCTTCAAGACCTCGTTCGTCGTCGATAATCCCTGGTTGAACATGTTTTGAATATCGTCAAGGTGTTGCGTCATTTGCGAAACGTTATCATCCGCCAATCGCTTCATTTCACTCGCACGGTACACATTCCAGTACGCAGTTTTAATGTCGTACAACAGCTGCTGTCTGTCTTTCTCATAGTCGTCGTGTACCGCATTCGCCGTGTACTCCGCATTGTCCGCCGCGCTCTGCAATCTCCATCCCGTGAAAAGCGGCTGTTGCAGCGTTGCCCTCGCTGTGTAATTGTTCAGAATGACTTGACTGAGCGTGACATTGACAGGCTGTGGGGGAAAACCTGGGCCGAACGCATTTCGAGGAAGAATCACGGCCGCGGGAGGAATATTACTGAGATTTTGATAACCAAATTGCGCCTTGAGCGTCGGATAGAGACCGGCGTTCACTTCGCTCGATTTTGCATCCGCGTACTCGGATTTCATGAGGGAGAAATGGAGCGATTTGCTGCTTTCTAGGCCGATGGAAATAGCTTCGTCCAGGGTCAACGTCTTTTGCTGGGCGGCGACAGGAATCACCAATAGCAATGTGGCTGCAATGAACGAGAACATAGCTTTCATAAATTCGCTTGAACCTCACTTTCTTGCGTTGACCGGTGTTCGGTCATGAGTGAAATGAATACGTTTTCCAGTGACGGGGGGATAATCCTCCAGTCCTGAATTTCAATTCGTTGACTCTTGAGCTGATCGAGGACACCCGGAATGTCACGTTCTGCGTTGCCGACCATAATATTCAACCGATCGCCAAATGCCTGAACCTCTTGCACGGTGGAATTTGTCTTGAGGAGGCTAAACGACTTTCTGATATCCGAACAAACAATTTCGACGATCTCGCCCTTCATCACCAACTTCAAATTCTGCGGGGTGTCAGCCATCATTATTTTCCCGTCATTCATGAGGGCAACCCGCGTGCAGCGTTCGGCTTCATCGAGATACGGGGTTGTCATGAGGATGGTGATGCCTGACTTCAGGAGGCTCGAGAGGACTTTCCAGAAATCGCGCCTCGATACGGGATCGACACCGGTTGTCGGCTCATCAAGCAATATCAACTCGGGGGTATGGACCAGCGTACAGGCAAGGGCGAGCTTTTGCTTCATCCCCCCGGAGAGTTTGTCGGCCAGGCGTGTTCGAAATGGTGTCAGCCTTGTAAATTCGAGGAGTTCATTCCTCCGATCCTGGTAGTTCCGTACCCCATGGATTTCTGCGAAAAACTCAATGTTTTCATCCACTGTCAGGTCGCCGTAAAGGCTGAATTTCTGGGAAAGATAGCCAATTCGATTTCGCACTTCCGCGATCTGTTTTTTGACATCGAAGCCAAGTACGGTTAGTTCACCTGCGCTCGGCGGCGTGATCCCGCATAGCATCCTGATTGTTGTTGTCTTGCCGGCTCCATCAGGTCCCACCAGTGCAAACATTTCACCTTTTTGGACTTCAAGCGACAAATTGTCAACGGCGGTTATCTCGCCGAACTTCTTTGTTACTGACTTTATTCTGATTGCGTCCATAGAGTTTCATCAAGCGAAAAGAATTGGCCGCATATACGCGGAAACAGCACGAACGAACACAGATGCATTCATAACAACTCTACTTCCACGACAATCCGCATGAACCCGTGCTATCCGTGGTAAACTCTTCACTTGCTTTCATGTACTAATGCACGTAAGCGTCGGCGGGCATTCCGGCTTTTAGAATGCCTTCTTTGTTGTCAACTTCGAGCTTGACACCAAAAACAAGCTTTGTCCTGTCTTCCTTCGTTTGAACATTCTTTGGTGTGAACTCTGCTATGGGCGAAATGTACAAGACGCGTCCAGGAAACGTTTTGTCCGGGTACGTATCAATGACGATGTCGGCAGAACCGTTCAGTTTCACCTTTCCGAGCTCATTGTCACTTACATAGATCATCAAATTGAGTGTCTCAAGCTGGGATATGGTGACGATCGTAGTACCGACCCCCACGAGTTCTCCCGCCTCTACAGGCTTGTTTGTGACCGTGCCGGAAACCGGAGCGACAATGAATGCATCCGTGATCTGCTTCCGGAGCAGATCTGCGTTCGCCTTTGCCTGATCGAGACGGGCTTTCGCGGCTCCTATGTCCTCAGGTCTGGCAAAACGTTGCATTTTCTTCACGTTTTCTTTTGCGGAATTCAGCTGCGCTTTCGTAATGACATAGCGGGATTCTGCGTCGTCGAATTGTTTTTTCGATATGCTCTTCGATGCAAAGAGTTCTTTCATACGGTTGTAGTCATCCGCAGCTACCTTCGCGCTTGATTCCAGTTGTTTGAGTGCGTCCTCCGATTGCTGAATATCTTCAGACCTTGCTCCATTCACCAACAATTGATACTGTGCGTCCGCAAGTGCGACACCCGCCTGTGCCTGTCTCGATTGGATTTCCTGTGTCGAGTGGTCGAGAATCGCAAGCGTATCGCCGTCCTTGACCTGGCTCCCTTCGTCGACGAAGAGTCGATCAACCTGTCCGGGCACTTTTGCAGAGACCCTCACCTCGATTGCTTCCAGAGTGCCGCTGGCTTCAATGGTTCCTTTGTGGCCGTTGCCGCAGCCAATGAATCCGAATGAGAGAAGTA
>JADGQA010000039.1 GCA_017882185.1 Bacteroidota bacterium
CTCGTACACTTTCGCGCGGCCAACCACGTCATCCGACTTAACCGTGAGGATTTCCTGAAGCACGTGCGCTGCTCCATAACCTTCCAATGCCCACACTTCCATTTCTCCGAACCGCTGGCCACCAAATTGGGCCTTGCCGCCCAGAGGTTGTTGCGTGATGAGAGAATAGGGTCCGATGGACCGTGCATGGATTTTGTCATCGACCATGTGTGACAGTTTCATCATATAGATATATCCGACAGTCACTTCCTGATCAAAGGGTTCGCCTGCCCGTCCATCAATCAATACTGTTTTCGAATTCTGACTCAAGCCTGCCTGCTGTAACTTCTCTGCGACCTGTTCCCAGGATGCACCATCAAATATCGGAGTCGAGAATTGTTCACCCAACTCATGTCCGGCCCATCCAAGTGCGACTTCGAATAACTGGCCGATATTCATTCTCGAAGGAACACCGAGGGGATTGAGAATGATGTCGACGGGTCGTCCGTTAGGAAGGAACGGCATGTCTTCGACAGGAACAATAGTCGATACGACGCCCTTATTTCCGTGACGGCCAGCCATCTTATCGCCGACTGAAAGCTTGCGCTTTTTTGCGACATAAACTTTCGCCAGTTGAACGATTCCAGGAGCCAATTCATCGCCGAGCTGAATCTTGTTTTTCTCGTGACGATACATCTCTTCGAACTCGCTCAATTTCTGGCGATAATTCTCATAGATCTTCACGATCGTGTTGTTCTTCCGCTTGTCGTCCACCCACTCCTGATTATAGTCGAGCTTCCCAAGGTTTTCGGTGGTCTGGAACGTATCTTCTTTGAGAGCAGTGCCGCTCCGAATGATCATCGCTCCATCCGTATCGCGGATACCAATCGATTTTTCGCCGTTGAGCAATAAATCGAGTTTCCGGCCAAGCTTTTCGTCCAACTCTTTCAGATCGCGTTTTCGCGAGCGCTCGAGAGATTCAAGGAGACGCTTGTCTTCCTTCTTGCTTTCCGTATCCTTTTTCTTGCGGCTGAAGAGCTTCGTCGAAATAACAATGCCTCTCATTCCGGGAGGCGCCTTCAGCGACGCATCCTTCACATCGCCGGCCTTTTCTCCAAAGATTGCTTTCAACAATTTCTCTTCGGGCGTAGGGTCGGTTTCTCCTTTGGGAGTGATCTTACCGATCAGGATGTCGCCTTCGTTCACTTCGGCCCCCACACGGATGATACCGTTCTCATCGAGATCCTTTGTTGCTTCTTCGCTTACATTGGGAATCTCGCGCGTGAGTTCTTCTTCTCCGCGTTTCGTGTCGCGAACCTGAAGCTCAAATTCTTCAACGTGGATTGAGGTAAAAACATCCTCCGCCACGATTCGTTCGCTGACAATAATCGCATCTTCAAAGTTATATCCACGCCAGGGCATGAATGCGACGAGTATGTTCCGGCCTAATGCAAGTTCTCCATCATCAGTGGCACAACCGTCCGCAAGCACATCCCCCTTTTTGAACCGCTGCCCAGCCTTGACGATTGGCTTTTGATTGATACACGTATCCTGGTTGGTTCGCAGGAATTTTGTGAGGTTGTACTCCACACGACGTTTGTCGTCAAAACTGATGATCGCTTCCGTGCTGGACTCATCAATGTCGTAGTTCACGACTATGATGTCGGCCGAAACGGACTCGACCATGCCGGCACGTTCAGCCGTGATGACGGTGCGCGAATCGCGGGCGAGCTTCTCTTCCAGACCCGTCCCCACAATTGGTGCCTCCGGCTGCAGCAATGGCACAGCCTGGCGTTGCATGTTCGATCCCATCAGAGCACGGTTGGCATCATCGTGTTCCAAGAATGGAATGAGGGCTGCAGCTGCGCTTACAATTTGATTCGGGGCAACATCCATAAACTGGATCTTGTCGGGTTCGGCGAGAGGATAATCGCTTTGGTATCGCGATTTTATTTTGTCCTCAACAAAGTGTCCCTTGTTATCGAGAGGAGCATTTGCCTGAGCGATTGTCACTTCGTCTTCTTTTTCCGCCGTCAGGAATTCGATATCTTCCAGGACCTTGCCACCTTTTACCCTCCGGTAGGGCGTCTCAATGAATCCAAAATCATTGATTCGAGCATGAATGCAAAGCGAAGATATCAATCCAATATTCGGACCTTCGGGAGTTTCGATCGGACAGAGCCGACCATAATGTGTGTAGTGGACGTCGCGGACTTCAAAGCCGGCCCGTTCACGTGTAAGACCGCCAGGGCCGAGAGCCGAGACACGCCGCTTGTGCGTCATTTCCGAAAGCGGATTGGTTTGGTCAAGGAACTGTGATAGTTGATTCGTTCCAAAGAAAGCATTGATGACGCTTGTAATCGTGCGGGCATTCACAAGATCCTGCGGAGTCGGGGACTCTGCGTCTCTGATGTTCATCCGCTCTCTGATCGTTCGGGTCATGCGCGACAACCCAATATTGAACTGTTGCGCCAATTGTTCACCGACTGTGCGAACTCGACGGTTTCCAAGGTGGTCAATATCATCGACCGCCTTTTTTCCCTGTTGAAGTGCGATCAAGTACTTCACAATGGCAACGATATCATCCTTCGTCAACACTGTGACATTTTCAGGAATGCCGAGGGCAAGCTTGGAATTCATCCGATGACGCCCCACATCGCCGAGATCATAACGCTTGGGATTGAAAAACAGGCGATCGATGAGGTTCTTCGCAGTATCGAGATCTGGCGCTTCGCCCGACCGGAGTTGCTGATAAATTGTTTCGAGGGCATCTTCTTCAGACCGTGCAACGTCTTTCATAATCGTGTTTGCGATGACGGACCCCTCGGTTACCGCATCCGTCTTTAGCAAGCGAATCTTCTTGATTTCCGCTTTTTTGATCTGCTTTATGTGATCTTCGGTGAGTTTTGCATCCTTATTGATAAAGATTTCGCCGGTCTTTTTGTCAAAAACGTCGCTGCAAATTTTCCGGTCAACATAGTCTTTCAGATTGACTTTCTGCACTTCGACTTCTTCGACGAGATCAAAGAGATCAAGAATTTCATCGTCGGAGGAGTATCCCAAGGCACGCAGCAGGGTCGTGACGGGAAATTTCTTTTTGCGATCGATATACGCATACATCACATTGTTAATGTCCGTCGCAAACTCAACCCACGACCCGCGGAATGGGATAATGCGCGCCGAATACATCATGGTGCCGTTCGGGTGGACCGATTCCCCGAAGAACACGCCCGGCGAGCGGTGCAATTGGCTGACCACAACTCGTTCTGCGCCATTGATGATGAACGTGCCTCTGTAGGTCATCGCGGGAAGGTTTCCGAGATAGACTTCTTGTTCAATGGAGTCTGTGAACTCGTTGCTTCCCTCTTTCTTTGAAGAAAGTCGGAGCTTTGCCTTCAATGGAACTGCATAGGTAAGACCACGTTCCTGGCACTCAACCACGGAATACTTTGCCTTCTCAACGTAATACTCGATGAACTCCAGCAGGAAATTCTCCCTCGCATCACTGATGGGAAAGTTTGTTTCAAACACCTGTTGAAGTCCCATCTTCTTTCTCCGGTGAGGCGGAACATCGCTCTGGAGAAAGCTGTTGAATGAGTCGATCTGGACATTGAGAAGATCCGGGGTCTCAATGACAGACGGAATTCTTCCGAAAGAAATTCGACCGTTGGTCCCGTTCGTTTGATTTTTCAAAGTGCCCACTCCTTACTTGGTATGACTACTTTAAGATAGCACAAGCCGATGATTCAGATTCCCGCCTGAAGCGGACGAATCATCGGCTTCAATGCCCAAAAGTCACCACTAATAAAACAATTCTCAACCTCGATTGGTTCTCGTGCGTCGATGTTGCGCGGTTATTTCAGGTCGACCTGTCCGCCGGCTTCTTCGAGTTCTTTCTTCAACTTCTCCGCGTCAGCCTTCGAAAGACCTTCTTTGACAACCTTCGGAGCTCCATCAACGAGATCCTTTGCTTCTTTGAGGCCCAGTCCTGTGGCGGCGCGGACAACCTTGATGACATTGATTTTTTGTGCCCCCGCGCTCTTGAGCTCGACGGAAAATTCCGTCTTCTCTTCCACAGGTGCGGCTGCGCCACCAGCTGCAGGCATTGCTGCCATCATCATTGGCGCTGCTGCGGTCACACCAAATTTATCTTCGAGGGCTTTTTTCAGCTCGACTGCTTCCAACAGCGAGAGCTTCTCAATCTTTTCGACTATTTCCTGTACTGCCGACATTGCATTCTCCTTTGATTATAAGTTTTCGTTTCAATTTCGAATCTCAATTATGCCGCCTGCTTCTTCTTCTCGATCGCATCGATGACATTGACCAGGTCTCGCGGTATAGCTTGCAGGACACCAAGGATGCCGACAATCGGAGACTGCAGGCTTCCAAGAATGCTGGCAATGATCTCTTTGCGTGATGGCATCTTCGCAATTTGTTCCAATTTGGAGCCATCATAGACCTGCTTTTCAAGAACAGCAGCTTTGAGTGCAAATTTTCCGGTTTTGTCCGAAAATTTCTTAATAATCCTCGCCGGAGCGGTCACGTCGTCGTACGTAAACGCAATCCCCGTTGGTCCAGAGAGTTTATCAAAGACGGCATCGTAGCCGCTCACTTGTTCCAGCGCCTTCTTGAGAAGCGTGTTTTTCGCCACTGTATACTCAATGCCGGCTTTTCTGAATTCGCGTCGGAGATTGGTCTCTTCTTCTACGGTCATTCGCGAAAAATCCGCAAAGTATACTGCAGTAGCCCGAGAAGTCTTGGCCGCAACTTCAGCCACAACGGCTTCCTTTTCGCTACGTTTCATGAGTATCCTTTCAGTTCACGTCTGATGAGAAGCCCCCGCATCGCGGGGCATCAGGCATTGAAGAGTTTGTGTGGAGTGCGTAAAGTTTCTGTGATTGAGGCAATGCGCCTCGAAAGCAATCGCTCATGACTATTTAATGAGCGGCCAATTCATTCTTGTCAATAGGAAGCCCGGGGCCCATCGTGCTGGAAATAAAAACGCTTTTCACGTACTGACCTTTTGCGGTTGCAGGCTTCAAACGAATGATCGTGTTCAGGAACGAGTGGATGTTTTCGACGAGCTTCTCGTTTTCAAAGCTGGCCTTTCCAACCGTTGCCTGAACTATTCCGGCTTTTTCGGCACGGAATTCAATTTTTCCAGCCTTGACTTCTTTTACAGCCTTCCCAACCTCAGCCGTCACTGTGCCGCTTTTTGGGTTGGGCATGAGTCCGCGGGGTCCAAGGATCTTCCCAAGCTTTCCGAGCTCTCCCATCACATCCGGGGTCGCAATAATCACGTCCACATCCGACCAGCCTCCCTTGATTTTCTCAAGGTAATCCTGAAAACCAACTTCGTCTGCTCCCGCCGCTTTTGCCTCTTCGTCTTTCGGCGGCTTCGCGATGACGAGCACACGCACCGCTTTGCCAATACCGTGTGGAAGAGCAACGGTACCCCGAAGAGCCTGATCCGCCTTTTTGGGATCAATCCCAAGTCTGACAGCTATGTCAACGGATTCACTGAATTTCGCACTTGCCGTTTCCTTCACTTTTGCGACAGCCTCGGCAATTGTATAATTTTTTTTCTCAATCTTTTTGGCCAACACGTTGAACCGCTTGCTATGCTTTTTCATGACTTCATACACTCCGCTGTTGAATCAATCTTCGACTGTGATGCCCATGCTGCGGGCAGTTCCTGCCACCATACTCATCGCTGCATCGACGCTTGCAGCATTCAGATCTGTCATCTTCATTTCAGCAATCTCGCGAACCTGTTTCTTGCTGACTTTCCCCACCTTGTTTCGGTTCGGCTCTCCGGAACCCTTCTCAAGTTTCGCTGCCTTCAAAAGAAGAATTGCGGCCGGCGGTGTCTTCGTAATGAAGGTGAACGACTTGTCGCTGAACACCGTGATGACGACCGGAATGATCAATCCCGCCTGGTCCTTTGTCTTGGCGTTGAATTGTTTGCAGAACTCCATGATATTCACACCCTTTTGCCCGAGGGCAGGACCAACGGGAGGAGCGGGATTTGCAGCACCCGCCGGAATCTGAAGTTTGATAAATCCGACAACCTTCTTAGCCATTATTCATCTGCCTCTCTAAAAGGAATCAGTTCTGTTTATTTTTCCAATTCAACCTGGGAGAAATCGAGCTCAACAGGCGTCTTTCTCCCAAAAATACTGACCATCACCTTCACTTTTAGCTTTTCGGCGTTGAGTTCCTGGACAAATCCGTTAAAATTATTGAAAGGACCATCTGTCACCTTGATCGGATCACCGACACGAAACGGTACCTCGACGAACTCGACACCCTCATTCTTTTCCATTTTGCCGATGAGCCTGCGAACCTCATCCGGTTGCAGCGGGGCCGGGTTATTCTTATCCGGTACGAAACCCAGGACTGAAGGTGTTTCAAGTATAAGATGTGTGGTCTCTTTGTCCAATACGGCCTCGACAAGCACATAGCCTGGAAAAAAGTTCTTCACTCTTGCTTTCTTCTTGCCGTCCTTTACCTCGATGACCTTTTCTGACGGAATCATGACCGTCGAGATCCGTTCTCCGAGATTCAAGCGTGCAACTTCAGTTTCCACGAAGGCCTTGACCTTGGACTCGTGTCCGGAATAAGTTCGTACAACATACCAGCGTTTGTTCAAATTCTTTTCCTATCCGATATTACAGAATGGCCTGCAGCGCCTTGCTGACAATAAAATCAACACCCCACGTGAACACTGCAATGAGGAGACAAACCGCAATCACGACCCGGGTGGATTCAAAGAGTTCTTCACGCGTCGGCCACGTGACTTTCTCCATCTCCTTGACCGCGTCCTGAAGAAACGCAATGATTTTTTCTTTCATATTCTTTCCCGATGCTCAGTCTATGTTGTTGAGTCCACAGAGTGCACGTCAGGAGGGACTCGAACCCCCAACCGGCGGTTTTGGAGACCGCTACTCTACCAATTGAGCTACTGACGTATGAAACAAAGAAAGGACGACCTGTTACTTGGTTTCCTTATGCGGTGTGCGTTTGTTACACCAAGGGCAGTATTTCTTGTACTCCACTCTCCCTGTTTGCTTCTTCTTATTCTTTGTCGTCGAATAGTTCCGTCGTTTGCAGCTCGAACATTCAAGTGTAATAATGTCTCTCACCGTCCATACTCCTTAATTTTCTTTGCCTGTCACTTTCACTCGTCGAGCTTGCGACCGGGATTGAACCGGTGACCTCGTCCTTACCAAGGACGTGCTCTACCAACTGAGCTACGCAAGCGATCTGCGTTTCGAATTGGAGCGGGAGACGGGACTCGAACCCGCGACCAACAGCTTGGAAGGCTGTGACTCTACCAACTGAGTTACTCCCGCATATCGTACGTATTAGACTGCCTTTCGTTTGCTGTCCCCTACGTCCTTCCCGCTGGTGGGTAGGGGAGGATTCGAACCTCCGAAGGCATGAGCCGTCAGATTTACAGTCTGATGCGTTTGACCGCTTCGCTACCTACCCAAGATTACGCTCTGCCTTCCCGGTTGCCGCGCACTTCTCTTGGTTGAGCTGGCGATGGGATTCGAACCCGCGACCTGCTGATTACAAATCAGCTGCTCTACCAGCTGAGCTACGCCAGCGATGAGACAAAAAACCAACCCCGCGCCCACCTTTTGCCCCTCACCATTCACCGAACTCAGAAGGCGATCGACGTGCAAAACGCGTGCCCGATTGTATCCCAGAGTCTATAAATATATAATATTTTCCCTCATAGTCAACGCAATTTCGCCACTTTTTGCAGAAATCATGGTTCCGACGCTATCTGGCGAGACCCGAAATGGAAGCCTTGAGGTTCAATGCAGGCGAGTAGCCGGGGTCAGCATGCAGGGCCTCCTGCACATTCTCGATGGCCTCCGGCAACCTCTTATGATTAAGGAGCCAATATGAATGGAACGTATACATCGAAGCAACATAGCGCTTGAGATCAGACGTGACGTAATTGTCGAAAGTTCCTTGGTTCAGTTTTACTGTCATTGGCTTCCATTCTCCCTCTTTTCCCTTTGGTGTCAGCCTCACGAGGAGCCCCTCCGGAACACCCTCAAATTTCTGTAGGAATTGACCTGCGATTCTGGAGTCGACATAAACAGGGTGGTTACCAAGAGATTTTGCAGCCAAATCCTCCAGGAGATCATCCCATCGAGCCTTGATTGTCGAGAAGTCGAATGGCTCACCCTTCTCGAACTTGGTCAACTCAATCAGGAATGCATCCACTTCATCGCGTGAACCTGAAAGGAGTCCCGGGTGCTCACGCTCGAGCTGAATGAAGTACCATGTCCGGTTTTGGAGCAGTTCCGCATCTATCAGAATAACATCGGGCCGTTCTTTCCGGACTTTTTGATAATAATACGAGGGTGAAATGAAATAGTCCCAAAGCGATGAGAATACCACAGCGTTTGGTTCCAACTGAGAGAAAACACTTTGGACGAAATTCCGTGCTTTATAATTTTCCGACTGATCTACGTCGCTCCGATTGTTGAGTACTTGAACCACGGGAAGAGATAAGAGGAGAACAGTGACAACAGCAATGGAGAGTTTCGGTTTCCGACTCCAACTCAACCCTATCACACGCTTGACTGCAAGTCCGACGAGACAACCACAAGCAAGATACGCAAGCATGAAGTAAGGGTCTATTTCGTGGATGTCAAAGTTCACGGAATAAGCAAGACAAGTGCCAAACAACAGCATGAAAAACACCAGAAGTCGTTTCGACTGATTGAACGTTTCGATCAAACCAACAACAATGAATACGACAACCAACCAATGAAACTCGTTGGGAAAATTCGTCAGGAAATAGTGCAGTTGCTTGGACACCACATTCCATCCGGAAAACATCCACGTTTGATATTGCTTGCCCGTGACGTGCCACCAGAATCGCTCCATCGTGACAGGATGTCCCCAGTCCAGCAACGTACCGCTCGCCGATCTGATCGGCAGGTAAATATATGACGTCAGCCCCACGAAGAAAAACGGCATAAGCGCGATGACGAGTTGCCACGATCGCCTGTTAAAACCCAACGACACAAAGTAGAGATACAGAAATCCTGGGGCCAGAAGAACCGTTGTCATATGATTTGCAAAACTAAGTCCCAAAACAAAAGAGAACATGAACAGGCGCCGCGAGAATTCATGCGGATTCACGAGCTGGTCTTCGATTCCAGAAACGAAGAGGGTTGTCGCAATTGTCACGAGCAAAACATGCAATGCGTAGACCTCAATCTCAACAGATTGTGACCAGATCGTCGACGAAAAACCCACCGTCAGCGCGGTAACGAACGCAGCGAAAAGTTCAATCCCGCTACTATCGTCCCGAGATTTCTCCCTCTTGAATCTGAAAGTCATCGGAGAACGGTAGAGGATCAGCACGAGTCTGAAGAAGAAGACCACGGCGAGAGCCGTGATAATGCCTGCGAGCATATTCAATCGGACAATTTCCTGACTGCCAAACGGTACCATCACAGACAATCTTCCAATCAGAGTCCAGAGGGGATAACCCGTTGGGTGGGCAATACCAAGAGTCGTCGCAACCGTTGTCAATTCCCCGCTGTCTGTGAAGGAAACCGTTGGACACATTGTGGTATGGTAGATGCTGAATGCGATGACAAAGACAGCACCAGCGATGAGATTTTCGTGCCGAACCAGTTGTTTGATCTTTCTCATCATGGATTGATTGCCGTGAACACTTCGCTCATCAAAAAGCGATTCTCAACCCTGACTCTTTTTATTTTCTCTCTGAGATTCCTGGCCGATCGTTCACCAACATTTGCGGCTATCGCCTGCAACAAGATCTTATCGTCCGGCAGTACAAATTGATTCGATTCTGAATTGAGACGGATCGCCAATTCGAGCTTCCTGAGGAATGTGTAGTTGCGCCTGAGCAGGCCAGCTTTCCGCTTACCGAGCGGTCTCAATCTGCTGAGCTGCTCGATCGCCTCAAATGAATTGGCCACGACGATGCCTTTGATTGAATGAAATCTCATTTGTGCCACCTGGATCAGAAATTCTAGATCGACAAGTCCACCTTTACCTATCTTGAGATCTGTTTTCCTAGTTCTCTCGCCTGTCCGCTCTTTTTCCATCTTGCCCTTCATCCTTCGTACCTGATCCGTCCAACCGGTGTTACGGATAACACGGGCGAGAACTGAGTTTCGCAAAACTTCAAATTTTCTGACGTGATCACTCCCATCAAAAAGAATCCTCGCCTTGAGCAGAGACTGCTTCTCCCATAGTTCAGCTCGATCGTCGAGGTATTTTTCATAATATGAAAATTCTGTAGCCAACGGAGCGTTCTTCCCCTCAGGACGCAGCCGCAAGTCGACGTGATAGACTTGGCCGGATTCTGTCGAGAAGGATCGTACGAATTCTACAGCCACTTTTTCCAGTGCATCTCCCGAATCAACATTTCCTGAAGCCGAGAAGAGAATTAAGAAGTCCAAGTCTGATCCGACCAGGATTTCTTCACCACCATATTTCCCAAGTGCGACGATACACAACTCCGGCCGCGATCCCGGAGACTGGGCAAGGAGATCTTCGATCACCGAATGAACGACTGCGTCCGCTATCTTGGCAAAGTCACGACCGGAGTGTTCAATAGAAGATTCTCCGAACAGGTAACCGATGAGCACCTTGCTCTCATTAAAAGTCCGAAACCGAATCGGATCATTCTTCAATAGGAATTGCCATTCCACACCGTGTTTGAAGAAATCTTCAGGCCTCCCCAACAACGATTCGAATAACAGCGGCTCTTGTGATAGTTGAATGGTAAGCCGTTTGCTGCGTGAGCATATAGTCAGAATGAGATCAAACATGCGTTCGTTTGCCAACACCTGATCGATCGTCCGCAATAGCGGTTGCGACGAAGACAGAAGGCGAAAATTGATCAATCCCAAATCCGGTGCGCCGCTTCTCCTGAGATGCCCGAGGAGTCTTTTGAGAGCTTCCGGGTTTCCAAACTGCACAAGATCCTTTTGTAGTTGTCGGATTGTCTCGACTGCCCGGTGAGGATGAATGAATCCAACTCGCGCGACCATTCGAGTAAGTTCTTGTTCCGACAATCGCTTCTGGGCACCCTGTTTGCCCCCACCGATTGGCGCACTTGAAAAAACGGAATCGTAGATCTTTCGTATTTGTCCTTGAGTCCGATCGAGCTTTTTTTCAAACAACGTGGTCGAGTTGAAACCCAGACGTCTTCCCAGCAGGCGAAGTTCTTCCTTATTGTCAGGCAATTCGTGCGTTTGAGCACCGTGAAGGAGTTGCAGACGATGTTCTACCTGTCTTAGGAACTCATAACCTTGCCGGAGTTGTTCGGCTTCCCTGCGAGTGAGCAGTGAAACCCGGTTCAGTTTCTCGATTGCTTTTAAGGTATTGGATTCTCTGGAATACTCGCCTGCATCCGACTTGAGCAATTGAAGAGCCTGTACGACAAACTCTACATCGCGAATTCCGCCTCTGGAGAGTTTCACATTTGTTTCATCCGGAAGGCCTGCCTCTATTCTTTTTTTGATCCTGAGGATCTCCTCGCGTGGATCGTGAAGGACTGTTAACGGATAAACAAAAGGTCGAAGATCATTCAGAAACTTTGCACCGACTTCTTTGTTTCCCGCAATGATTCTTGCTTTCAAGAGCATTTGCCGTTCCCAAAGTTCACCGCGGGACTCGTAGTAACGAAGGTAGCCTTCTCGTGACATTGCCAGGGGTCCGGATGCACCGTCCGGACGCAGCCGCATATCCACCCTGTAGAGATGCCCCTCGTCCGTGTGTTCGCTGAGTCGTCGTACAACGAATTCTGCAATCCGACAGTAGTACTCGTGGTGCGAATGGATTCGCTCCAGGCCAAAATCGAGATCTCCGTCTGCATCGTACACGAACATAAGATCGATATCGGAGCTGAAGTTCAGTTCCGTCCCACCCAGTTTTCCCAGACCGACAACGCAAAAGGTTGCCATGAATTCGTTTCTGAGACGACGATTGAGATCTTCGATTCCAATTCTGACGGTAGCATCGACGATGGAGTCGGCAAGCCATGAAAGCTCGCCCGTAATTGTCGCGAGATCCGCTTCCCCGAGGATGTCTCTCGTGCTAATCTTCAGAATTTCCCGCCGCTGAAACCGTTTCAAGGCATCAAATTTTTTGTCGATTCGTTCGAACGGAGCGATCGTACTCAATGCGTCTCGATGATAATCTTCCTGGCTCCTCGCTTCCGTAAGCGCATTGGTTGTCGTTAACCAATGAAACAGTTCAGGACTGCGGACCAAAATGTCTGAAAGGTACTGTGAATGGCTAAAGAGTGTCAATGCTATGGTCAGGAGCACCGGATGTTCGGCAAAACCGCGAAGGAGCGAAGAAGTGAATCCTGACGAGACAAACCTCAGGAAATTATTGAGTGCCCGCTCTGGATCTGGTGTGCCGAGCAGTTCTTTTCGGAACAGAGGAAGGAATTTCGCCGGTGGTATCCCTGCCGAAGCGACCTCCGCCTCGAGCGCGCGAAATTTCTGATCCTTATCTACTTTTGTGATGTGCTCTTTCTCCGTGGGGGGTAACATCGTGTGCCTCCAAAGTACCGAAAAAGAAAAGCAATTTCACTTGCCGCGCCATCATTCGTGGAGTCCGATCGAGAAGACTGACGCTTCACAGCAACTTCCAAGCCTTAGGATTCTTCTTCTCTATACTTACCTTGCATATCAACGAGTCAAAGTCTATATTTCCCAACAATTCTGACAGGAACCCCTTCTTTCCTTAAAGGAACAGTATGATTAAGCTGATTGCGTTGTACAAGACTCCGAATGAGCCTGCCGCATTTGATTCCCACTACGAGAATGTTCACACGCCGCTTGTTAAAAAGATCCCCGGACTCAGAAAGCTCGAGGTAGCCAGGATCACCGGTGCGCCCATTGGAGAAGCCCAACATTATCTCATCGCGGAAATGTACTTCGACGATCAAGATAGCATGCAACGATCTCTCTCTTCGCCGGAAGGCAAGGCGACGGCACGCGACCTGGCGAGCTTTGCCGGAACCATCGTTACGATGTTTTTTGCCGAAGTACAGGAAATCTAACAACTGACGGAGACGAACCGAACGATGTCAAAATACTCAGGTACAAAAAGCAAAGGGCTTCAGTTCACCAACATACTCTACGAGAAGAAAAACTGGGTGGCAACGGTCACGATTAATCGGCCGAAGGTTCACAACTGCCTTAACTTCGAGACGCTGCAAGAGCTCGGGACAGCCTTTCAGGATGCATCCTGGGATGATGAGGTGGCCGTGGTCGTGCTGACGGGTGCCGGCGACAAAGCCTTCTGCACAGGCGCGGACATCAAAGAATGGAAAGAAGACTTTCTTGGACGCCCAAACGACTTTTACAAATGGATGGGGGTGTTCATAGAAACATTCGACAGACTTCGCAATATCGGGAAGCCGACCATTGCCAGGCTGAATGGCATGGTTGTGGGCGGAGGAAACGAGCTTCAGATGTCGTGTGATCTGGCGATTGCGGCAGACGATGTGGTAATTCGGCATGTCGGTACAGAACGAGGAAGCGTGCCCTCGGCTGGAGCCACACAGTGGCTCCCCATTACTGTCGGCGATCGTCGAGCGAGAGAGATTTTGTTCCTCTGCGAACCGATTCGAGCTCCAAAAGCGAAAGAATGGGGACTCGTCAACGAAGTTGTCCCGAGAAGCGAGCTTGATGAAGCCATCCGCCGAATGTGTAGGAAGCTTATCAATAAGCTTCCTGAGTGCACACGGTTCACGAAGCAACAACTGAATTTCTGGCGTGACTTTTCGTGGGGCCTTACTATCGGCAGCGTTCGCGACTGGCTAACCGTACACACTTCAGCTCCTGAAATCGCTGAAGGAATCAAGGCCTTCGTGGAGAAACGGCCAATCGACTATGAGAAGATAAGAAGGATGACGGGGGCCATGAAAAGTGGAAAAAGAAATTTGAGACGCAGAACCAAGCGATAACCTAATTTGCTGATTGCATCAATCGTCGGAAGATTCGTCTTTTCGATCAATACTTGAGTCATGAGCATGGATTACAAGAACATCATTATCACCAAAGAGTCCGGTTACGCGATCCTACAGTTCAATCGGCCGGAAGTTCTCAATGCCATCAATATGCAACTCATGACGGAATTAGTAGAGGCACTCGAGAACCTCGACAAGGACGATGCAGTTCGATGCGTGATCCTGACAGGAAACGAAAAAGCTTTCGCTGCCGGAGCAGATATCAAAGAGATGGCAGATGCTTCTGCAATCGAAATGCTCTTACGCGACCAATTTGCACGATGGGACAAGATACGAAAGATCAAAAAGCCGATTATCGCAGCAGTGAGCGGGTTTGCATTGGGAGGCGGATGCGAGCTTGCGATGACCTGCGATATGATCATCGCATCGGAAACGGCACGCTTCGGTCAGCCTGAAATCAACATCGGTGTCATGCCCGGTGCCGGCGGAACGCAGCGACTTACAAGGGCGGTCGGCAAAGTGAAAGCGATGGAAATTGTATTGACCGGGAAGATATTCACGGCGGAAGAAGCAAAAGAATGGGGCTTGGTCAACAAAGTGGTCCCCGTCGAGTATTATTTGCAGGAGGCAAAGGATCTCGCAAAGGAAATCGCAAGCAAACCACCAATTGCTGTGAGGCTCGCCAAGGAAGCCGTCCTCAAATCCTTCGACACGACGATTGAAAGCGGACTCGAGTTTGAGCGAAGGAATTTCTACCTCCTGTTCGCGAGCGACGATCAAAAGGAAGGGATGAAGGCATTCGTCGAAAAAGGAAAGCCGACCTGGAAGGGAAAGTAGCGTATCGTGGGTTCATTCGAAACCATACTTTATACGATCTCCGGCGGTGTCTGCACGATCACGCTCAATCGTCCGGAAATCTACAACGCTCTCAACGAGCAGATGAAAAAAGAATTCAATGACGCGCTCAAAGATGCGGAAAAAGATCCCTCGATTCGGTGCCTGGTGATCCGGGGTGCGGGGGAAAAAGCATTTTGTTCGGGACAAGACCTGAAAGAGCCCTCGGGCAAAGGAACCCGTCGGTCATTGAAGGAATCACTGGAAAAAAGTTACAATCCAATGATCCGCAAAATGCGGATGATGGAGAAACCGATCATCGGAATGATTAATGGTGTCGCGGCCGGGGCCGGACTCAGCATCGCTCTGGCTTGTGACTACCGCATTATGGCCGACCACGCCACGCTCATAGAAGTGTTCATCCGAATCGGGCTCGTTCCAGATTCCGGATCCCACTGGTTTCTTCCTCGTCTCGTTGGCATGGCAAAGGCATTTGAATATGCTGCGCTCGGGGACGACATCGGCGCCACTGAGGCGGAGCGAGTTGGATTGGTCAATAAGGTTGTGCCTTCTGCTGAACTGGAAAGAACCACGATGGAGCTTGCCAAGAGACTCGCCGGCGCACCAACGAAAGCCGTAGGTCTCATCAAGCGCACATTGAACAAGGCTCTTACTTCCGACCTTGATACTTTGCTCGACTACGAAGCAACAATACAAGAAATCGCTTCGCTCACCGACGATCACCAGGAAGGCGTCCGATCATTCCTCGAAAAACGTCCCCCGCAGTTCAAAGGCAAGTAGCACAGTACCTCCGCACTTCACCAACTTCAGCAATCGGTTGTTTTTTCACCGCATTTTAAGTATGTTTTGCAAAGTAATATTCTCAACCGCACTCCAAGTAATCCAAAAAACGAATGTTTAAGCACGTTGGCATAGTTGGCGCAGGGACGATGGGATCGGGAATCGCCCAAGTTGTAGCGCTCTCGAAAATCGACGTCGCTCTGTATGACGTCAACGATACGCTCCTCCGACAAGGAATCGAAAGGATCCGGGCCGATTTTAGAAAGGCAGTCGAGAGGGGCAAATTGACCCAGGAACAACTTACGGAGACAATGGAGAGAATTCGCTCAAGAACCAGCCTAAGCGAACTCACCAGCTGCGACCTTATAATAGAGGCCGTCATTGAAGATCTTCGGGTAAAAAAGGATCTTTTTAAACATCTTGAGCAGAATTCGAAGGCTACAACAGTCCTTGCCACGAACACATCATCGCTTTCCGTCAGTTCAATAGCCTCCGGGGTGAGTAAACAAGAGCGGGTGATCGGAATGCATTTCTTCAATCCCGCTCAAACTATGAAGCTCATCGAAGTGATCCGGGGGGAGCAAACCAGTGAAGCAGTAGTGAGTTCCGCAATCGAATTTGTGAAGCACATCGGAAAGATCCCTGTGCGAGTGAAAGACACGCCGGGATTTGTGGTAAACAGAGTCGCCCGCCCATTTTATGGCGAAGCCCTCCGCTTGCTCGGCGAAAACGTAGCCTCGGTGGAGCAAATAGACCGCATAACCAAAGTGATAGGCGGATTTGCCATGGGACCATTCGAATTGATGGATCTGATAGGCATTGATGTCAATTTTTCTGTGACTCAGTCGATGTACGAACAATATTTTGGCGAGCCGCGTTATCGACCTCATCCAATTCAAAAACGCATGGTGGAATCGGGGATGCTGGGCAAGAAGACCAAACGAGGCTTTTATGTATATGACGACAAGATATGAATTGCCAGTTTGTGTAATTGACCGCCAGGACCAGCATATCATCTTTTAAATCTCACAACACTGCAAGCGATGGCACAGAAAACCAAAGAGAACTCAAGCACAGCCGAACTTGCGAAGGCCAAAGTCTACATCATCGGTGAAACACCAATGGTGGAGGAATACACGGAACTGTGTGCATCGAGGGGTTACGATGTCTTCGTAGCTTGGAATGATCCGCCAAACCCAGTGCGTAAGTTTAATTCCAGCGGCGTCAAGCCATCGACTACTATCCCTTCCGGCGTTTCAATAGGCCTCGAGTTGTCGAATACAAACACAGAACAGAAAAAGAAGAACCTCGAAAAACTCGACAAGTCGTTGCCTCCTACGGCCCCCATTCTGAGCTCTTCTGTGACGATTTCTGCGACTGAACAAAGTTCGTGGATCGTCCAGAAGCATCGACTTGTCGGGATCGGAGCTCTGCCAACTTTTGTCGAAAAACGGCTCGTGGAGGTTGCACCAACGGTATTTTCACCAACGGAAACTGTGGAAGTCGTTAGGCGATTTTATGTTTCGTTGGGAAAAGAAATCGAGCTGGTTCAGGATAGAGTCGGAATGGTGCTACCGAGGATTCTTTGTCAGATTATCAACGAATCCATTTTTGCGGTGACCGACGATGTGGCAACACCCAAGGACATTGATGCTGCGATGAAACTCGGTGCCAACCATCCTTTTGGCCCTATCGAATGGGCCGAGAAAATTGGGATCAAACAAGTCTGTGCCGTCCTCGTGGCCCTTCACAACGACCTCAACGAAGATCGGTACCGGGTATCGCCGCTTTTGAAACAGATGTCGATCGCCGGTGAGTGGTGGAAATCTCAATAAACGAGTTGCACAATCACAAACTCAGGAGCAATGTTATGAATAACTTTTCCAAGAGAGTCAGTCTTACTGCAGCGGCTGCGGTATGCACCCTGCTGTCGATTGCAGGCTTGCCATCGCTGCTTCGAGCACAATCGTTTGAAGGAGTGGTCGAATATACTGTCACCACCGAAGAAGGCACAAGGCCGATGACATACATGATGAAAGGAGACAATGTTCGGGTTGAAATGGAAGAACGGCCAGGGAGGAAGGCGGCTATTCTCATGGATGGCAAGAATGGCAAATCGATCATGATCATGGATGAAATGAAAATGTATATGGATCTCCCGGTACCGGCAGTCGCAGATTCGGACAAACCGAAGCCGGAGATTACAAAAACAGGCAAAAAGCAGAAGATGCTAGGATACAATTGTCAGCAATTCCTGATCAAAGACGGAGACAGGCAATCGGATGTATGGGTAACGAAGGAACTTGGCCCATTTCAGATGCTCAGAATGGCCGGCCGGCGGGGAAAAAGTAACTCAGAAGCATGGCAAAAAATGATCGGAAGTGAGGGTGGATTCCCCATGCTTGCTATTACAAAAGAAGGAGACACCCAGGTCTCAAAGATGGAAGCAACAAAAGTAGATAAGAAATCATTGGACGATGCTCTCTTCAAGATACCGGAGGGATACAAGCAATTTGACGCTTCAATGATGGGAAGACCGCGACAATAAATACTGCATTTCACCAAAACTCAACTCAAGGGGATCATTGTGAAAAGTATCGTCTTCACATGCATGGTGATTGCGCTTCTGTATGATGGCACCGTTGCGCAACCGAAACTGGCTCTCGACAACATGACGATTGATCTCGGCACTTTGTACAGTGGACAGATCAAGACAGGTCGGATAACGCTCAGGAACATTGGCAACCAGCCTTTGAAAATACTGCACGTCCAACCTTCGTGCGGTTGCACCACGGTCCGCCAACCCAAGAGCGAACTTCAGCCAAACGAGAGCGATGAGTTGGAGGTCTCGTTCAATTCCGCGCTGTACCATGGACCTATCGAAAAATACGTCAACATTGAGACCAATGACCCCCTTTCGCAGTACGTTGCCGTTAAGTTGATCGCTCAGGTAAAAGAAGACCTTACGCCGACGCTTGGTACGTATTCAATCTATCTGGGCAACGTAGCAGTCGGGAAAAAGATAGAACAGGCGATCACCTTCACAAATAGCTCGGGTAAGTCCATTTCCATTAAGAAGATCACCAGCACATCCGATCGGATTGCCGCGAAATCCGAGCAAACACGAGTCGGTCCTTCCGATACCCTCACTGTTGTGCTGACCGCCCTTGCAGAAAAGGTTGGGTACGAGTCCAGCACGTTGAGCATCCTTACCGACAGCAAAAACCAGCCCATCGTTGAGTTGAAAGTCTATTATATAGGCCAGAAAGAAGGCCAATGAAGTACAAACAGGCAACCCGGGAATCCGGCTTTATTATTTGCGCTGCCCTCTTGCTCGGGTTCTCGTATACCTTTGTAACCGGAAAGGGGTTCTTCGCGAGCTTCAAGGCGGCAGCTGTTGTGCACCTAGGAGCGACAGGACTCGCTCCATCACCTATCAATCTCGCGGAAGCGAAGATGCTGTTTGATACCGATGGGGCATTGTTTGTAGATGCAAGGCACTATTTTGATTTCCGTCGAGGTCATATCAAATCTGCCGTCAATATTCCTCTCAGCGAATTTGATTCCAGACAGAAAACGATTGCTGGACTCCCAAGAGGCAAAGTCCTCGTCGTCTATTGTGATGAGAGCGAATGCAATTCAAGCGTCGAGCTTGCGGCAAAGTTGTACGAAGACGGCATCGGAGGTGTCCGGATTTTTTTTGGCGGATGGCAGGATTGGATGAACAACAAACTTCCAACTGAATCAAGTCAATGATCCGCCGCATCCTCTCGAACCAATATATCATCCTTGCGCTCCGCATCCTGCTGGGATTGACATTCGTCTTCGCAAGCATCGACAAGATCTCCGATCCATCCACGTTTGCGAAGGCCATCACAAACTACAAACTCATTTCCGGATCGCTCTCGCTCATGGTTGCAACAGTTTTACCCTGGATCGAGTTGCTCTGCGGATTAGCAGTCTTGTCCGGAATGTACCTTCGCGGAGGGGCACTACTCCTTTGTCTCATGCTCAGCGCATTCACGCTGGCCGTGATAACCGGTTTGATTCGTGGACTCGACATTTCGTGCGGGTGTTTCACGCTCGACCCGGATGTCAACAAAATCGGCTGGCAGAAAGTATTTGAAAATCTTGGTCTTATCCTGGCGAGCGTGGTTCTCTTCTATTCCGAGAGCAAACACTTCCTCCTCAATGTCGATTCCAACTAGACATCATTAACAACGGAACATTGGGGACTTGTTTTTGATCCTTTGCCTACTTGATTGTTCCTCCTCATTGAGAAATGAAATCTCCAAAAGGTAGCAGCGCCGTCATCATCGAAGCTCTTCGCACTCCGGTTGGGAAGTATGGTGGCATACTCAAAGATATACGACCCGATGATCTGAGCGGATATGTTTTAAAGAAATTGGTCGAACGGACAAAGATTGATCCGCAACTCGTCGAGGACGTCCTTTGGGGTTGTGCAAATCAAGCCGGTGAGGACAATCGTAATGTCGGCCGGATGGCCACCCTT
>JADGQA010000182.1 GCA_017882185.1 Bacteroidota bacterium
TGAAATCACAAGGTCATGGGAAGAAATATTGCACTCAAATAATTCTTTATCATTTCCACGGCTCAGAATTTTATAAATGCCATTTCCGGCAGGAATCAGCTTCCATTGGTTCGATATGTTTTTTCTTTTGCCGGTCAGCCTCAAATCTGAGCCAAGCACCACTCCGCCGGCGTTGTCACCAGGAATGAGGTAATAATGCGGATCGCAGTTAAGGTCAACATATTTGTCGAGCGTCGGAATTGTGCCATCGAAGTCAAGTTTCAGTACGTATGCTAGTTCTTCAAAGGAGCGTTCGGGAAGGCTGACAAGTAATCCGATTGTGTCTTGTTTGAACGCTAACGGCACGTATCTTCCGGCTTCGCCATTGATAAGTGCAACAGATTTCAGGTGTGTGCAGTTGATCCTGCTAGACGATAATGAAGTAAGTTTTATTTCTTTCTGGCCTTTCTCCCAACCGAGTAAGATGGCATACAATGTCGTGTTATCCTTCGATCTGGTATAGCGAACATCCTTGGCCGTCCCTTCTGTCGGAGCTGTCATGACTCCATACCCAGCTCCCATTTTCGTGGGGCCTTCTCCAAACATTTCCCATGCACGTGTTGCGTACACTGCTTCACCATATCTTTTAAGCCATGCACCCATGGCGAGCAACACATCTTTTTGTTCCTGAGGTATTGTTCCTTCAGCTCGTGGAGAAATGTTGAGGAGAAAATTCCCATTTTTACTTATTCTATCTATAAAGGCATGGAGTATCTGCTTTTTTGAATAATATCCAATCCCCTCGGTGTAGCACCAACTGGAGGAACTGACAGCATCATCGGTAAGCCAGTAATTTGCGGTAATATCGGGGGGGCCTCCACGTTCGTAGTCCAGGACGGCGCATTTAGTATTCAGACCATCTTTATATGTGGCTACAACTTCTTTGTTCCATTCGGCGGCTTTGTTGTAGTAGTAGGACAAAAATTCAAGAAGAACAGATTGCGAAATAATATGCAAATTAAAATCCTGGTAAATGATATCGGGTTTATAGTTGTCGATAATTTCCTTATGCTTGCTTAACCAATACGCTTCGTTTTTTTCTTTTCCCTGCTGCCCGAACAGCATCTGAAGTTTTGGATCGTTTGTTTGAGGCACATATTCATAATATCCCGTGATGTTGTAAGCATGATGCATAGAAAGGATTATCCTCATATGTTTTTTGCGGATGGCATCCGTCAGCAAACCCACCAAATCAAGTTTCGGTCCCAGGTCTTTTGCGTTCCAAGGATTAACCTTGCTTGCCCACATTGAAAAACCATCGTGGTGCTCAGCCACCGGGCCGGCAAATCTAGCTCCTGCATCAGCAAAAAGCTGAGCCCATTCATCAGGGTCGAATTTACCGCCTTCTGACTTGAGTTTAGGAGCAAACTGTACAAAATTACCATGCGTGTCCTTTGCACCTGTCATGAAGTTGCTGTACGGCCACTGCGAGACATCGCCAAACACTTCTGTATGATGCCTATTTTCTGATGATCCTTTGTCATACATGTTGCGGGGATACCATTCGTTTGCAAATGCCGGAACAGAGTACACTCCCCAGTGAAAATAAATACCAAACTTAGCGTCCTTAAACCACTCGGGCACAGGGTTCGACTTCTCCAACGATGCAAAGGTGGGCTGAAAAACTTGCTTTTGAGTCTGAGCTGAGATATTGCCAATTATTCCACTGATAAACAGAAACAGAAGAAAGACATTTTTATATTTCATGGACACTTGCCCTATTGTGAATTGATAGTACAAGTTGATTATCGAATTTGTGCTAATGAGAAGTCAGCCCGTCAATCCTACAGTAATATCAATAGGATCGGACATTGAAAGCTTTGTCAATCAAGAGGCTTCATTTGTCCAAAGGAGCTGCAGGTAACCCTTCTTCTATTTTTACCTGTTTCAGGATGCCCACGGGATGTTCCCAATTTTTGTTATCGGCCTATAAACCGGTAGCTGTCCTGAACCAATCGAAGTCCACATACCCGCCCGTTTCTGAGGTTGCATAATTAAAGAGACAGAACTTGTTTCCGGTGAAGATTCTGAGATTGAAATTCATATGAAGTTCGTTCCCGATTCTTTTGAACAATCGATCGTTCAGGCTGTATGAGAATGTTGCGTTCCCTGATCCTGGAACCGACTTTCCGCGATAATATGCAGCAGCCCCGGAACCATGCAGCGCGCTTCCGCGCAAATAGATCGTTGACCCTTCTACCAATGCTGAATCAATGCTCTTGCCATTGTTGACCATGAGAATGTAGTTCTTTCCGTTCGATCTCTTAATTGCGATGAAAGCGTAGGGATCCTGGAATGCAGCCAGACCGGCAATGTCGCCTTCTTTCATATGACTGATATCCATTTTGGTGGTGGCAATGGAGATGAGCGTATCAGAATAGTATGCAAACATCCTCTGCGTTAGTGTATTGCGGGCTTTCGGCAGACTGTCAACGACTCGGGCGGTGCTGAGTCTCAGATATCCCGGGTGCTCCGTCAATGACCACGCCGCCGGATCGGGATTATGGTTCCATCCCCACTGCATGCCCAACACAGCGCCGTCGAATTCATCAGATGTAGGGAGTGTTGCCGCCGGATATTCTCTCCCCACGTTCGGCTTTCTATACGTGACGACGGCCTTCCCGTCAACCCCAACTATTGGCCATCCATCCACCCAAGTAACCGGCTGCAAAAAGGGAAAACGTCCGAATGGGCCGCTGTCAACAAAAAGCATCGTCCACCATTCTCCAGTTTGGGTTCTTATCAGCGCTCCCTGATGTATTCCGAAATTCACCCCACGCGTAGTATCATAAATAACTACCTTTTGTTGATAAGGTCCATAAATGTTCCTGGAGCGCAGCGCCACCTGAATTCCATCCAGACCGCCATAGGTGCTGTACATGTAGTAATAGCCGTTGATCTTGTAGACGTGAGTCCCCTCAAGTCCGCGGCGGATGTCGCCCGTATAAACTAAGGAATCATTTCCTTTCGGAGCGAAATTTTGGTCAAGCTCGGTGACAAAGATTCTGCTGTACCCGTGCGCAACGTAAATCCTTCCATCATCGTCAAAGAACAATCCGGGATCGTAGAAGCCTTTGGGCAATTTGCGTACCTGCCACGGCCCTTCGGGCTTGTCTGCCGTGCAGAGAAATCCGCCTTCCTGAAGGGTGATGAACAACAAGTAGTATTTGCCATTGTGGTATTTCAGACTTGTCGCCCACTGGCCGTGGCCGTACCGATTGCAGCCATCCAGGTCGTAGCATGGGCTGTAGTCAAAACGCTGAACGGCGTTGCAGCTGTATTGCCAGTTCACCAGATCGTACGACTTGAGGATGGGTACGCCCGGAAACGTGAACATGGTCGTATTCACCATGTAGTAGGTGGAATCGACCAAAATGACATCGGGATCCGGGAAATCAGCGGCGATCACCGGATTTGTGTACGTTCCATCGCCGTTATCGGAATGTGTTTTCTGTGCAAGAGCATCTCTTGACGCCATGAGCGACAGGATCATCGTCAGCAAAAAGATGCGTTTCATATTTTCCTTTCAGTAGAGCTCGCTAGTTCGAAAAGGAGATGCCGGCAGTCCTTCTCTATTTTCATGACGTACGGTCCCCCGGCCTTCAAGTCCGAAAGCATCACCTCCCAGTCGCCGTTCTAATTCGCGGTCGTTCTGTAGGTTGAGTCAAGAAAGCGAATGGTAATATTCTCGCCGTCAGCAGCCCAACCCCAGTTTCGCACATGCGCGTCCCGCTGCAGAACCATTCCGTCACCGATCAATTTCGGCAGCTTTATCTGGCCCAAATCTCCACTCGAGAGAAAAAGCAACGCAAGAATCAACCCCTTACGTATCACAAGATCAACCGCCATTCGCTGAACACTTCCTATTTTCATGATCTGCTCATTGCCCTTCTTTGGAGGAGTTTGATCTCGCCAGGCGGACATAATAAACACCGCCCGCAGTGTTGCCCGGCAAAGCCTGAAATTTCACCCTGATGTGATCTTTTCCATTGAGCATAGAGCCTGGAATTGCGTACTCGACATCCTGAAACTTTGCATGATACCTTTTGTCCGTGTTATTCACCGTAACTAATTTTTCATCATCGACATAGATATCAAACATGCGCCCTCCCCACTCAAATCCCCAATAGCGCACCATTAAAGACAAGTCCGCTTCGCCCTTTGTTGCAAGAACATAGCTAAAAAAACCGCCGTCGCTGGCATCCCGCCAGAATTCATCCTCGTTCGTTCCCGAATTTGAATGTGAACTTTGCAGCGCATGATCGGCTTCGGGCTGCTGCTCACCCGTTGCAACGTAATCTACCGTGCGTTGCTGCAACGCTAGCTTTTCTTTTTCCATAGCCGCGAGGGAATCGAGATACGATTGGTATTGAGTACTCGTCAAAGCCATCCAATACATCATGTATCTGGCGTCATGGATTCTGAAGAAAGGTTCCAGCACAACGTTCAGGGGATTCATCATCTTCAGATCAGGAACCGTA
Organism: Bacteroidota bacterium; assembly: GCA_017882185.1. Taxonomy (GTDB): domain Bacteria; phylum Bacteroidota; class Ignavibacteria; order UBA10030; family UBA10030; genus JADGQA01. Next base: position 4,521 of record JADGQA010000182.1, read on the forward strand.
AACGTGAGAGGGGTATTTTTCACGGGAACTAATTTCTGCGTCATCCCGGCAAGATCATTGTCAACGATGATCGGTGCTTTGTCAAGGGGAAGCTTTCGCCCGCTGGCAGTTTGTCCCCAACGACCGTCATCGGCCAGAAGCCCCGCCAGATCCTCGGTCCCCGTTTTTGACGCAAGGAGAATCGGACCATGCATAAAGGCAACGTATTCGGGAACATTCGGCAAATGTTCCAGCGTGGTGCGCATTGGGAGAACAATTTCAACCATATCCCCTTTCGACCAGAAGCGTTTGACAGCAATGTATGAGGATGGCTTTGCTGATATTGATAACAGCTTGCCATTCACGATAACTTTCATGGCACGGTCCGTAACCCAGAAAGGATAGCGGATCATCAATGTGAACTCGGCGGATCCTTCGGCGACGAGTAGCCTGGAACTCTCTTCGTCCGGAAAAATCGTTTCCTGTCTTATTCTCACTCCCTTGTCTCTCCAATTCAATTCTGAAGCAACAAAGAGATTCAGAAACAACGAATCGTTTTGATGACTATATATTATTTCGTTGTACTTGCTGTGGTTCTCCATTCCGGTGCCGACGCAGCACCACATTGCCTGATTAGGAGTCGAGTACACTCTATAATGACGGGGACGCGCAGGAGTAAAGTAGACATAGCCGCCGTGCTCCGGATGCTGTGTCGATAGGATATGATTGTACAATGTCCTTTCATAGTAATCGATATAGTGTGCCGAGGGATTTGTTCTGAAAAGATCTTCAGTCAGCTTCAGCATGTTATAGGAATTGCACGACTCGGGGCCTTCGGCATCATTCACAAAATCGTCGCAGGATGATGCACTCGGGAAATGCTCTTTTCTGCTATTTCCGCCGAACGCCAGACTTCGATGCGTTGTGACCGTCTCCCAGAAGAAACCTGCCGCGCTTGCGTATGTCGTATTGCGGCCAAGCTCTGCAATCCGCTGAAAACCGGTCACTTTAGGGATCTGGGTGTTCGCATGTTTATTATCAAGGTTATCATTCCCGGCCGACATTGGGTCGAGCAGCATTCTATGCGAAAATCTTTTGGCAGCAGCCAAGTATTTCGCATCGCCAGTCATCTGATAGGCGTCGGCAAACATCTCCGGCATGCCGCCATGCTCCGAATCCAGCATCGATTGCATTTGAGAGTCCGTCAACGCCGAAGTGATGTTGATACCCCAGTCGCAGAATTTCAAGAACATATTTTTCGCATCTTCGTTTCCGGCGTAGAGCCATGCATCTCTTAGTCCAGCATACATTTTATGGAGATTATACCACGGCGCCCACGCCGAGCGATATGCGGCAAAATCTCCCTTCCTTAGCGTAGACCATATGATAGTGCTCTTTGGCATTCCACCGACATAGCCAACGCCCCCCTCCGAATGATTAATGGCATTTGCATCCTGGCAGGCCTTGAGCTCCGATATCATATACTCCATTCGTCTTTTGCATTCAGAATTTCCCGTTGCAGCATAATTCATTGCCATCGCCGATAGATAATGTCCGCCGACATGTCCGTCCAGCCCATCCCAATTCGAGTAGCTCGAAGCGATCGCGTGCAGCCCGGCTTCTTTGCGGTACGGCGCCAGCAAGCGGTCGACATCGTATTTCAAGAGAGTTCGAATGTTGAGATCACGGGCATGCTTGAAAGGCCCGTCCAGCAAAACCACGTCGCTTAATGGGAACGTATTGTGATACATCCTGTCCTGAGGATGTAACTGACTGAAAAGAACGGAAGTGCACAATACTATTTTGAAGAGAAGTGATTTCATGTTCTGCCTTTCTTATTATGTCTCCCTTGACGACCCTGCGATGGTGCCTGCGAATGAATCGAAAACGCCAAGCTACTTAAAGTCTACGACAGCTTGCTTTCCCGAATACTTGATAGTCCTGTCGAGCGATGGTGACACGTCAACACCGACGCCCCTGTTTCCATTCACCAGAACGACATCGAACGTGCGGTTTTGAAGCATTCCGGGGTACGAGCCGTTACGTGTGCCGATGGTCAACCTTTTGTCCGCGTCGTTCCACTGAAACGCGATCAAAGAATATAGTCCCTTTTCATAGTTATAGCCGTCGTTCTCATCTTCATAGAGAGTGAACACACCATTAGCCCCGGGATAGATTCTGATTTCAACAGGGTCATTTCTCTCCGTGGAATATTGAATGGACGGTCCCATCGGAATGATGGATCCTGCTTTGACCATCAGCGGAATCCTGTCCAGCGGCGCTGCAACCTCTGTCGTCTGGCCTCCATCGAAGCGTTTGCCGGTCCAGAAATCATACCATGCGGCCGATTCAGGTAAATAGACATTCCACTCGTCAACGTTAGGTTCGGTGACAGGCGCGACCAGAAGCGCCTTTCCGAACATATATTCAAACCGCTGATTCAATGCAGCAGTGTCACCGTTAAAGTCCATCACAAGCGGCCGCATCATGGTTGAACCGTGTTTCGTAATCTGCCATGCTTCTGAATAAATGTATGAAAGTAATCGATAACGCAGGGCCAACATCTTGCGCATATGATCTTCAACCCGCTGCCCGTATTTCCAGGGCTCCGTTTCGGATTGATATCCATGAATGCGAAATATCGGATTGAATGCGCCCCACTGGTACCACCGCGTAAGTAACTCGTGATATTGTTCATCTGTATATTGCGCGGACCCGGGCCTGAAGAAGCCGCCGATATCGGTAGTCCAATAGGGCATGCCGGTCATTGTATAATCCAGTCCCGCAA
>JADGQA010000183.1 GCA_017882185.1 Bacteroidota bacterium
GAATCGTTCAAGGAAGGTCTCGTTCAGATTTCGGGAATTGTTCTGGAATCTGGCTGGGAATCCAGACTGCCGGATTCAAATTCCCGGAATCGTTCAAGGTGGATCTCGTTTAGATTTCGGGAATTGTTCGGGAATCTGGCTGGGAATCCAGACTGCCGGATTCAAATTCCCGAAATCGTTCAAGGTGGGTCTCGTTCAGATTTCGGGAATTGTTCCTGGTGATCCGCCTTGCCTTTCGTAGCACCGTTTGTTAATTTTTCCTGTTCTTTTCATTTCAGTGCCTATTCCCCGTGCCTCGGTTTACGCTTGAGGAAATACGCTATAAGTTTGCCAACTCGACAGACTTCAACGAGCTCTTTGACGCGTTTGAGGACGCGATAGAACAAAAAATCCAGGATGTGACGCTCTACCGTCTTCTGTTCTGGAACAATTCTCTTGCGCCCGATGAGCTCTGTCTGTTTGGTGAAAAGTTGGCCAAAGAATTCCCCGACCTTGCTTACGATACGTATATGTGGCTTGCGAGTGTATTTGAAGTCACGTATTCGTCCTATGATAATTTCGAGCTGGCGATGAAATACTATCGCAAAGCCGCAAAAGCAAAGCCGAAGGAAGAAACTCCCTACCTCGATGCCGCTGATTGCTACGATCCCGATTTGAATATTCCTCCGGTCGACTCCCTGATCACCTTTCTTAAGTCCGGTCTCAAGCCGGTCGATCAAAAGCGCAACATGCTTCTTCGTCTTTCCTATCTCTATCAGGTAAGCGGCAATCAGGAGCAGGCCGATTACTACCGATCTCTGGCAGACGATCTTGGGCGCAACAAAAACTGATACGCTGCCTCACGTGCTTCATCGACAAGGATATTTCTTCTATCGTCCCAACCCAAGAGCAGCGATCGTACTCGATGGAATCGTGTCCGTCAAAGCCTGCTTGTTTTCGCTTCAGTGTGACTACAATTCTGCATTGACCATATGAGAAGCGAGCGACGCCTTACCAGGCTTGAGTCAGTCATTCGGCATCGCCAGCCCGACTTGACGGTCATCCTGGAAAACATTCACGATCCTCATAATGTAAGCGCGATTCTACGTTCGTGTGATGCGGCAGGTGTTATGGAAGTTCAACTGGTCTACACCAATGAAGAATTTCCAAAACTCGGTAAGAAGAGTTCAGCAAGCGCAAAGAAATGGGTCGATCACCGGAACTTTGAAAGTGTATCAAAATGTTTCGGAAGCCTTCACAAAGAGGGATATTCAATTTTTGTCACACATTTGGGGAAGCGAACAACCCCGCTGTATGAGTTGAATCTGACAACGAAGGTCGCACTGGCATTTGGAAATGAGCACCGTGGTGTCTCCGAGGAGGCATCCGAACTTGCCGACGGAAACTTCATGATCCCGATGTTCGGTATGATTCAGAGCCTCAACGTCTCTGTCGCATGCGCGGTGACGCTCTTTGAAGCAGTGCGCCAGAGGATTCTTGCGGGGAGATACGATGCGTCCACGTTCGACGATAAGGACGTTCGCAAGCTGCTGAAGAAGTGGGCAATGAAGTAATCGCGCCAATACTTGGTAAGATCGGAAATTTCTCCTATACTCATTCTATATCGTGTTGGCCCGATACCATGGAACTACAAGGTACTACAAAGCAGTTCATTGAAGATCTTCAGAGACAGTATGGACGAACACTGTCGTTTCCTGAAGAAGTCGGGTTCCTCATAGACCAAACGAGTGAGGAGGATCTGGGTCAACTGTTTCGCGACGCAATCTTTCATGCCAAGTTTGCCACCAGGACAAAAGAAGTGATGAACAGGATTGGGGCTGGCGGGGAAGGGTTCGATAAACTTTCCGCGGAATTCCAGACGAGCATCGAAAAGGCATCCACGTTGCTGAAAACGATTGTGAAGGAATCTCCCGAAGAAACCAAGCAGCACTTCGTGAGAGACTTTTTCAGTCTTGATCAGGCAAGTTTCGCCCAATTCATGAAACTGCTCGAAGATTTGAGTTGGGTCAAAAATTGGGAAGTTGACGGCAAACCTCTGCCGGTTACAGGAAGACCTTTGAAGTCGTCACGTCAGTCGCAACATCAGCATCCGCCGGTCAACGACGAAACAACACAAACAAGAGAAGAGCTCGCGAAAATCCGCAATGGGGCCGTTTTCGCACTGGTGTTGATGATACTGTTATTCGTTGTCGATCCTCCTGTCATATTCCTCGGTTGGGGGCTTGCCATCGTCGTGGTGTTATTGCTTTTTTACATCTCCCTGGTATCTGCTATGCTCGTAAAGAAATCGCGGACCTCACCCTGATCACTGTTGTCTAAGGAATCCGAATTCATGCAAATTCGCATACGAAGCCTCGCATTGATATCGTGCTTGCTCTTTGTGCAATATTCCATCGATGCGATGATTCAACCGCACGTAAAGCCAGGCATCGATGTCCTCCGTGATCATCAATTTGACCTGCTCAAAGGAAAACGCGTAGGTCTCGTTACCAATCCCACCGGCGTCACCGCCGATTTGGAACCCAGCATCGACGTTCTGGCGAATGCGCCCGGCATTCAACTGGTCGCCCTTTATGCACCCGAGCACGGCGTTCGCGGAGACAACGATGCAGGCAAGTATGTGGAGAGCTATCTGGACAAGAGGACCGGCATTCCAGTCTATTCGCTCTATGGAAAGACGCGGAAGCCCACAAAAGAAATGCTGCAAGGAGTTGACGTTCTCGTGTACGACATCCAGGACATTGGCCTTAGGTCGTACACGTACATTTCCACGTTGGGGCTGGTGATGCAAGCCGCCGCGGAAAACGGAATTCCATTCGTTGTTCTGGACCGTCCGGATCCATTGACGGGAATTCGTGTGGAGGGACCGATGCTGGAACCCAGATACAAATCGTTCGTTGGGGCATATCCTATTCCATATGTGTATGGCATGACGGTTGGAGAATTGGCGCAAATGATCAACGGGGAGATGTGGATGAACGACACGGTACAGTGCGAGTTGACAGTGGTTCCGATGGAAGGTTGGAAGAGAACCATGTGGTGGGATGAAACAGGACTCTCGTGGGTTCCGTCGTCCCCAAATATTCCACACGCATCAACGACCATGTTTGCCGCGATGACCGGCGTGCTCGGCGAGCTTGGAACCGCCAACCAGGGCATCGGTTACACGTTGCCGTTCGAGCTCGTGGGTGCGCCATGGGCTGATGGCGCGGCCCTTGCCCAATACCTCAATTCGAAAGAACTGAAGGGAATTTTCTTTCGCCCCATTTCGTACAGGCCGACCACTGCCGATTCGATCAGTATCAGGTATGAGGGAGTACAACTGCACGTTCTTGACCGGGACAAGGTGAATCTCACGCAGGTTGAACTCTCGATCCTCGATGCGCTTGTCCACGTTTTTCCCGAGTATAATATTTTTTTCCGGGCGAAGCCTGATCGACTGGAAATGTTCGACAAAGTGCTGGGAACATTTGAGATCCGACGCCAGTTGATGAATGGCATATCGGTCGATGAACTGTTACGAACGATCGACCAGCAACGGGCTCTCTTCATGATCAAACGAGAAAAATATCTATTGTACAACTAAACCATGAAAACACGGAACCTGGGAATCAATGGTCCGAAGCTTACTGTCATCGGATTTGGTGCGTGGGCAATCGGAGGGTCATGGGAGTTTGGCTGGGGAGCAGTGGATGACAAGGAATCGATCAAGGCCATCCATCGGGCACTGGATCTTGGGATCAACTGGATCGACACTGCTGCGGTGTACGGTCTGGGACATTCAGAGGAAATAGTTGCACAAGCTTTGCGGGGAATACGAAACGAGGTGTTTGTCGCAACCAAGTGCGGCATGGTGTGGAATGAAAAAGGTGAGGTCACGAAGAATCTCAAGCCAATAAGCATTCGCAAAGAGATTGAGGACAGTCTCCGGCGTCTGCAAACCGACCATATTGATCTGTATCAAATTCACTGGCCGGATCCGAACACTCCCCCCGAAGATTCTTGGATGACAATGTCGGAGTTGATGCGGGAGGGAAAGGTGCGCAACATTGGCGTGTGCAATTATTCTGTTGCAGAACTGGAACGTTGCCGCGCGGTTGCACCAGTTCAATCGCTTCAACCTCCGTACAATATGCTGAAGCGGGATGCCGAAGAAGACTTGCTCCCATATTGCCAACAGCACGGGATCGGTGTTGTCGCATATAGTCCCATGGCGTCTGGCTTGCTTACTGGCAAATTCAATTATGACAATCTCGCTCCCGATGATTGGCGGCGGAAGAATCCGAGTTACAATGCAGACAATCGCGCCAAGGTCTCGAGTCTTCTCACCAAATTGAAACCTGTCGCGGATCGTTACAGCATAAGTCTCGGCGAACTTGCGATCGCCTGGGTTTTGAAGAATCCTGCCATCACTTCGGCGATCGTCGGTGCACGGAAGGATTGGCAAGTGGAAGAGACTGCAAATAGTGCCAACATTGAGCTATCCTTAGTCGATGAAGAGGCTATAGACGGTATTCTTAAGAGCTTCTAAATCTTCCCAGTTACCGAAGAATCCAGGGGCCTTGACTGTCTTTCGTTTAGAATTATTCTTCTCTCGCTGTTGACAATTCCGATTAATTCGAGTAACATTTGATCGCTCACCGTTCTACGCCTGCTCCTCAAAGATTTAGGCGCCTAGACCCAGCACGAATCTCGAAAAAGGGAAATCCAATGCCTAGTAAGTTTCGGATTGCCATTCTCCTATGTCTCATTGCCCTGACTTGTCTTGAATACGACGACCTCTACTCTCAGACCAATACAGTTTCGTTCAGCGTCAATATGACCAAGCAGAGGGCTATCGGAACTTTTCGGACCGGGGACTCAGTCAAAGTTTTGGTCTTCACGCCGGCCATCGGCCGCACAAGTCCTGCACAAGGCAAGGTGCTAGGAATTGCCCTGGCCTCGGGTACGGACGTCTATCGCGATACGATCAATTTTGGAAGTTACACTGGAGCGATTGAATTCAAATTCTGGAATTCAAGAACATTTCTGAATACTGGCTATGAAGGAGTTGTTGGATCGGGCTCAGGTTCCTTCGGAAACCGGACATATACTATGGCATCGGGTGTCAACAGCTTACCGACGGTCTTCTTCAATAACGACAGTGCATTGGCGATCACATCAATCAGTCCTTCTTCGGGTGCAATCGGTTCGAGTGTCACGATCAATGGCTACAGGTTCAATACGGTCACAACGAATAACATGGTACGTTTTGGGGGTGTGCGAGCGAATGTTGTAACGGCCTCAGCTTCGGTGCTCACAGTGACGGTACCGACTGGTGCGGCGTTCGCATCCGTTTCAGTAACCGATCTGACAACGAATCGGACAGCATACTCATTGATTCCGTATACCGTCACATTTGCCAGTAGCCGCACGATCAATGCCTCAAGTTTTGCTCCCAAGGTCGATTCTTCCACCGGACAAGGACCCAGAGGAATTGCTGTGGCCGACTTTGACGGTGACGGCAAGAATGATCTCGCTGTCGTCAATTACAATGCGAATAGCATATCTGTTCTGAGAAATAACAGTTCGTCGGGGGTCATTTCCCTTCCTTCAAAGTCGACGCTTGTCACGGGTCTCAATCCCATAAACATCGCCGCAGGCGATCTTGACGGTGACGGCATGCTCGATCTGGCCGTGACCAATTTCACAGCGAACACCATTTCGATTTTCAGGAATCAAAGTTCGTCCGGCAACATAGTATTCGCGCTGAAGGTCGATTCCGCCGTAGGGACAAACCCATACGGCATTGCCATTCAAGACATTGATGGTGACGGAAAGCCGGATGTCCTTGTCACCAATATCGTAAGCAACACGCTCTCTGTCTATCGGAATACGAGTGTTTCAGGGACGATTTCGTTTGCGCCGAGAGTCGATTTTGCGACAGGTACGTCTCCGTATGGTGTGGCGGTTGCGGATGTGAATGGCGATGGCTTTCCGGATGTTATCGTTACAAACTGGGGTGCTAACACGGTCTCAATTTTTCCCAATATTTCTGTTCCCGGCCTCATTAGTTTCGGCCCATCGGTCAGCCCCCCTACGGGAGCCAGTCCTAACTTTGTCGTTGCAGGCGATCTGGACGGCGACAACCGATTCGACTTGGTTACCTCGAACTCCGGAGGGCAATCGATTTCCGTTCTGAGGAATACTACAAACGCTGGAGCAATCTCGTTTGCCGCGAAGATCGATTCTTCCGTCGGAACACTCCCATACAATCCAGCGATTGGAGACCTCGACGGCGATGGAAGGCCCGATATTGCTACGTCGAACAGCGGATTAAACACAGTGTCGGTGTTCAAAGACACGAGCGTCTCCGGCTCGATATTTCTTACTTCGAAAACCAGCTTCCCAACCGGTAGCTCCCCCCACTTCGTCGCAATCGCAGACATTGATGGTGACGGGAAACCGGATCTCGTGACAGTTAACTTTTCTGCCAACACGGTGTCGATTCTTCGTAACCTCGGTACCGTTGTTCCTTCCGCGCCCACGGGATTGACGGCGACGGCAGTCTCTTCATCGCAAATCAACTTGAGCTGGACTGGGAGTCCTGCCGGACCCCCCACACTCTATCGTATCTTTCGGTCAACGACATCGGGGGCGGGGTTCAGCAAGATAGATTCGGTGAATGGCTCGATAACGACTTACAGCAACACCACCGGTCTGACTGCAAACACGCCGTACTACTACCTTCTATATGCAGTGAATGCCGGTGGTCAGTCGGCTGCTTCAAATCAGGCGACTGCGACCACTCTGTCAGGGACAGTTACAGTTCCTTCCGCACCGACCGGGTTGACGGCAACGGCTGCTTCTTCATCGCAAATCAATTTGAGTTGGACAGCAAGCACCACGGGAAGTCCGACGTTGTACCGCATATTCCGATCGTTGACATCGGGAGCGGCGTTCAGCAAAATAGACTCGGTGAGTGGCTCAACAACGACGTACAACAACACAGGATTGATTGCAAGCACGACGTATTACTACCTTGTGTATGCCGTGAACGCTGGTGGTCCGTCGGTCGCTTCAAATCAGGCGACCGCGACCACACTTTCAGGGACAGTCGCAGTTCCTTCTGCACCCACGGTGTTGACTGCAACAGCGGTCTCTTCATCGCAAATTAGCCTCAGCTGGATTGCGAGCGCAACCGGAAGCCCCACACTTTATCGAATCTTTCGGTCAACGACATCCGGGACGGGTTTCAGCAAGATCGACTCGGTGAATGGCTTAACAACGAGGTACGACAACAC
>JADGQA010000184.1 GCA_017882185.1 Bacteroidota bacterium
GCTTTCCATGTCTCCCTGTTGAAAATAGGCCGGGAAGCGATGGAGATACTGATCGTACGGAATAATGGCCTGTGTTGCGGCGCCAAAGAAATCGTTGTACCAAATTCCCAGCAATCCCAAGATCACCGGAATATTCTTTTCGAACGGTTCGTTCCGAAAATGTTGGTCCATTTCGTGCGCACCGGTGAGGAGTTCCTCGAAATTGTCCATCCCGATGTAAAGCGCGATCGAGAGGCCAATGGCAGACCAGAGGGAGTAGCGTCCACCCACCCAATCCCAGAATTCAAACATGTTCTTCGTGTCGATGCCGAATTTCGCCACCGCATCTGCGTTCGTAGACAATGCAACGAAGTGCTTCGCAACTGCCGACTGGTTCTTGGCTCTTTTCAATAACCATTCCTTCGCCGAATTCGCATTCGTCAGTGTCTCCTGTGTCGTGAACGTCTTTGAGGCAATAATAAAGAGCGTCGTTTCGGGGCTGAGATTCTTGAGCGTCTCCACGATATGTGTTCCATCCACATTCGAGACAAAATGGGTGCGTAGTCCGGGTTTGCCATAGGATTTAAGGGCTTCGGTAACCATGACCGGTCCTAAATCGGATCCGCCGATCCCAATATTCACGATATCCGTTATTGATTTATCGGAATACCCTTTCCATGCTCCATTTCGCACTTTCTCGGAGAATTCTCTCATCTGCCTGAGAACACGGTTTACCTCAGGCATTACATCTTCGCCGTCGACGACGATTGGCGTGTTGGTCCGATTCCTGAGTGCCACGTGCAGGACAGCACGATTTTCCGTGGAATTGATCTTTTCCCCGGTAAACATTTTCTCAATCCAATCTCTGAGCCCGACCTCACGCACCAGGTCAAGGAGCAGCGGAACTGTTTCGGCCGTTATTCGGTTCTTTGAATAGTCGAGAAGGATGTCGCCGAAATGGATCGAGAACTTTTCAAAACGTTTCGGATCCGCCGTAAACATGTCACGCATATGCTGCGGAGCAATCGTATTCTGGTGTTGCCGGAGGGCCTTCCAGCTCGCAAGCTTCGTTAACGAAAGCATGATGTCACCTCACTGGTAGTAAACAACTGTCTGTGGCTTAGGGATCGGCGCTCGACAAATATAGACAAATGTTGAAGAAAATGGAGCAACGGAACTTGTCCATCGATGCCTGTCAATATCATCTCAATTATTCAAAAGGTGGGTTATGAAACTCATTGCATTCGGTACGATGATCACTTCATTGATGCTTGCTGGAGGAGTCTCCCTCGTTGCGCAGGAAAAGGACCTGCCGCCCGGTGAGGAACAAGCAAAAGCGTTTCTGGAAAAATCTCCTCGACACGGCGAATTTGTGGATATCAAATTGCCTGGATCCAGCACTCTCATTAACACGTGGGTTGTGTATCCTGAGAGAAAGGACAAAGCTCCGGTAATCCTCGTCATTCACGAGATATTTGGACTCTCAGATTGGATTCGTGCTCTCGGCGACCAACTTGCGAAGGATGGATACATCGCCGTCGTGCCGGATTTGATTTCGGGTATGGGACCCGGAGGGGGAGGAACGGATTCCGCAAAGAGCCGTGATGATGTCGTGAAGCTAATTCGCGGATTGACGTCCGAGGAAACCATTGCAAGGCTGAACGCTGTCCGGGAGTATGCGATTCGTTTTCCATCAGATAACGGAAAATGTGCGACTGTGGGATTTTGCTGGGGTGGAACAAACAGCTATCTCTATGCGACAGCACAGCCTGAGCTCAATGCCGCCGTTGTGTACTACGGTACCTCTCCCGATTCTGCGGCATTATCGATAATCAAGGCGCCTGTGTTCGGCAACTACGGAGGCGACGATGCGCGCGTGAACGCAACGATCGATCCTGCTTCGATAGAAATGAAAAGACTTGGGAAAGTCTATGAGTATGAAATTTATGATGGGGCAGGACACGGATTTCTACGTCAGCAAATAGGAAGAGAAGGGGCTAACAAGAGGGCAACAGAAAAGGCGTGGCCGAAAACACTGGCGTTCTTGAAGAAGTATCTCTAGCGGTGGCGAAAAAAGCAAACCGCAAAGGACCCAGAGGAAACGTGTGGTGTAGAAAAAAAGGTCGGATGATGAGTCCGACCTTTTCTCGTTCTGAACAGGAGGCCGTTCAGTAAGGGACGTTTACCTGGGAATCGTTACACGCTTCACAATCCAATCCGACATCGTCTCGAGGAATCCCGGCACAAACTCCTTCTTCAGCCTGGAATACTCGCTCGGACTCCCTGTGATTGCATTGAGGAAAAGATGATTGGCCTTCGGGAAAACCCTAAAAGTATAGTCTTTGTTCCCTCCCTTTTTTAGGGCCGATTCCATCGCGTTCTTGTTCAGCTCAGCCAACACTTGTAGGTCAAGTCCACCGAATAGAGCCAGCAGGGGACACTTGACCTTCTTCAGAGCAATAGAGGGGTCGTAAGTAAGGAAGAACTTGAACCACGGGGACTGAAACGAAGCGACCTGCGTTTCCATTTGGATCTTTATAAATTCTTCCTCGTTGGTGATGGCTTTACGTTGCTCAATTGTCATGGCGTTCATTTGATCGACAAGGGAAGCGCGGAGTGCCCTGCGCACTTCGACTGAATCCTTTTGAGACAGCACAAGGTCGAACGCAAGTTCGCTCACTTTGAGTGCTTTCTGGATCGCGTCCTCAGACGCACTGTCGGCGCGCATGATCGCTTCCCTTTGTGCAAGAAGGGTTTTGCGCCCATCCACGCCCGTGCCTGCAATACAAATCACAAATGCAACATCACGCGATTCCGATGCAGCAAGGGGCCCAACAATCCCTCCCTCACTATGTCCACATAATCCGATCTCCTTTGGGTTAATGTCATTTCGTGATTGCAGGAAATGAATCGCCGCCAAAGCATCTTTGGCGAGATCCGCTGTCGTCGACTGAGACGTACTCCCGCTTGAACCTCCGACGCCACGATCATCGTACCGCAGCACCGCGATCCCGTTGCGCGTAAAATGGTCGGCGATGATCTTGAACGGTTTCATGCCGAATAATTCCTCGTCCCGATTCTGAGGCCCGCTCCCCGTGATCATAACAACGGCGGGGTGTGGCCCAGGCGTCGATGGAATCGTTAAGGTACCCGCAAGTTTGACAGTGTCGCTATGAAACACCACTTCTTCTTTCTTGTAGGGAACAATTTTTTCCGGTTGCTCGACTTCCTTTTTTGCGATTCCACGAACAAGGTGGAAGGTTCCGGTCATTCCTGCCTGTTTGAAGATGCCGCCAACAGAATCTCCTTTCAAAGAGCCATCGAAGACGGCAACTCCTGCTCCGGCGGGCAGCTCGCAATAGATCTTCGATGAATCGAATCGAACGTTGTTGAGTGGAAGCGCAAACGCGCTTTGCTCGGGAATATCGATGGAGCCCTTCAATTCAGCCTTCTTGGTCTTGAACGTGATTGAAATGCCAATCGATTTTCCCACGATATCGATTGCCCCGTTCCATACGCCAACGACGGGTTTGTATTTCGGCGTTGCCGCTTCGACCACCTCAAGCTCAACTGGATTGGTCAACTCGAGTGAGAAACTCCCTTCCATCCCAGCCTGTGTGAACTTGCCCGTCATAAGACTGTCTTTTCGTTCACCGTCAAATGTAGCAAGGCCGGGTCCGGCAGGAAGCTCGAAATGGACCTTTGGGTGTTCATATCGCACGTTTTTGAGCGCAAGACCTTTCGCGCTTTGCTGCGGTATGTCTATCGTCGCTTCAAGGCCGGCATCCGCGGTTTTGAAATCAACCTTGATCATCAATTCCTGTCCCTGGATTTTGATGCTGCCTTCCCAGTGACCAACGATTGATTGCTGAGCGATTGTTGATTGGAAAAGGATAAGTGTGAATACAGTTGCAGTCAGTAAGATCGTTCGCATGCTAATGCTCCAGGCGTTCGTGTGAGGAAGAATTGAGAATCGGACGACAAGGTAAGAGGATTCATTCTAAGAAGCGAGATGCTCTAAACACAAAATCCAGAATCTGGAAATCACGATCGATTCTCAGGTTCTGGATTGGAGTCACAGGGAGGGACAGCACTAAGATCCGGAATCTTCTTTCTTCAATTTTGCGTTTGCAATCCAATAGAAGATGACAAGCGCGATTCCGCCAAAAATAAGTGTGGATGCAAAATAGACCGAGTCACGCATCATAAACACATGATCGAGCATTTCTGCAACAAATAGACCAATTCCGACGAACATTGCGAGCAATCCCCACTTGAGGCTCGAGAGTGGATTCGCCCTCAGCCATTCGCGCATCGGGGTTCCACGCAAGTCTGAAGCGCTGACGCCTTTTTCGATCATCGCCATTCGTTCCTTGTGTCGATTGTTGAAATAGACTACCAAAACCCAGGCAGTGCCGCCGAACAGAAATATTGGTATGAGAAATTCGCCGTTCATAAATCCTCCGTTTAGTTTTCGTGGAAATTGAGGTTCATCAAACCCTTTAGTAACTTTGACCTGGATTTCAGCTGCAAGGTTTCAGGAAATCAGAGATACATTGTGGGTGCCCGGAGCAGATAGAAACCCTGGACCTCGTTTTGCGGTCTAAGAGAGTATCAATAACTGCGCAGGGATTTGATGTACGACCAGGATCGTGCCGTCATAGAGCGTATTCTTGGTGGAGACAAAAAGGCATACGCCGAGCTTGTCGAGCGCCACAAGGACAAGGCAATGACCCTGGCTTTGAAGATGCTGAAAAATCGTCAGGATGCGGAGGAGGCGTTGCAGGATGCGTTTGTTCGGGTCTTCAATGCCTTACCAAGGTTTGAATGGAAGTCAAGCTTTTCCACCTGGTTCTACAGAATCGTTTACAATGTCTGCGCAAGTGAATTGGGAAAGCGGAACGAACCGCATCAGGTATCGATCCAGGAGGACAATGAAGATGCACAAGCCGTTGAGCTTGCTTCGGATGACACTCCGCCCGACGTTGCGCTTGAATCCTCGGAGCTCAACGCCATCATCCTTAAAGAAATCGACAGACTTCCGGATGCTTATGGCCCCACATTTGCATTGTTCTTCGTCCAGGATATGAGTTATGACGAAATTGTGGAAGTCACGGGCCTGCCCCTCGGCACGGTGAAAGCGAGACTCTTCAGGGCGCGAATGTTGTTACGCAATGCAGTTGTTAAAAGAATTGGCAATATCGATGGGAGCAAACAGGAGAAAGTAGCATGACACACCTCACCACCAAACAGATACTGCAATTCACTGACGGCGCGCTTGATTATGCTTCGCAGGCGCAGTGTACCCAACACCTTGCAGTCTGCGAACGCTGCCGCAAGGAAATCGATCTTCAAAAGGCTATCTCGAAAATTGCGCGCCATCAGCCTCCGATCCAGGCCACTTCCGGATTTGTGCAACGAGTCATGGCACACATCATTCCTCAACAGCAGAAATCGTGGAAGACCAAACTCATCGATAGTTTGGGCAATGTCTTCGCGATGGCAATGGTTCTTGCGATTCTTGGCTATGCGATCAGCAATCCATCGCTCTTTCAAATCCAACAGCAATCGAAGACGCAATCGTTCATTCCGCAGTCAGTTTCCGATACGTACGCGAAATTCATACAAAGTGTCGGGCAGCAAGCGGGCGAAGCAACGCAACAAGTCATGAAGTCGACGGGCCGCGACAACAGCAATATGATTTCGCTGACCATTTTGTCGCTCCTGATTCTTGGTGCACTCGATCAGTTTGTTCTCAAACGGTATCTGGGAATGAGAATGAAGCACTGAGCATCCTCACCATTGCTTTGCCGACGAAGCCGGACTGGATTCAGTTCGGCTTTGTCGTTTCTGGTCCTGACCACGCTTTTGTTTCCGCGCATTTTCTCCTATATTAGCTCACTCTTTTTCACTCACTGAATCAGAACATACCTCATTGTCAAAACTCATTAACATCTTCTTTGTGGGCGATATTGTCGGGAAACCCGGCTTGAACCTCGTCGCAACGCTTTTGAAAGGATATCTCCAGAAATACGAGGTCGATGTCTGTATCGTCAATGGCGAGAATACGACGGAAGGGAAGGGTATTTCCGAAGAAGATGCAAAATTGCTGTTTGATCTCGGTGTTCACGTCATCACCACGGGGAATCATCTCTGGGACCGGTGGCAGAGCAAGGCGTTGCTGGCCAAGGAAAGAAGGATTCTCAGGCCCCTCAACTATCCAAAAGACAATCCCGGGCTTGGTTTCATCACGCACGACCTGAGGGAAAAGGGAAAAGTCGGTGTGCTGAATCTTCAGGGCCGTACATACATGGCGCCAATCGATGATCCGTTCAAAGCGGCCGACTGGGCGATCAGCAAAATACAGAATGAAACCAAGGTGATATTTGTCGACATGCACGCCGAGGCGACGGCTGAGAAAATTGCCCTGGCATTCTATCTGGAAGGAAGAGTCAGTGTGATCGTTGGAACGCATACCCACATCCCGACATCCGACGCCCGCATTCTGGAGAAGGGGACGGCGTTCATCACCGACGTTGGAATGTCCGGTCCGTATGATTCGGTGATCGGGTTGAAAAAAGAGATTGCGATCAAGCGGTTTATCCATCAGACGCCGTACAAGTTTGAGCTGGGAGAAAAAGAGGTTCGGATGTGCGCGGTGTTCGTTCAGGTGGATGCTGAGACAGGAAAGGCGACGAAGATCGAGCAGGTTATTTTCCCAGCCTTCCAGTAGCACAAGTGTATGGCAGAGATTATTGACGGAAAAAAGATCGCGGATGAGATAAAACAAGAGGTGCGGGAAGAAACCGCCCAATTGAAGTCGCAATTCGGTATTGCGCCCGGACTCGCATTCATTCTTGTCGGCCAAAACCCTGCATCAGAGTCCTACGTGCGATCGAAAGGAAAAGCCTGCGAGGAGCTGGGGTTCTATTCTGTGACCGATCGATTGCCGGCCGACGTCAAAGAGGAGGTTTTGCTCGAGAAGGTCCGTCAATTCAACCTCGATCCGAAGATTCACGGCCTTCTCGTCCAGTTGCCCCTCCCAAAACAGATCAGCGAATCAAAAGTCATCGATGCAATCGACCCGAAGAAGGACGTGGATGGTTTCCACCCCTACAATATTGGCAAGCTCATGATCGGCGAGGATACCCTGAAGCCGTGCACGCCAGCTGGTATACAGGAATTGCTCGTCCGAAGTGGTAACGATCCCTCGGGAAAGCACGTCGTCGTGGTTGGCCGGAGCAACATTGTGGGAAAACCGATCGCGAACATGCTTCTTCAAAAAATGGCCGGAGCGA
>JADGQA010000040.1 GCA_017882185.1 Bacteroidota bacterium
CCATCCCTTGGTGCTGCCGACAGTGAAATTCCACGAAGTTGATTTCTGGAGTCTTGCCTGCTGCTCGAAGTCAGGATGTGCTCGCATATATTCTTCGGCTTGCCGGTATTGTTTCTGGAAGAATGGCGTCCCGTCAATCGGGTACGATTTTGGCAGGACATTTTCCCCAATCGGAGCTTTGTGTATCGATTGGCCAAACGATTGCCCGGAACTCAAAGCCAGAATAAGAATGAGTATGGTTGATTTCATGATATACCTTGGATTATGTTAAGTGGTTTAGTTCGAATTGAAAGATGCACTGAGCACTTCAAGCTCATCGCCTCTATTGGTCCCCCGGATTTCGCTGTAGACAAGTTTCGCAATTCTTCCCTGATTGTTCAAAAGCAGTTGCTTTGTGTTCTCATCGCAGCTTATCAGATAAACCTTTTCGTTTTCGACATGAACAGCAAGCCTTGTGAACGGTTCATTTCCGACGACCATTATTTGCCCGGTCATCGTTCGAGGGGGATCAAATGTTCCTCGGGATGAGGCACAGCCTGACAGAAGAAAAAGCCCTGTGAATAGTAGAATCTTCGCTTTTCGCCTCTCCATACGGACGTCAACTAAATGTCTGTGGTCCCTGCAAAATTCATGTCCAGATTCCGGGGATCGGTTCCTGACAGAACGAACACTTGTTGCCGACTATATAGTTCGCAAGTATCGTGAATCCGCGCCTCTCGACGATCATTTTTCTACATTTCGGACAATACGTATTCTCGGCCTCATGGCCCGGAATATTTCCAAGATAGACAAATTTCACTCCAGCACGCAAGGCTATGTCCCTTGCTTTCTCCAAAGTTGAGAGCGGCGTCACAGGAAGCTGAGGCAGTCTGTAGAGTGGGATAAAACGGCTAAAATGCAATGGACTGTCAGAAAGCCCGTGAGCGCAGAGCCAATCGCACATACGTTTGATCATGTCGAGGTCGTCGGTCCAGCTGGGGATCACCAGATTCGTGATTTCGAGCCAGACTCCTTCTTCTTTCAAAATAGTGAGTGTCTTGAGAATGGGAGCTAGACGCCCCTGACTGAGGTTTCGATAAATCGAATCCTCAAAGCTCTTCAGGTCTATGTTCGCGGCATCGAGGTGCTTTGCGAGCTTCCGAAGCGGTTGTTCGTTGACATAACCGCTCGACTTAAGCACATTCTTAATCTGTTGTTCATGCGCAAGAATTGAGGTGTCTAGAGTGTACTCATAGAACGTCGTCGGCTCTGAATACGTGTAGGCGATTGATGCGCAGTGGTTCTCAAGACACTGGTCGACGACGGCCTGAGGCATGAGATCATAATTGTCAGTATCCCGGGGACTTACTTGCGAGATTTGAAAATTCTGACAATTCAAGCAGCGAAGGTTGCAGCCCGCAGCGGCGATTGAAAACGCCCTCGTTGACGGGAGAAAGTGAAATAATGGCTTCTTTTCAATCGGGTCGACATGGACGGCACACGGATTTCCGTAAGCAATGGAGTAGAGTTTGCCTTCGTAGTTGACGCGATTCCGGCAGATTCCAGTCTCATTGAGACCGAGAACGCATTCATTCGGACATTTCAAACACTTCAGTCCGGCATTAGTTTGCTCATAGAACAGAGCTTCTTTACTCCATTTTCCCGGGCCATCGCCAGCGGATACAAACGCACGATGCTCCAGGATGAGCTTGCTGAGCGAGTCCAGGCGGCTAGAACCCAATACCAGGCCGCCCGCACCGAGGAAGCAATATCGGATGAAATCTCGCTTATTCATCGGCGGCAATCCGAGGGCGTCACACATACACATTTCCTCCTTCCAAAGGAACAACTCGAGGTCTTCCGGCTATGAATGACGTTAATGCACTGGCAAGGCAGAGCGATGCAATGATAATACACGAAAGTGTAATGCCCAGAAGCGGTAGTATGTAAATTGAAATCATGAGAGCGCCTAGGGCGGAGCCAATCAGGTCAACACTGTAGAGTTTGGAGGCAGCCGAAGAGATCGTGGTCTTCAGCAATCGCGCGGCAAATGAAAATTCAATGCCGATCAGAAATGCAACAAGAACTGTCAACAGAGAGAATATACCATAGATGATTGCATCATTGTCCACAGAGTCCTTTACCAGATAGAGAATGAATGGGAGAAACAAAGAATAAAGGGCCAAAGCGAATTGGATTCCAGCGAACCGCGCGTAGTTGACGGAATTGATTTTCTTGTGTCCGACGTACGAGCCCACCGCAAGTCCCGCCATGAAAATGGTTATGACGAAGCCAGTCGCTTGATACACGTACCCGTAAATGATCTGAAAGGAGATCAAGAGGATCACTTCGATTGATGATGCAGCAAAACCACCTGTGAACATACCAAGACTGACGACATTGAGTCGTCCAACGATCACCAGCATGAGGATTCCAACGAGCGCTGCCGGTATCCACGGTTCCAAACCGAAGTAGGTGAGCCAGTATTGCAGCTGGCGGAAGTATGCCACCGGGGTGAAGTCACTGTTCAGGATCGTGTTCCTGTCGATTGATCGCAGAATCACATCGCTTCGTTGCCGAAGGAGCTGGTCGTCCACATAGTATTTGTTGACGGAGATCGTGCTAATATTCCGGTTCGCAATCGCCTGTGCGACTTCTGTCGTGAGTTCACCATCGGACGCAAGGTAGTGGTTACGTAGTCCCGGAATGATGAGGACGTGCTTGAATTGTGACATCAGGGTATTGTGGATTACCGAGCTGACCTGTCGGGCCTCATTGTTCTGATAGTCGACGGATTCCAGAAGACTCATTCCCAATACTGCACCCGGGGTCATTTTTTCCTTGAGTTGACGTAAGAACTCGACAGTATAGTACCGGTTGATCTGGGCCGTTGCAGGATCGGGAACATTGATGAGTACGACATCATAGCTGTCCTTGGTTCTCCGTACAAACCGACGGCCATCTTGATTGATGGCGTGAATTCTCGGATCGCTGAGTGCCGAAGTGTAGTTCCTGCCAATGTCAATGATGGCCGGGTTAAGCTCAACATAGTCCACCTTCTCGATACCATACTTGAGAATCTCGTCGGTCGCGCCGGAAATCCCTCCCGAGATCATCAGAACATTTTTGGGGTGTGGATGCTGAATCATCGCATAGTGTGTCGCATCTTCATTCGCGACTGCGTCCCCGGTCACGAACAAAAGGGATCCGTTTTCATAGAAATTCTTCTGATTCCCTGCCTTGGTAATCACAAGATTGCCGTACGGGGTATCCCTGCACAAAAGCAGCTCCTGGCCGGGATACAATTGCCTCTTCGTGATGCTGTCCAGATCCACACGTGCAATGAACAGCATCAGGATCGCGCCAAATAAAACGACAGTAATCTGGTACTTTCGCGTGGCGAACTGTAGTGAAAGATACAGGCAAACCCCAAGATCAAGGAGTGCCAGGAGACAGAGAATCTGAAAGGTGGAAAGAACAAAGACGAGTATGAGGTTGAAGATGAGACCACCTGCGACGCTGCCGATTGCTTCAATGGAATAGACGTCGGGAATCCTGTTCGAATGGCTGTTCTCGGACAAGACAGTAGCAAACAACGTGAAAAGGGAACCGGACAGAAGGCAATAGGGCATCAACAAAATGAATGAATAGTACAGACTCTCCGCGACGCCAATCAGCGCACCGACGGGAAAAACAACGTTCCTCAAATAGTCTAGCAGAAATACCGTGATGAGCGGGAGCAGAGAAGTGAGGAGCAGAAAAACCATCGCGACCCGAATCTTATCTTTGGCTCTTGTTGCCAGCTTGCCGAGCACAGAACCGAGACCAGTAAGGATCATCCAGACAGCCAATACGATACCGATGACAAGTTCGTTCCCATAGAACACGGAAAGGAATTCCCGGAGCAGAATGGTCTGCGTCACGATTGCAGTGAGACCTACGACTGCAATCCCGAGTACCAATCTATTCTCAGTTTGATCACTGGGCATGATGTTGCGCGAAGTGGCCTCTTACTTATCTGAACCGTTTTCACCAAAGACGAGAGCCTCGTAGGTGTATATCTCAGCGTCTTTCCATCCGTCCCATCCGATACCGGCCTTGTCTTGCGCACAGTGACCGAGAAACTCTTCCTTGTTCCACCCGGTTTCCGTTGCAACCTGCGGGAGAAATGTGCCGCCGTAGGCCCCTTTCTTAATGTAGATTCCGTGTTTCCCCAACTGTATCTCATCAATGGTTTTGATGCGCTGTAACGGTGTGAGTACGGAAATTTCTATTTCGATTGACGTAAGTTCATCCTGTCGAACAGGACTAAATCGGTAGTCCTGGGTCGCGGCGGCAAGGGCCATCTCCTGAACCACTTTGTACAGCGGTTCCTTGGGATCAAAGCGGCCGATACAACCTCGCAACTCGTGATGTTCGTTGAGAGTTACAAAAGCGCCACAAGTTGTCCTCAAATTCACTGTCAGTGATGATGGATCGATGTCCTGGGTCGCGTTCTTTTTGAACTGCTGTTCGAGAGTGCGCCGTGCGATTCCAAGGAGAGTGTTCTTCTCGTCGTTATTGAGATTGAATCCGGATTTCTGCGGAGTCTCTTTGATCGATACAACAATTGAATAATATCCGACCACTCGGGATTTATCTCCGATTTCACTGTCACCGGAGTTTCTGTATTCGACGGGAGTGAATGCGATATTCGCATTGTCGTGCGTCATCGAGAGGAGAGTCATGACACACGACCATCCGCACATACTCGTTGCCAGATTCGGAATTCCTCTCTTCTCGTTCGTCCCGATCGTGCGAACGAGATTGTCCACCGAGTTCGAAAGGACCGCATCGGCAGTTGCTTTGTCGACAACCTTCGCATCGTTGTAGGCAGGATAATGCGAAAAGTCAGTGCTGATGATGAACAGATTCCTCGAGTTGAGGAACGGTCGAAGAGCACTTGCGATGTTCTCACAAGCCTCAACAGTGCTGGCGCCAAGGACAATGGGCACAATACGGAAAGGCTTCTTTAGTACGTATTGGAGGAAGGGGAGCTGGACCTCGATGCTATGCTCGAGCCTGTGTGCGTCTGTGCGATCAGAAAACCCTCTGTAATTCTTTACGAGTTCTCGTCCAAGTTCTTTGTTGACCTTGACGGTTCCGAGGGGAGTAATGAAATCGCCCTCGTCATAAATCGAGGCGCCTTCGAAGCCAACGTAGTGACTTGGACCGAGCACAAAGATGTTATCATACTCCTTTGTTGGATCGATCTGGGAATAACTCGATGCTGCCACCCCGCCGGAATAGACATATCCTGCGTGGGGACAAATGATGGCTACGACTCCTGCTATTTTCTTGGGCGCAACTGCCTTCGCAAAGAAATCTTTGAGCATTTTGGACAATTCGTTCTTGTCCGCGGGATAAAACTGTCCAGCCACGGCAGGCTGTCTGTCTCGTTGATTCTCTTGTGCAATTGCACATGACGAACCGAAAATGAGAGTCGCTATGAGGATGGTGACGATTCGATTGGTTTTCATGGTTTCACCTCTTTGGGAGGAGTCTGTAATCAGAAAGGACGGATTTGCAGCAGAAGGTCATGGTCCCTTGCACAAATCACAACGTCCACAAGAATTTCCTGATTGGATGGGTGAAAAGCAATCCGGCCCGTTCTTCATATTCCCAGAAATGATAAGTCGAACCACCTAATGATGAAGTACGTTGAGGCAGAAACTGGCCTTAATCTCTTCGAAACTCACAGTAGATCCCCCTTCTCATTGGCTTTGCGCCCAATGATGCGTACTTTGTGGGCGAATGCAAGGAGAAAAACCCATTGATGCTTCGTAGCCGGTCCGATCATTGCTCCCGTTGCTTGCATCATGCAGTTTTCCGAACGGTGAGGAGGAAACCATGAAATACTCAGATTCGCTTTTTGCACTCGTTGCTGTCGCAACAGCGTTCGTGGCCTTCTCATGTTCTGCACCTGCGTATAAAGAATCCAATACTGCACAAAAAGACGGTACATACGATTCAGAATTCCCGCACAAACCGGCGTCGAAGCAATTACAGCTGATCAGCGAAAGCGTCTGTACGATCAATTGCATCGGAAGCTACAAGGTTTATCTGTTTGAAGATAGTGATCGATTGCTTCGGCTTGGTCTGAATGAACAACTCCTCCAAAAGAAATCGCCGGTCCCCCTTTTTTCCGACAATTCCGTAAGGGGAACCGCAACCATTATCGCAAACGATGGTAGCAAAATTGCCTTCTTGACGTGTGCTCACGTTGTAGATTTTCCTGATACGGTTATCGCATATCATGTGGGACCGGATGGTCGCGCCACGAAATACATCCGCAGCGTTGCAGTGAAGATGAAACAGTTCAATTTTATATCGCCGTTTCCTGAAGATGGCGCAGTGGAAATCGTGTTTGTCGACACACAAACAGACATTGCCGTTCTTGGCAGATCATTGCAGACTCAGATGGCGCGGGGAATCGCACCGATCCATTATGGACTGGGAAATGCGAAGGAGTTGGATTGGGGCGCATTTGTATATGTCTTCAGCTACCCCGCTGGAATCAAGATGCTTACGAATGCTATCGTGAGCAGTCCCCGAAAAGATACCGAAGGCACATTCTATATCGATGCATCGGCCAATCAAGGATCAAGCGGTGGGATCGTCCTTGCAATACGTGATGGTATACCCAATTTCGAAATTGTAGGTCTCGTCAGAGTGGTGCCGGCAAAGTTTTCGTATTACCTCGCCCCGGGAGACAGTGCGACCGAGGAATACGACCCATATTCCGCTTACAGGGGAGACTCATTCGTCCAAAAAAGAACTGATCTGGAGGCAGGCGTCACCAAGTGTATTCCTGCAGAATCTATTCGAATATCCCTTGAGCGACACAAAGAGCAAATGGCTCAACGTGGGTACGACTGTTCGGGATTTCTGAAGCAACGATAGCATATTGACAACCCTTATAGCCACTCCCAAATCTGAAGACCCTCGACCTGGCTCATTGAAGGATCCTATTGCAGCTCCAAAGCACAAAGGCTCCGAACACGTTCAGAGCCTCTGTTCTGTTGAGGACTGGAATTATCGGTGCATCGACGGCAACAGCTTATTTGCTGTTTTGTGTCTTGTAGTTGTCGTATTGAATTGATTTCTTCGCCTTTCGCCCATCACCCGTGCTATCCTTCAAGAGTCTCTCGTACGAATTCAGTTTCGCAGCCTGTTGCCGGATCTCTGCTCCGCCGGCGCCCATCGCGGAAGCGGCGGGAGAGGCGTGAAGGGCTTCTTGTGCCTGATGCAAGAATCCGGCGGCTTCCTCACCCTTGCCATCGTCCAGGGCCTTCATCGCGTTATCGACGGTTCGGGTCGATACAGCGACATCTGCTTTGGCTTGCACATTGAGATCGCGTTCCTTTTCAATGAGGGCGACATCCTTCGTGTAGCGGATCGTTGCAGAGGATGTCGGAAATCCGACACTCCATTGTTTCTCGCTTTCGTACCGCAACGTTCCTGTCGCGACAGTGCAAGTTCCGCTTCCTTCCGGAATGGACAGCTCGATTGTGAATTCCCTGTTCTCATTTGAATAGAGATCTCCAAGGGGAACCACGTATCGGTCTGTTTGAGCGTGATATTCACAGCCGATAACGTCCTGCAGACCGATGTTGTGTCCCAATGTGAGCTCGATGCAGGCATTCTGAGCAAGCACGGCCGAAAGCATGTTGAATTCTCTGTTCATAATGGAGGCAAGACTCCTCGGGCTCTCGATGAAATAGTAATTTCCCCCTCCATTCTTCGCCAATCCGACCATAAGGTTTTCGTTGTAATCAAGTCCGACACCCATGGTTGTGAGGGAAACACGCTTTGTCCGATACCTTCGGGCAATCCGGTCCAGCTCGTGAGGATCTGTTATCCCCTGGTTTGCCAATCCGTCAGAAAGGAGGACGACGCGATTTACATATTCCTTACTAAGATTGAACTCAACTTGTTGGAATCCTTCGACCATTCCGCCGCCGAGGTTCGTCGAGCCGCGTGGATACACTTCATCGATCAGGTGTTTAATCGCGTACTTGTTTTTGCCGACCGGTTGAGCTGCCCGAAGTACATCAACGATATCGTCGTAGATTACGATCGAGAGTATATCTTCGCTGTTCAGTTGATCGACGAGCTTCCACATGGCCTTCTTGGCAAAGTCGATCTTGCCTTCGTCTCCCATGGATCCGCTCCGATCAAGCACAACGGAAATATTCAATGGATGCCGTTGCGGCATTCCGACAGATGGCGTCGTGATCGTCAACTGTAGATAGGCAGTGCCGCCGTGCGTTGAAATAGTGGGCGTATTGAGTCGACTCTGCAACGAAATAGATTGCTGGGGCGTCGCACAAGCCGTTCCCGACGAAATGCTGATCAACCCTAATACCCCTGCGGTGAGTAGTGCCACGATGGTGGTTTTCATATCTTGACCCTCCCTGATTGGTTGAAATATGGATTGGTTATTTGTAAGTTTGTATGTTCACCTGTTGCTAGTAGATGTCATATATGAGTGAAAGGTAAATGAGCTCTCGACTCCTGTTTCTGAACGACGATGCCCGGGTTCTGGATATGATCCGCAACGGGGATGAAAAGGCGCTGGTTCTGCTCTATGAGTCGAACAGAAAGATGATTTCCGCATTTATCGCGCGGAATAATGGGACCCACGATGACTACGAGGACATGCTTCAGGAGGCGCTCGTCGTTCTCTGGGAGCGTGTTAGGGCAGGGAGGTTTGAATACTCATCGAAACTGAGCACATTTCTGTTCGGGACGGTCAAGAATATCTGGCTCAGGAGGCTTGCCAAAGCAAAAAGAGAAATCCCGACCGATCTGCAATCCGACGATCAAGCCGATCCTACAGGCTCCGTGTTGGACACCATGATCGAGAACGAAGAAACGGCAGCTGTACGAAATGCGCTAGAGAAAATCGGCGAACAATGCAAAAAGTTATTGCTCCTCTTCTATTGGGAAGAGTGCTCGATGGAAGAAATTGCGGGAAAATTGGGATTTGCCAACGCCGAGACGGTGAAGTCAAAGAAATACCAGTGCAAGAAATCACTGGAAAAAATCCTAAAGCAAGCAACGGATCGATATGCGTGAAATTGCCAGTCTACATTGGACAGAAGATGATGATCTTCTGGCACAATACGTTCTAAGCCGTCTTTCGACCGAGGAACGAAAGCAACTCGATGATCACCTTCTTTCTTGTTCGCAATGCAGGGAGGTAGTTCAGAAAGAACAAGTACTCGCGTCTGGAATTCGCCAGCGTGGGCGTCAGGAGGTCAAGGCACGGCTCAAACAGCAGTTGGCAGCAAGACCTGATAGTTATCGCAGACTTGTCACTTGGCAACGCATTGCGAGTGTCGCTGCCGTTGTGGTCATTATTACCGGCATAGGCATCTTTAATCGGTGGTTCACCGGGACAGAGCAGAAGAGTTTTTCAGCAATTCAGGGAATGCAGGATTCAAGCAAGGCCTTGAGTAGCGGCGACGTGAGTGCAGATGAAACTCGGAAAAAGGCCACTCCGATGGCGGACCAGGAAGCTGCTAAGGAGTCATTGCGGGACTACGAAACGCTTCAGAATCCTCGAACTCAACAGACTCAGAGTGTTCAGCTTGAGGCCACAGGTCCCAAGATTCAGCCGGAAATAAATAGTAGTAAGAATAAAATGGAGAAATTGTCGGCGGCTTCCTCATCAGAAGGAGGGGCAATCTCGACGAAAAAGGACTTGGGAAATGCACAAAGTCAAATGGCATTGGGGAAGCCGAATGTGAAACAATTCTGGGTGGAAGGAAAAACGCTGTCGGAACTACAGACCGGCACAAAGGGGTACAATGTAATGGAAGGAGTAGCAGCACCCGAGCGCAATAATCCGGATTCAAAGCGATCGAGGGAATCGATTCGTCGTCAGCCAATGCTGGAAGGGAATGTGAATCAGGGTGAAATCAGAATTAGCCAGCGGAATACTAGTCTTCTGCCGCTCGCCAGACAAAAACTGCAGCAGGAAAACGAGCGGAAAATTCAAATGTACGTCCAACAATCCGATCACGGAACGACCATGACCATGTATCTGGACACTCTGTTCAACGAAGCGGAAATGCAGAATGCAAGAGTTGAAGAGATACAGCCTGATTCAATTGTGATCGAGCTGGAATCCCAAAGCATTGGTTTTAAGCTGCCATTCAATATCTTCGACTTGCAAAAGGGAACTCAGAAGACCAAGCTGAGATAATCGGGTCAGGGTAACCGCATCGTACGAAACAGCTAAGTGAGTGTACCTACCAAAGCCAAACAGATGAAGTCTAGTTTTTTTTGCCGCTAAGGTGGTGTCGATCTTGATATTTTGTCAGCTCGTAGGGGGAGCATTCAAGCTCACTTTGAATGCTCAACGAGGGATCTTAGAGTATGAGGGATTGAATCTTGAAGTCGTCTCCGAGAATTCGTACGATTCTGGAGGAGAGAATGGGTGTCCTCTTCAGGCGACAATTTTCTTGCCTCTGAAGCGGAATAGCGCTATACTACAGATGCAATTCAATGTACGCCGTTTTTGTCCCTAAGGGATGGCTTGTTCAAAGAAGCCATGCTTTAATAGTTTGTTTGTGCAGTTGCAAGACCCGTGTCCCATTCACTCCATGGATGTCTCACGAGGCCTGACGTTGCAAGCAGAAGTGCGATTGTGGGTGCTTTTTTCCACTGAATCCACACTAAAGCAATCTGTTTAAAGCCAAAAAGATCTGGCGCATAGCCTCGGGTACGCTTCTATCAACACAACTTTCCGAAGAGAGACTTCGGAGAAAGGATACATCCATGGAACAAGGAACCGTTAAATGGTTCAATGCGGCCAAAGGATATGGCTTCATTTCACGAAAGAATGGCGAAGACGTGTTCGTCCATTTCAAGGCGATAGCCGGTGACGGCTACAAGACCTTGAATGAAGGCGACAAAGTCGAATTCGACGTGGAAAAAGGCCCCAAGGGTCTCCAGGCAGCTAACGTTACGAAAGTGTAACGTTGTTGACGAGAATCAACCCCGGCCGGACAAATTGCTGGCCGGGGTTTTTTGTTTTTGAATCTGATGAAAGGATAGGTATGGATCAAGGGACGGTTAAATTCTTTAACGCTACAAAGGGTTTCGGATTCGTCACTACCAAAGAGGGAGAGGATATATTCTTCCACAAGAGTAATGTGAAGAACACAGGTTTCCGCGAAGTGTTGCTGCAGGGCGACTCAGTGCAATTTGACATCAAGGTGGAACAAAAGGGAAAGCGGGCTTATAATATTTCGCGTATGTAGCAGCTACCGACGGACCCCGCACCTAACGACAAATCATACAAAGCGGCCGGCACTATTCTCGATAGTTTGAATCGGGAGACCGGCCGTTTTCCTTTTCTTCCCCTACCAGGTCTTCCAAGGCTCAAATCTTAGAACAGTCAGGAACAATTCGACGAACGAAGGCGTCTACACGTTATCAGGGCCAGACTGTTCTGGTAAAAAACCCTTGACACCAAACTATCGAAAGGAAGACCTTATGAAAGGAATTCTGCAACGTTTTGCGACGAGGATGTCGATCTTGATTGCTCTTATTGCGTTGAGTGCGAACTCTTCCATCGCGCGTCAACACGATTTGCCCCGGGCCAGGGCTTGGTTGGGCGTTTCAGTCAGAGATGTGACGGAAAAAGTGGCAAAAGAGAACAAGATGAGCGATGAAGCTGGCGCCTACGTAAATGAGGTTAGCGAGAAGAGTCCGGCGGATTCGGTCGGCATTGATGAAGGGGACGTAATCGTGGAGTTCGCCCAAAAAAGCATCGATGATGCGGATGATCTGGTCAGGGCAGTACAAAAATCAAAAGTGGGAGACAAGGTCGATGTCGTCGTCATGAGGATGGGGGATAAGAAGAATTTTCAAGTTATCCTCGCGAAATATCCCCGCCGGCAGCGACTTTCCTATGGGTTGGAGAATTTGGGTTCGCATTTACGGATGATGGTGAATGGGGGAAGTCAAGGAATGCATTTGATGGAACTGAACGATCAACTCGCAGAGTATTTCGGAGCACCCAACGGCGCTGGAATCCTGGTCGAGAAAGTGAACAAAGGAAGTGCTGCTGATAAAGCCGGCATCAAGGCAGGAGACGTGCTTCTGAAAATCGGGAAACGGACCATCGACGATCTCGAGGATGTTTCCAAAGCATTCTCGAAATTTGATGAAGGCGACAAAGTTGACGTTGAGGTACTCCGAAAAGGTGCAAACAAGATTCTTTCGCTTGAAGTCGCGGAAGAGCATGAAGCGCCTATGTTCGATATGTTCCGCCACCGAGGCTCGGATGGCGATATGTTCACAATGCCCCCATTCGAAGAGAATTCGTTCGAAATTCCTCGCTGGAACGATCAGGACTACAGGTTCGAGTTCCACGAAATGGGACCGAACATGAAAATACTCCAACAAAAAATTGAAGGAATGTCGAAAGGGTTTAAAGAAGATCAGAAAGGCCTTGAACGGAGCCTGCAACGCCTAAGGATGCGGACTGTGTGATCTGATTCCCCTCTTCGATAGCTCAATTCCGCAAAAAAGCGTGCATACAATGCGCGCCTTTTTTGTTATCAAAATGACACTGAACTGGCTGGATCCGACGCTAAGAACCGTGTAAGTTCCTGGCGGACAAGCAGAACTGTGATAAAGAGAGAGCTTGCCAATCTGATCAAGTTGGCGTAACTTGAAAGAGTCGACTAGATGATCAAGAATGGGAAAGTTCTCTCAATATGGCCGGGTGTTTGACCTCCTCCCTGAAATGGTTTTCATTCTTGACGAGGAAGAGGACGTCGTTGATCACAATCTTGCCGCGTCTTTGGGGCTTGGGTACATTTCGAACAAGGTTCCTACCCGATTTATGACTGAAATTGTTGCGGAGAATTCAATTCCTGTTTTTGAGAAGAACCTCAAAAACATCCCTCATTCCCCCTCATTTGATGCACAGTTTACGAAAGCCGATGCGTCCATCATTGACGTTTCTGTCGATGTGAAAGTCCTCAACTCCAACGGAAAATCCTATGCGGTGGTCATCTCGAGAGATATTACCGAACAGAAAAAGATGGAGCTGGATTATCTCAGGTTTTCAAATGTCATTCAACACACGATCAATCCAATCCAAATTACCGACGCGAGCGGGAGGATGGTTTACGTCAATCCTGCTTTTGAGACAGCAAGCGGTTTTACAAACGAAGAGCTGATCGGCAAGAATCCACGCATCCTGAACAGCGGAAAGCACACAAAGGAATTCTGGGCGGGGGTGTGGAAGTACATCCTCTCGGGAAAAGTGTGGGTTGGACATCTCGAAAATGTCCGAAAAGATGGTCTTCCTTTTCACACCGAACTTGTCATCTCACCCATCGTCGATGCAGAGGGGAAGGTCATTGGATTTCTTGGGGCACATCGTGATATCACTGAGCAGAAGATCCTTGAGCAGCAGCTCGTTCGGTCTCAAAAGATGGAAAGCATAGGCACGCTGGCGGCCGGACTGGCACACGAGGTCGGCAATCCATTGACTGCAATATCCTCCCTCGTTCAGGTCATTGAGCGCACATCGCAGGATGAATTCGCAAAAGAAAAACTTGGACTGATCAATAATCAGGTTGTCCGGATCACGAAGATCATCCGCAACCTCGTAGACTTTGCTCGTCCTTCTATGAACATTGCCAAGGAGACTGATGTCAATAAGGTCATACAAGATGCGGTTAATATTGTGCAGTACGGAAAACGCGTGAAGAATATTGATTTTGGCCTTGATCTATCGGATCAGCTTCCACCGATCCACGCCGTTTCAGATCAGTTGACGCAGGTTCTTATCAATCTCCTCATCAATGCAATTGATTCTCTCGAGGGGAATCCGGGAAAGATCACGATTCGGTCGTACGAGCGTGAGAACGTCGTCCATATTGAAGTCCGCGATAACGGCAAGGGCATACTCGAAGAAGACAGCGAGAAAATATTTGAACCATTCTTCACAACCAAGGAAGTTGGAAAAGGTACCGGACTGGGTCTTTGGGTCAGTTATGGAATTGTAAAGACCTTCGGAGGGGACATCAGTGTCGAAAGTGCTGTCGGAAGAGGATCGAAATTCACAATCACATTTCCGCTCTCAGGTGCATAGATGCCGCAACGCGTTTTGGTGGTCGATGACGAACAAATCATACGGGAGTCGCTCTCGTTCATCCTGAAGAAAGAAGGGTATGCTGTCGATGAGGCGCCCAATGGCAAGGATGCACTGCGCAAGCAACAGGAACAGCCATACGATGTTGTCGTAACCGATATTGAAATGCCGGAAATGCGGGGAGTCGAGTTGCTTGAGCGTATCAGGCAGGGCTCGCCCGAGACACTTGTCGTCGTTATTACAGCATTTGGATCGATCGAGACTGCGGTCACTGCGTTGCGGAAGGGTGCGGCAGACTATGTTCTCAAACCCATCAACTTCGATGACCTTCTTCACCGAATAAAGAAATTGCTGGACTACAAGGCCGTCTCGATTGAGAACTCCCTGTTGCGACAGGAGCTCAATCGAACGTATGATTTTGAAAATATCATCGGCCAGAGTCAGAGCATGAATCGGGTGTTTGAGATTATCAAGAAAGTATCGACAAGCGAAGGAACAGTCCTCATCACAGGCAAAAGCGGCACCGGCAAGGAATTGGTCGCAAAGGCGATCCATTACAATAGTCCGCGTCAACAAAAGCGCTTTGTTGCGATCAATTGCGGGGCTATTGTCGATACCCTTTTTGAAAGTGAACTGTTTGGCCATAAGAAGGGTTCGTTCACCGGCGCAACGGTTGACAAAGACGGGCTTTTGAAGGTCGCCGACGGCGGAACGGTGTTTCTCGATGAGGTCAGTGAAATACCGCTTCACCTGCAGGTAAAACTTCTGCGTGCGATTGAACAAAAGGAGATCACGGCGGTCGGCACGACGGATCCCATCAACATCGATGTCAGAATTCTTGCTGCGACGAATCGCAACCTGCGACAAGAAGTCGAAAAGGGAAATTTCAGAGAAGATCTATTCTATCGGCTCAATGTCATCGAAATCGGACTTCCATCCCTCAGTGAGCGACGGGAGGATATTCCCATCCTCGCGAACCATTTTCTCGATGTGTATAAAAAACAGATGGTGCGTCAAATTAAGGGATTCACCAATGAAGTGATGAATGCGTTTATGCGGTATCAGTGGAAGGGAGAAATTCGAGAGCTTGAAAACGTCATAGAACGCGCAGTGATCTTTTGTGACAGCGATTTCATAACGCTGGAACACCTTCCAGAGTATATGATGCCGGCGTCACCGATCAATGAACCGATCACACCATACGGCCAACAAACGCTGAAAGATGCCGTGAAGAACTTTGAACGTCAGTTCATTCAGCAGGCGCTTGCCAAATACAACCAAAACAAGGAAGAAGTCGCACGTAGCCTTGGCGTAAGTCTTTCGTCGCTTTACCGCAAGATTGAAGAACTTGCCATTGAAGTCCCACAGTCTTAAGAATCCTTTCCGTTCGTCTTGAAATGCGTGGCGTGAGTCAAGGCAGGCATATTCAGGACTAATTTCTCTTCATTTTCGCGCGAAATCGGCGAAGTCCTTCTGATATCTGAGAAAGCGCGGGTATGCATTCCCACCGTTAGGAAACCCGTTTCCTACCCATAGCTGGAAACCGATATTTCAATCTGGAATCTGGGGTGACACTCCGAAATGTTTGGCACGCTGGTTGCGAAGAATACTCCGTCAGGTTTCAAACTAAACCTACTAGTCGGGAGGAATCAATGACAGAACAAGTGTTGAACTCGATCACGAGCAAAGCGGTTACTGGTAATCTCACTCTAAAAGATGCGGTCCATGAGTACGAGCGGGTTGTCATCAATGAGGCTCTGAAGGAGCACGGCGAAGATAAGCGCAACGTTGCAAAACTTTTGGGCATAAGCTTGTCGTCTCTCTACCGGAAGATCGGAGAAGAGATGCCGGATGGTGTTGAGGAGAGTAAGACTCAGGACGCGCAATACGCTTAGTTCGAGTGCGGGCTACTTCCTGGTCCTGACGCGTTGGCAGCATGGCTTGAACTGACGGACCGATTCGCTATTCACCCCTCTACAATTAAGCCTTTCTATGAGTTAACTACTGCGACCTCGCCGCAAAGGCGTGTGAGGTCACGGTACGTCTATAGTGTCCGCCTTCAGGGTTCAATCTATCACCGGATAAGTGTGTCACCCAAATGTTTTGGAGAAGACTCACATTCGTGCGGCTACGACCACCACTCCTTTGAGGGTTGTCGACGCCGTTCCCTCCGGATCAGTGGCCTGAATGATAACAATGTAGGGCCCGATTCGAACTCGCTGCCGGCTCTGATCCAATCCATCCCACAGAATCTTCCCGCTTGAAGCACTCATCTGCGAGTTCGCAAGGATTCGGACAAGTCTTCCCTTGAGGTCAAAAATCTTGATGTGAATGAGAGCCGAATTGAAGGGAAGCCGGTATTCCACGAGGCAAAAATCTTCAAACCCGTCCCCATCAGGTGAAAACGGATTTGGCGAAAAAGAAAGCGAGGAAACACTCTGCCCACCGACGGTGTAGGAGTTGTTGGGTTTTCCCGGTGTGCCTCCCGTCAAGAGTACGGATGTCGTCCAATTGTACGGAGAATTCGAATCGAGATCGGGATTGATTTTTTCCAGCGATCGACCTTTCGTATCCGTCACATCGGGTCGGTGCCAGCGGGGGGAGTATGAAACGCTGTCGATTGTAGCGTCCGTGAGATCCCGGAGGGTGATGTCATCACCGTCATTCCCCAGACTGAATCCCCCGGATTCATTGAGAACAATGATGTGACAGCCCGCCGTGGGATTCGAAAGATCCGGATAGAGAGCGAAGATCGTAGAATCAGCTGCCACGACAGCGAACTCTCCGGGCTGGAGCAGAACTGGTTGCGTTGATATCGTGAAGGAATTCACATTACCAGAGGAAGTTGGGCGATCCTTGAATTTCCAATTCTTGAGGTCCACAGTTTCGCCACTCCGACTGTAGAGTTCGATCCATTCATTCTGATTGGCGAGAGGATCGAACATAATTTCGTTCACGACAACACTGCGAGAGCTGTAGCAGGAGCGAAATATTGCTGAGGAACGATTGTTGCTGGGTCGCTGATCTTGTGCGAAGTCAACGATTGCGAGAATAACCGACTCTCCTTGAGGAGCAGACGGCCAGGAATAAATATAAAGGGCTGAATCCGAAGGATAAAGTGGTCCCATTGGACTTAGCGAGCCAATCAGTTCATCGGATTCGTATACGCCGTCACGATTGACATCGACGAAGAATCCAAGTGTATATGAAGCAACTGGATTCTTGCCAAAATTATATAGTGTACAATTGATGGCAGGAATCAAGCCCCCCTCAGATTCGATGCGTGTCTGGTAGCACGTTCCGACCGAAAGATCGTAGTCGAGTCGTACGATACTGTTGGTTTTTCCTGGAGTGCTTCCGGCAGAATCCTGGGACGTCCCCCAGTTTTTGACCTCTGACGTAGCTTCTTCCACGTCGATCCGTTCCAGAGATTTTCCATTTTGTCCTCCCCAGCCTGGCGCATACGAGACACTGTCCATCGAGATCGATCGCTGGTCGTAGATGACGACTGCATCCGGCGTTGTGTTATTGAGTGCAGAAAAGTTCGCTACGATCACTGGACACGGAACAGAGAGATGGTAGGAAGTAAAGCTGGCCTCTTTGGTGATGATACAGAATCCCTTCGGGGGAATGAGGAGATTCGAAGAAGTAACCAATGATTTTGACGCCACGTTATTATCGGAAATACGCCAATTCTTCAGATTGACAGTATCACCGGAACAATTCAGCAATTCGACCCACTCCGGTTCGTCCCCTGCCGGGGCATACATGATCTCGTTTATCAGAACGCTCTCCTTGGAGTACCCAATGGTGACCGTGGCTGACGCTGTGTCGTTCGACGGTTGTTCGTCCTGAGGAAACGAAACGATCGCAAATATCCTGTAATCACCCGCCCGGAGGGGAGAATGGCCTGCGGTGATCGTGACGGAATCGCCCGGCTCAATTGGTGGACCCGTGGCTGAGGCAAATTGTTCATTTGGCCCTGGGATCGAGTTCGTGGTTAAATCGCAGAAGAATTTGATGTTGTAGCCTGCGGCCGCCTGGACTCCGAGGTTTCTGATAAGTGCTATAAATACAAGGGAATCCTTCGAATTCGCCTGTAACGGTTGTGCGGAGACCCTGACGGAAGCGAGATCGTATGATACCAGTGTCGTCAATGATACGTCGTCGATACGGAGTGTCGCGGTTGGTCCTCCGGATCCGCCGACAACGCGCCAGCGTATCTTGACTGCGAGTTGATTCGCAAGCGACGTAGGCAATTGAACCGAGGTCAAAACATAACCCGTGCTGCCGGAATACCTGATCGTGTCGCTCAGCGCAATGGAGAAGGTAGTTCCATCATCTGCCGATGCCTCAACCAGAAGTCCCGAAGTGTGTGTGGTCGAGAGCGCGACATAGAACTGCAGCCTGTCTGGCGTTCGGTTTGAGAAATCGAAGCTCGGAGATGTCAGAGACTGTGGAATCGTGGAATTCTGCGACAAGAGGCAATGTGGTGACGAACGTGGAGAAGATAAGCTAGCAAAGAAATCGCCACCTGAGCGGCGATTCTTGGTCGTTTGCCAACCTGATGGAATAGTCGAATCAGCGATGGAATCAAAATGCTCGACGAAGGCAAAGTCTGAGATCTGCGATTGGACGACGGTTGGAAGACAAAGGCTTGCGGCAACGATGATAGTGCTGAACCGAAGCATGATGACTACCGGATAAACAATAATCGGTCCCCCCAAAGGTCATCCAGGACAATGGGGACTTCTGAGTCCGCCGCACGATGCCGAGAGAATGTATGATGGAATTACTTGTGAGTCAAAGCTAAAGTGGGTGGTGCTGCAGCTGAAAGTTGTCATAGGGGGAGCTGACATGACTTCAATCGCCTTTTGTCAGTCTTGAGAAAGCTTCACCTTCTTTGCTTGACAATAAGAACTAACCTCATTAACTTTAAATAGGGGGAAAAACCCTTCCGAACAATCTCCTTCAATTTCATCTTGCTTCAACTAATCAGAATCCTTGGTGGGAGGACAGCTGATGATATCCAGAAGACAGGAGCCTAAATCAACCCGAAAGAAGATCAATGTCTGGATTGTTGACGATGATCCAAGATACCGTACCGCTGTTTCAGACGAGCTAAACCAGACATCGACGGTGCGACTAAGCAAATCATTCGGCAACTCTCAAAGTTTCTTAGAGGCACTAAGGACGGATGGAAAGAGACCAACCGTTGTCCTGCTCGACATAAGATTGCCGGATATCAACGGGCTCGATGCAATTCCTCACATAAAGCAGGTCTGCCCGTCCTTGAAGATCATCATTCTCACGGCATTCGACAATGATGCTTATGTATTCAAAGCCGTCAATGAAGGGGCGGACGGTTTCTTGTTGAAGCATTCGTCGGCAGGAGAGATGGTGAAGGCGATAGCAAGTGTGGCTGCGGGGTACAAGGTCATGGATCCAAAGGCCCAGGCAAAGTTCGAGCGAATTGCGCCCAACGGATTGGGATCCACTGGTCACTTGACTGTCAGGGAGAAGGAAGTATCAAAGCTTGTATTGCAGGGTCTTACGCTGCCCCAGATTGCTCAGCAAATGTGCCTGAGTCTCAACACAATCCAATCCCACCTCAAGAGCATTCACACCAAGCTTCACGTTCATAAACGGAGTGAACTGCTAATAAAGCTATTCAGCATTCATTCGGTGTGATCGTTACAATTTCGGATGTCATCAATTTTGAGAAAGCGAAGATTCACATGTTCATGTGATTAACACGGCCTGTGCGCTATCCTATATTAACAGGCACAAAAGTTAACGGGCCTTTCTGTTTGGAGATGAGCAGGAGTAGTGGGGATCCACTCATATCAAAAGGAGGCAACTGTGAAAAAACTTCTTTTATTTGTAACTGTTTTCAGTCTGAGCATCTTGTT
>JADGQA010000185.1 GCA_017882185.1 Bacteroidota bacterium
AATCTTTCCACGTGATTAGTAATGCAACTACGACAACTGCAAGTGATTCGAGGGCGTCGGTAAGAAGATGCAGGTATGCGCTCTTCATGTTGAGATCGTGATGCGCGTGTGTCTTTAATAAGAGAGTAGCCGCCGTATTCACAAAGAAACCAACGGTGGCAATGATGAGCATCCAGCCGCCAGCGACCGGTTCGGGATGGGCAAACCGCTGGATTCCTTCGTAGATAACATACATCCCAATCAGCACCAGTGCCATTGCGTTGATGAACGCCACAAAGATTTCAATTCGCACGTATCCGTACGATTTTTCTGAATTCGATTTCCATTGAACAACTTTTGAAGCAATGAAATTCAATATCAATGCGAAAAAATCGCTCAGATTATGGAATGAGTCGGAAATGAGAGCAAGACTATTTGTAAGAATGCCGCCAACAAGCTCGACAATGAAAATAACGGCGTTGAGAGCGATGGAAATACCAAGACTCTTTTCGATTTTATGCTGTTCATCGGTTGTAGTGGAATTGTGAAGTTCTACAGCATGGTCATCATCTGACATTGTTTTATCCTAAAAATTCATTTCTCATTCATTATGATGTATAGAGTGTATAGATACCGCCGAGGATGACGAGAAATCCTGCGATGCGCTTTGTCCAGAGAACTGCATTTGATCGGTTTGTCCAATCGAGATATGATTGTATGCGTGAAGCAAGTCCGCCTGCCGCAACGATAACACCGCAATGTCCGAGTCCGAAAGCGAGAAGCAACGTTCCCCCTGCGATAACGTTTGTGCTCGACATCTGGAAAACAACACCTAAGACCGGCGCCATGAATGCAAATGTGCATGGACCAAGTGCAATTCCGAAAACCAAACCCAAGCTAAACGCCGAGAGAAAAACTGACTTCATGCCAAATGGTCGCAACTTCACTCCGGTGTCAGGCAGGCGAATGATGTCCATCAGATACAAACCGACAACGATGAAGACGACCGCAATAGCATATTTTCCATACGGACCAACATCGCCCATGATTCTTCCCAAAGCAGCTGTGATAATGCCGATGACGACGATTGTAAAAAAAATGCCAACGGCAAAAATGAAGGCGAGAAGAAAACCACGTGATGTTTTCTTTTCGCCCTGCGCTGTTAGGAATCCGATAATAAGCGGAATGCTGGAGAGATGGCATGGACTGAGAACAATACTCAGGATTCCCCAGGCAAACGAAGCAAGGAGTGCGAGAGAATAACTTCCATACATTGCATCAGTCAAAGATGTAAAAAGAGCATCCATCGGTTATTTCTTTGCAGACAATTTTGGTTTAAGGCCTTTCGATTGCAGGAAGGCATCAATGTCCTTTTCCGGGAAGTAGCCTTCGTGACGCATAAGTTCTTTTCCGTTTCTATCGAGAAACACCTGCGTCGGGATCAATCGAATCCCATACTCCGTTGCACGGTGTTGCTGGTCGGGATTCCACACGTCATAGAATAACAATTTAACCTGGCCACCGTATTTTTCTTCCACGGATTTCATCACCGGTTGCATCGCCCTGCACGGAATGCAATTGACTGAACCAAGCTCGACGAACGTTATGCGGTGGGTCGCAGCAACTTCAACAGTATCCTTCCGGACAGGAGCCGGGGTTGTTGCTTTGGCGGTTTTCTTCGTCTGTGAAAATGCAGACGAATGGAAAACGATAGTGAGAACGAGAAAGAGGAGAAAATGTCTTTTCATTGTTGTATCCCTTTTAGCCATGTAAGGAGTTTTTCATCGTTGGGAACGGAACCGGCACTCTTGACAACACCATCGATAACCAATCCAGGAGTGGCGAGAATTCCATAGTTCATGATCTCCCGGAGGTCTGTTACTTTTTCGATGTCCAGGTTGAGATGGTGTGTGCTGTCCAGCAAACGGATTTTTTGTTCAAGAGCTTTGCATTTCGAACAGCCCGTACCGAGTATCCGTACCTTCATGCTCCACCTGAAAATTTTATCAAAGATGTTCTGCGATTAAAAGACAAAATTAAAGACATACCCGACTATAATGATTCCAACGGCGACCACACCGACAAAAATAAAGATCAGGGGCATCTTCAACACTTTCCGAAGAATGATCGTCTCCGGCAGTGAGAGTCCGATGACCGACATCATAAAGGCAAGCGTGGTGCCAAGCGAGGCTCCTTTCTCGAGCAAGGCATGGACGATCGGGATGATACCTGCGGCATTCGAATAGAGCGGGACGCCGATCAGGACTGCGACAGGAACCGACCACCAGGCCGATTTTCCCATCAGGCTCGCCATGAAATTCTCCGGCACGTAGCCGTGAATACCTGCCCCGACGGCGATACCCGCGAGTAGGTACGGCCACACTCTGCCGACGATGTCCTTCACCGCATCATATCCGGATTGTATCCGGTCCCGGAGTGATGGATTTGTCTCTTCCAGCATCGCGGTGTTGGCGTGGATTTGATAGACCCAGTCCTCGACGAATCGCTCTACGTTGAGCCTTCCGATAATGTAACCGGCGGTTATGGCGATGATCAATCCCGTGACGACGTACAACAGCGCCGTTTCCCATCCGAAAAGTCCGAAGAGGAGCACAACTGCTACTTCGTTAATCATGGGGGCGGCGATGAGAAAAGAGAACGTGACACCCAAGGGGATGCCCGTTTCAACGAATCCAATGAAGAGCGGAACTGCCGAACATGAACAGAATGGCGTCACAATACCGAGCATGCTGGCCAGGATATTACCGCCAAAAAGGGATTTTCCGCCGAGCATCTTGCGCGTTCGCTCGGGTGAAAAATATGTGCGTACGATGCCGACGGCAAAGACCACAAGCGTCAGAAGGAGAAGAACTTTCGGCGCTTCAAAGACGAAAAACCGGACAGCTTCGGTCAGGCGTTCCCCCTGAGGTAATCCCGTGGCAGAGATGATTCCGTCTGCAATCGTTTGCAGCATCGCGTAGAGAATAATCCAGAGAGGTAGGAGAACCGCTACCGTACCGAGCGGACTCTCTTCAATGAACTTCTTCATCACACACCCCGATGTGCAAGAAGAATCTCCTTCAGCTTTTCTACGGGCGGCACGAACCCTGCGACAACAACCTTCTCTTCAATCACCAATCCCGGTGTGCGCATGATGCCATACGACGCGATTTTCTGATAGTCTTCGACCTTCTCGATGACTGCGTCCATATTCAAATCTTTCAGTGCTTCGATCGTGCGTTTCTCAAGCGTCCTGCAATTGATGCATCCCGGGCCTAGAACTTTTATTGTCATGATGGGTATTCCTTTTTCAGTTGGAGGTTGTAGAGTCCGGTTC
This sequence comes from Bacteroidota bacterium, assembly GCA_017882185.1. Lineage (GTDB taxonomy): Bacteria > Bacteroidota > Ignavibacteria > UBA10030 > UBA10030 > JADGQA01. The sequence continues at coordinate 3,317 of JADGQA010000185.1, forward strand.
AAAACCGGTCTCATTATCAGGACAAGTCAGACGTTTCGTGATGCACGTCCGATTACGAATCGGACTCTACCTCTACACATCAAGGTCCAAAACCATGCAGACGGCTGACGTTGGGCACGCGACCGTGAATTCTGTCGATTGCTGCATCGGTCCATTGGTAATGGAGGAACGGTTTGCCACTTTGAAACCTTTTCGTTCAAAGAACTTCTGGGCTGTCTCCGTCAACAAGACAACACGATGTATTTTCCGTTGTCTTGCCACGGTCAGCATATGGTCAACAATCTTGGATCCAATTCCACGACTCTGCACATTTGGACGTACCGCGACAGATCGAAGTAGAGCGTCGCCGCCATAGAACTCAAATCCGGCAATCCCGACGGCATCACCCTTCTCTATGCCTACATAGAACGTCGTGGTTCCTGTATCCACGGATTCCGTCGGGAGCTTCACCTCCCGAAGAAACATCCGCACAGTCTCTTTGTCTGAGCCGATTGCGGTTCGAAATTTTATGTCCACAGATGTTGTTTTGGAATTCAAGGTTTGTCGCCGTATACCGTAATGCTAAAGATGCCCGCACCGGGTTCCCGATATTCCTGCAACTCCTTCGGGGAAACGTACTGCAGGAGCAAACCATCCGGGAGGAACGTATTTCGACTCTTCACAACCGACACAGTCCGAAATCCCGCTTCTTCAAGTTGCGCGAGATATTCTTTCTTTTGGATCGCACCCGAAACGCAGCCCGCATACATCACCGCAACGTCCTTCAGCCGCTCGGGGAGGTTTCCTTCCAGAACGATGTCGGATACCGTGAAATGCCCCCCCGGCTTGGTGATCCGAAACATTTCTGCAAAGGCTTTCCGTTTATCCGGCACCAGGTTGAGCACGCAATTGCTGACCACAACATCGGCGGTGTTCGATTCGATCGGCATTGCCTCGATGTCACCGAGGACAAACTTGACGTTCGAGAACCCGAGCTTCGCGTTGTTTGCATTCGCTTTCGCGATCATTTTCTCGGTCATGTCGAGTCCGATGACCCTGCCGCTGTCACCCACGATGGAGCGGGCAACAAAACAATCGTTCCCTGCCCCGGAACCAAGATCGACGACGGTATCACCCGCGTTGATTTTTGCAAATTCGGTCGGGATACCACACCCGAGGGCAAGATCGGCCTCCTTCACGTATCCCTTGACGTTCGAGTAGTCTTCGACCATGACATCGACGTCCGATGAGCAACCGCAGCTCGGTCCGCAGCAAGTCGATGCAGCCTTTCGCTCTGATTGTTCAGCGATTTCGGTGTAGTGTTCCTTGACGATTTGCTTGAGTTTTGAGGATTGCTTGGTATCCATGATGGTTCTCCTTAACATGATTTTGTAGTGAGATCGCTTTCAAAAAAGATTCCAAAGTATTTGCGGGCTTCGGCCCATACTTTCGGATCGATGCAATAGCAGACGCGCGGGCCGTCGATCTCCCCTTTGATGAGTCCAGCATTCTTCAGTTCTTTCAGGTGCTGAGAGACGGTCGACTGCGACAGGGGAAGCTCCTCGACGATATCGCCGCAGATGCACGCCTGGCGTTTGAGCAGGAGGTTAATGATGGCGACGCGAGCCGGGTGGCTGAGCGCTTTGCCAATCTCGGCAACCCTGATTTCCTGGGCTGTGAATTCTTCTTTCTTATTGTAGGCCATCGGGTCTGTTCCTTTATCCTTTATCGTAAATATACGATAAGATGACCGAAAGTTGCAAATGAAAACGGAATAGAGGTTGCCGACAGCATTTCGGTCATCAGTGGCACTTTATGTAATATTTTCCCAGGTTTGCGAAACATAAATCTTCCCTCTTCGTATTCCAAGTCGCACTTCCTTTCAATTATGCGCCAAAGGGTCTCTCGTGAAATTCGCGAAATACGTCTTTTTGATCGCGGGAATCTATGGCTTACTCATAACATTTCCCCTCTATTTCATGGAAGCTCGGATGTCCACCGATTATCCCCCCGCAATGAATCATCCCGAATACTATTACAGCTTCATCGGTGTTACGGTCGTGTGGCAGGTCCTCTTTCTCTTTATCTCCCGGAATCCGATTCGGTTCCGACCAGTCATGATTTTTTGTTCGCTGGAAAAGACTTCGCTGATTCCGACGTTTTTGATCCTCTCTCCCTGTGAACTTTTCCCTCAGTTCTGGATATCCCTGATGGTCATCGATCTCGCGTTTGGTGTCCTGTTCTTTATCTCATATGTTAGAACCAAAAGCGCAGACACAACAGACCTCGCGTCCGCTTCGTGAGAAAGCTCATGCTCAATCCGGACTTGTTGATGAGATGCAATTTGCGGCACATCCGCTCTTGCTGGGCCAGGGAAAATCCCTCTTTATCTCGCGGGACGAGAAGATTACCTCTCAGATTGGAGAATACCAGAACATATTCTACCGGACTCATGCAGCTGTTTTATCAGTTCGAGCGAAACAGATTTGTTGTCCCACGAATAATCCTTCCAGATCAATCATTTAATTAAGGAGATCAAGGCATGATCCGCTCCTTCGTATTTCTCATCCTGCTATGTGCGGTTTCTTCCTCCCTCCAGGCTCAGGTGGACGCACGGATGCTCCAATACCCGGGCGTTTCTCAGACGCAAATTGTTTTCTCATATGCCGGTGACTTGTGGGTTGTGCCAAAGGAAGGGGGTACTGCGTTGAAGCTCAGTTCGCCGCGGGGTCAGGAGCTGTACCCACATTTCTCTCCTGACGGTTCGCGCATTGCCTTCAGTGCCAACTACGACGGGAACATGGAAGTCTACGTTATCCCCGCGATGGGGGGAATGCCAACGCGTGTCACCTACCACGGAATGGCCGATCGCATCATCGACTGGTATCCCGACGGCAAGAAACTCCTTTTTGTCTCTTCGATGAACAGCGGGAAACAGCGGTTCGACCAGTTCTACAGCGTGCCGCCAGAAGGTGGAATGCCTGGTCAACTCCCCGTTCCATACGGAGAAATGGCATCGCTATCTCCCGATGGCAAAAGAATCGCCTACACGAAAATGACCCAGGCCTTCCGGACTTGGAAACGATACCGTGGTGGCTGGGCCCCCGACATCATCATCTTTGACCTCGAGAATAAAACTTCGGAGACGATTACTCCAAATCCTGCGAACGACGAATTCCCGATGTGGCACGAGAACACGATCTATTTTCTTTCCGATCGTGGGCCCGAGGAGCGATCAAACATCTGGTCGTATGACCTGAAGTCGAATGCAACGAAACAGATTACGAAGTTCACCGATTATGATATTCACTTTCCTTCCATCGGACCTTCGGATATTGTGTTCGAAGCGGGAGGTAGCCTATATCGATTGAGTCTTGCGGATGAGAAACTGATTGAAGTGAACGTGAAAGTAGTGACGGATGAAATTACGCTCTTGCCCCACGCAGAGAATGCGAGTAAGTACATTACCAGCTTTTCCATTGGACCTAATGGCAAACGTGCGTTCGTCGAAGCTCGTGGCGAGGTGTTTTCAGTCCCGTCTGAGAACGGCCCTCTCATCAACCTAACGCAAAGCTCCGGGTCCGCCGAGCGTTTCCCCGCCTGGTCCCCCGATGGGAAATATGCTGCATATTGGAGCGACAAGTCCGGTGAGTATGAACTGACCCTGCTGGACCTGACCAAATCGGGTACTGCGCGGAAAGTGACATCGTACGGACCCGGGTATCGTTACAATCTTTTCTGGTCGCCGAATAGCAAGTTGATCGCCTTCATCGACAAGGCGATGAAGATCCAAATTTACGATGTCGAAAAAGCCAAGACTATGGAAGTCGACAGACAGTATTACTACTACGAGGGGGCCCTCGAGGGTTTCCGACCAAGCTGGTCGCCTGACAGCCGATGGCTCGCCTATGGTCGCGAT
>JADGQA010000041.1 GCA_017882185.1 Bacteroidota bacterium
AATTTTGCGGATACGACTGCCCGGCAGGTGACATTCAAGGTTGAAACCGAGCCGGGATTACTTAATGTCTTTAACTATCCGAATCCTTTTGCGCATCAAACCCAGTTCACCTTCAATCTTGTTGGCTCGCATTTACCCGATGAGCTCAAGATCAAGATCTATTCGATTGCAGGCAGACTCGTTCAGGAATTAACAGTATGGAGGGGCGACCTGAGAATTGGATTCAACAGAGTCCAATGGGATGGCAGGGACAGAGATGGTGATGAATTGGCAAATGGAGTCTATTTCTACAAGATCATGATGAGCGTTGGTGGAAAATCTGAAGAAGTTGTCCAGAAGCTCGCAATCGTCAGGTAGTGCGTTGAACCGTAGTGCCCGCTGACAAAGGATTATCCTGGCAACGAACGGCAACTAAAATTTCTTCGAAGTACATTGTTCAATGGTGGGCCCGGCAGTTTCAATCCTCCTAGAAGTTCTCAGTACTGCGATCGTGTCTAAACCAGCCGCACTGAATGTTCGTTCACTTGCGTCTCGACATCGGGTCACGACGCATAGAATCATTCCCTGTTCTCTCTGATCCGAAGAAACCCATTGATTTGAGTGCTGTCCATTCGAAAAAGGATTAGAGGTTTCGGAATCTCGTACATATTCATGATTTTGCTGGTCATGGAAGTTGCGTACAGCATTGTTCCTGGTAATCCTGCAAGCATGGGTGTTGGGACGTCGATTACAAGGTAATTCACCCCATATTTTTCGAATAGTTGTCCGTAGTTCTTCTCGCTGCACAATCTAGCAATTTCAAAATCACCCACCAACCCATTCAAGGGAATGAATGGATGCTGCGAGAAATACGATACCATACCTGCGTCATACATCGCCACTGGGGATGAGGATGGTACGAATCGTCCAAGGTGTTCCGCCATTTCAATTTTCTCGACCGTTATTGTCTTCTTTCCGACAAACGTTGGGTAGAAATAGAATTGCCAGATTAACAATGTGGCACCTGCAACGTAGCATATCCTCGAGAAGATGGGGCTGAGATTCTCGAAAAGAAAGCCAACTGTGAGTCCAACGACTAACCCCATGGCCGCGATTTGAGGTACATGATACCAGACTGAGAAAAGCGCCTCATAAGGCACAAACAAATACACCAACACAAAATGAACCAGAGCAAAGATGATGAAATCACTAATGGGTTTTAGGGACACTGAAAGACGATTTCTCACATTCCAAATCACATAAAGAGTCGCAGTAATAGAACCAACGACGGCAATAAGAATGAGCATTTGAAAAACAATTGGCAGGTTGAAAACGTACATGATTCTATAGATTGTTTCATTGTAGAATCTATCCAAAGGTCGGAAAATGGTTTCCAAGCTGGGGACGTAGAACTTTTGCCAAGATGAGACTGTCTGCAATTTGCCAAAACACACATAATTGTACACAAGGTAAGGAATGACAGGTATTGCTACTCCTGCAACAGCAGAGAGGAGGGGCATAACGAACGAACCAGACTTCTTAATGGTGTGGTATCGTATAAGCAGCGCCACATAGCAGAAGAACAGGAGAAATGAGTCGGCCCTCGCCAGAAAGACAATTCCGATGAGAAACCCCGCCCCGAATATCGTGCGAGGGTCAGTAAATCGCTTTTCCCCAGCAGTGATCGAAAATACCAGATAACAGAAGTAAAGGAGTAATAGTAATGCGGACTCCATCAAGGAGAACCACAAGGTAAAAGAACGTAGATTTCCGAAAACGATGATAAATGCCGCGAACGTGCCGAGACTAGTCAATTTCAGATGGGCTGTGACTCTGTAAAAAAACAAGAGCGCACTGAGGAAGAAAAGGGCTGATAAGACGAAGCCAATCCTAAGTAAAGCCAAGGGATCTCGGAAGAAGTATGCGAATGGAATAAGTAGCAATTCCCAGAGAGGATGGAAACCGTTGGTTGCGGTAATGCCGTCGTATGTGAAAAAACCCCTTGCTATGAAATTCTGCGCAATGCTGAAGTAATATAATGCATCGTCAATCACGGAGAATTCCACTGAAGTCTTCACCGGTTGAAGCAGAACCATCCACAAACACATGGCCGTCGCAATTACAAGCGTGGTAACGATGACATACTTGTCGAATATGTGATGCGAAATCATTCGGCTTTTGCTCGATGAATCATCAGAGCTTTTTGGTTCCCGGCCTTGTGACGAATCATGGGGTGCACGCATTCTATGACTTAAGCCGATGTAGTTCGTTTATTTGAATGCCTGATTGCGTATCATCTTCTCAACATCGTATGGGGCTGGGTCGCCTCCAAGATATTTGTGGAACCAGTCAAGATGGGCGTCATAGTATAAGGGCATAGACTTGACATTGTTGGGCCAGTGACCGTCGTTTTCGAAAACAATGAGGCGTGAGGGTACGTGCATTTCCTGGAGGTCTGTGAAAAACTCGAGACTCTGCGTATACGGCACGCGAAAGTCTTGTTCTCCCGTAATCACAAGGCATGGCGTCTTGAAATTCTTGACGTAGCTGTTCGGTGACCACTTTTGATAGAGATCACTGTTCCACGGTGATCCGTTCAAATCCCATTCCGGGAACCAAAGCTCCTCGGTTGCTCCGTGCATGGCAGTGAGATCGTACACACCCATCATCGATGCGATGGCTTTGAAGCGTGCCGTGTGTCCTTCGAGCCACATCATCATGTATCCTCCGTAACTCCATCCCATCGCTCCCATCCGGTCAGCATCGACATACGAAAGATGCGAGAGCGAATCGGCCACGGCCATGACATCCTCATAGACTTTTCCTCCCCAGTCTTTTGATATCTCAGCAGTATATTCCTGTCCAAACCCGGTTGATCCGTGAGGATTCGGGAATGCAACGATATATCCAGCGCCGGGATAAATTTGCCAATCGCCCCTGAACGCATCGGACCATTGGCTCTGTGGTCCTCCGTGTACATTCAATATGAGAGGGTACTTCTTGTTCGGGTCAAAATTGTGAGGCTTTACGAGAAATGTCTGGACCTTTGCCCCAGTGGGAGAGTTTATCCACAGTTGTTCGGCAGGACGAATATCGACATCATTGTCCAGGTCCTTGTTCAAGAATGTTATCCTCTGGGAATTCTCCGCGACTCCTTTCCTGATCGTTGCTTTCCACATTTCCACTGGTTCGCCAACCGAGCGCCGGGTGTAGACAAGGGTCTTCCCGTCGGGAGAAATATCGAAGGCGTCTATGTACTGTGCGCTGATCGCCAATGAGATTTTCTTGGATTTCAAATCGTAACTGTAGACCGGTTGTTCTCCCTTAACGTCGGCTGTGAAATAGATTGAGCGGGAGTCAGGAGCCCATCGAAGTGACGTGATCCAGTTGTCGAATATTGATTCCGTGAGGTCTTCTCTCTCGCCTGTCGTTCGGTTGAACAAGGCGAGTCGGATAAGATCAGATTCATAGCGTGGGGTTTTCTGAGTTCTGTAGCCGATGTATTTGCCGTCGGGCGAGTATTGTGGGTCATCGTCGTAAGCAGTGTTCGATGCAGTAATGTCTTTAGCTTCACCGCCACCAACGGGCACCACAAAAAGGTCCTTGTTCGTCGACAGGGCTTCCTCGGCGTCGTGATTTGAAACGAAGCACACCTCATCACTTTCCGGCGATACTATTGCATCGGCCATTCCAAATCCCGGTGCGTCGAAATCACCGGGAGTGAGATCGATATACTTCCTTGTCTCAAGGTTGAAGAAGAACGTGTGCGTGCGTTTTCCATCCTGCCACGAAGTCCAGTGCCGATACAGCAGCCGGTCGGCCATATGTGCCTTGAGAGGGCCATTATCCCTGAAATCGGAGGCTTTCTTGTTCGCTGCATCGTCAGCACCAAACTCGGGATACACATCGGTCGCAAAGACAAATCCTTTGCCATTCGGCAGAACGTGGAGACTATTCACTCCGCTTGAAATGTCCGTGATCTGTTCTGCTTCTCCGCCGTCGACGGGAAGCTTCCACACCTGAACACCGTTCTTGCGTGACGAAAGGAAGAGAATCGATCGCCCGTCGGGCATCCACACAGGAGAAAAATCGGCACCTGAGAAGGACGTCATCTTTCGTAAGTCTGATCCGTCCAGCTTCATCAAATAGATATCGGAGTTGGTTTTTCCTTCGGTGAGAAAACTCTCCGTGACCGAGAACGCGACCAACTTGCCATCGCGGGAAATGTGCGGAGCACTGATGCCTTTGACCCTGTAAAGGTCGGCTATAGTGAATGCTTTCTTTTGTGCAACACCGATGGATAGAGTGCACAAAAGGACGAGGAGCGTCTTTTTCATTTGGAAATCCTTTCTCACAATATTGAATTCGGGGAATGAGAGAGCGACGAAGGCGAATAGTGGTGACTGTGATTGTAAACATACGAAGAAAAAAGCTCCGATGTTGGATGGAATACATCGAGCCGGCGTCGTATGGCAGAACACATATCGCCCGTGTGACGCCTCGTCACCTTTATTTTTGTATATTGCGATAGAATTCTCGACGACCCTGGAACGACACAGGCTTGGCATGAAGTACTCGGTAATAGTCCCGACCTACAATGAGGAGCGATATGTCCTGCGTTGTCTGCAGTCCATCAGGGACCAACGATACGACCGTTCCCAGTACGAAATAATCCTCGCTGACGCCGACTCAACCGACAGTACACAACTCGTTGCAAAGACTTTCTGTGACAAGATTGTCACAACAAGCCGGCGGGGTATTGCGGTCGGCCGGAATCTCGGCGCTGCCAATGCAATCGGGGACTATTTGGTTTTTGTCGATGCCGATGCTGTCCTCAATCAGGGATTTCTGCTCCAACTCGACACGTCATTTCGTGACCAGTCAGCCGTTGCTGTCACAGGAATTGCTAAACCATCTGACGGAAAGATATTTCAGAGACTCGTGTACCAATCGACGTACGTCCTCGTCCGGGTGTTCAACATCTTCGATCTTCCTCTCTTTCCGGGCATTTGTGTAGCCTATCGAAAAAACGAATTCGTAAAAGCTCATGCTTTCCGTGAAGACTTCGGAATAGTTGAGGATCTGGACTTGAGTCGCAGGATATCGAAGCTCGGCAAGTGCATAGTCAATCCGAATGCGATCGCGTACGTCTCAACGCGGAGGCTGGAACGTCATGCTCTCTCGACGGTCCTGTTTCACATCTACAATGACCTGAAGTACCTGTTGACGGGGAAGGCGGCGAAAGAATACCCGAAGCACGAAGAACTTCCCTCGTGGCGCGACATTTGGAAGAACAGCTAAGGTTTGTGACATCAACGAGGGACCGCCTTTCTTGCATCTCCACTTTTATTTTGCAATCTTGAGCCTCGAGACCGGATCCGAATATTGCGAAAACAGAAAATTCTATTGAACGAAGGATCCATGCGGACAACCTTTTTCTCCTGGAAAACATTGACTCTTGGTGTCTTTATCGCAACGGTCGGACATTCGTCCATCGCACAGATGGTTAATGTCCCCGTGGCGCACGAGGTGTATCCGTTCTTGAAAAAGATGGAAGCCAGGCAGCTTCTGATGAATTATCGAGATGCTATGAAGCCTCTCTCTCGATTGTACATTGCCCAGCAGTTGATGGAACTGGACTCTGTTGCCGCGCGGATGAATGCTGTTGACCGGTCGGAATTTGAATTCTTGAGAACGGAGTTTCAATACGAAACTGCCAAACTGAGTGGCGATTCAGCGCCAACAGAAACGCGGTGGCATGCACTTTCGACCGAACTGACGAAGGGAATCTTCAATTTCGACGTGAACGCTCGCTACGCCTATTCCAAGCTTGGCGACGAATCGGATCGATACCTGCACAAGGGTCTGAAGATGCAGGGATACGCATTTGACGACGTCGGGTACTATTTCAATTGGATAGATGAAACTGAATCGGGCAAAGCAGTGAACCCGCAAAAGGCCAACACTCCGGATCCGGGAATCGTCATAGAACAGCGGGGCCCAACGAGTCTCGCCTACAGTGACATCGATGCCCAGCTCTCGTGGCATATCGGCAAAATCGAGCTGTCCCTTGAAAAGGTGAAAAATATCTGGGGGTACGGTGAGCGTGGTCAGGTTATCCTTTCCAACAAAGCCCCGTCGTACCCGCAGATCAAATTGCGTGTTCCATTGAGCAAGCGGATTGATTTCGTTTACTTCCATGCCGAATTGAACTCCAATATCGTCGACTCTGCGCTCTCCTATCACACCTATTCCTCCGGACTCATGGATTACTACCGTCCCGTCGATCATGCGAAATACATGGCAGCCCATCAACTCGAATTCACCATCATCGACGGGCTCAATCTTTCGATAGGGGAATCCATCGTCTACAGCGATCGTGGTCCGCTCCTCCTGTACCTGATTCCTGTGATGTTTTTCAAGGCCGGTGAGCACTATAATACGGATTCCGACAACTCCCAAATCTTCGGGAGTGCGGACATAAACCTCATCCCCAATGTCAATTTCTATTTGTCCCTCTTTATCGACGAGCTCAACACAGACAATTTCTTCGATCCCAATCGATCGAGAAAACAAGTTGCATTTACGTCGGGGATCCACACGTATGATCTCTTGATAGACAACGCCGAGTTCATCGCAGAGTACACGCGCCTGAATCCGTGGGTATATTCACATAAGTACACCGCCGCAAATTACACAAACAACGGCTATGTCTTGGGCGATTGGATTGGACAAAATGGAGATGATCTATACTTCGACGTATCTTATAGGCCCATGAGACAGCTCAGAGTCGGGGGCTTCTCCGAAGTGTACAGAAAAGGAGGCCTGATGGACGTGAGCTATCAGTACTTCTCCGGTTATTCGCCAACCTTCCTCTATGGGCCGCTCCACGAAGAGCGCTCCTTCGGTTTCTACTGGAAGTACGAGCCCCTGAGAGACCTTATTGTAGATTTCAGGGGGAGGCGGGTGAAGATTGATGACGAGGCGAGCAAGTCCCACAAGACACAATTCGAGTTTATTCTGGGGGCGCAACTTGGTGTGTGGTGATGGATTGCGGCGTACTCGGTCATTGTCACGCGTGCGAAGGGATCCGACCAGTCGTTTAAACTTTTTTCACAGTTCCATTGTCTAACAACTAGACAGTCGAATTGGATGAGCGATCGAAGTGACGAAGAACTCGTACGCCTGTTTCAACACGGAAGTGAGAGTGCCTTCAACGAGTTGGTTCTGCGGTACCAGGAGAAGATCTACTGGGTGGCCCGGAGATTCTCGAAAAGTCACGACAATGCCGACGACATCACCCAGGAGGTCTTTTGCAAGATGTACGAATCGCTCAAAGATTTTCGGGGCGATTCAAGTCTGTACACCTGGCTCTATCGAATCGCAGTAAACGTCTCATTAAATTTCCTCCGAAGGCAGAAAGTCAGAGAATTCCTGCGAATCGACGAGATGTTCGAAATCGAATCGCCGGAAGGTGAGTCTCCCGATGTGGTCTTCGAGAAGAACGAACAGCAATCGTTGATCGAACAGGCGGTTGCCACACTGCCCGAGAAACAAAAAACGGTCTTTGTGATGCGATATTATGAGGAAATGTCTTACGAGGAGATTGCAGCAATCCTCAAAACATCGGTGGGCGGATTGAAAGCAAATTATTTTCACGCTACACGAAAGATTGGAGAATATATCCGTCGTGCGCATCGAACACGTTAGTTTTCTGCTCCCTGATTTTATTCGCGGATCCCTCGGCAGGGATGATACTGCCCGCGTTGAAACACATCTTCGGGTGTGTACGGTGTGCCGGTCGGAACTTGAAGAACTATCGAACGCATTTGGATCCATCGCGGACCACTCGACAGGAGATGTTCCGAAAGGGTATTTTCCATCGATCCTGCCGCGAATACGCGAACGACTCGATCGGCGAAGAAGCACACCCTGGATCCAACATCCGCTTGTGAGCAGGATCGTTCTTCCCCTTGGGGCAGCGATCATTGTCGCAGCTCTGGTCTGGCAAATCCCTGTGTACCGACCATCCGCGGGTAATCAGTATCAGTTGTCGGCGGTCGTCGACTCTGCGACACCCGAGGAAATGGCGGAGATCATGCAAGCGAACGTGTCAAATCATGACTTGAACTCGTTCAACAACGCAATCATGTCCGGTGTGCTGGCAGATGAGCGCTTTGTAAACAGTGAACTCGTTCGAGAGGCGCTCGCCAGCGAACCGACTTCTCCATTCAACGTTTACGCGGACGTGTCGTCTCAGCAGTTCCTGGATGATCTTCATGAGTCCGACGTGGACGATGTCCTGCAGAAGCTAGGAACCATGGGAGCCCTATGACTACCAAAATTTTTGTCGCTCTTGTTGTTGTCTGCTGTACCGGATTGTCCTATGCTCAAAATAGACCCAACCAGTTCCGCGGTCAACAACGTGTCGAACAGTTTAAGAAGCTGAGGATGATCGAAGCGCTTAAGCTCGATGAAGACACGTCAGTACGCTTCTTCGCAAAGTATAATAAGCACGAGGATGTTATGCGGGAGATCAACAAGCAACGGGATGACCTGATCGATCAGCTGCAGGAAGTGAGAAAATCGAATTCTGACGGTGCAGGCATGGAAAAGATCTTCACGGATCTCGGTGTACTCGACATAAAGCAGGCGGAAGAACGACACAGGTTCCTGGACGATATGAAGACAGCCTTATCGACGCAGCAAATTGCGGATTTTGTCATCTTCGAACGAAATTTTGCGCGCAATCTGCGACAGCTCATGCAAGAGATGGCACAGGAGAGAAGACAGGGTCAGCGTTAAGGAAATCACGATACAGCACCATTGCGAAACAGCCGGCCTGAGGACCAGGCCGGCGTTTTTGTTGTTCTCCATGCAACGGTATGCAAACAATCATGAAACAAGTATATCTCGATCATTGTGCGACGACTCCAATCGATCACCGCGTGGTGGAGGCAATGATTCCATACTATTCCGGCGATTACGGAAATGCTTCATCAATCCACGGCTACGGAAGAAAAGCACGCCGCGCCCTGGAAGAAAGCCGTGAGCAAATAGCACAATTCATCGGGGCGAAGTATGATGAGCTGTTCTTTACCAGCGGCGGAACGGAATCCGACAACCACGCCGTCTACGGAATCGCGCGAGTCCGGGGAGACAAACGTACATCGAAAATAGTAACAACTGCCATCGAGCACCATGCGATCCTGGATCCTGTCGAATCTCTTCACAAGGAGGGCATCATCGCGAAACTCGTGAAGGTGGACCGGGATGGGATGGTCGATCCCGATGACATCAACAGGGAACTGGATGATGATGTGTCCCTTGTTTCCGTCGTCCATGCGAACAATGAAGTCGGGACAATTCAGCCATTGAAAGAGATCGCCTCCATGTGCAGAGATCGGGGAGTGGTATGCCATACAGATGCTGTACAATCCGTAGGCAAGATTTCGGTCAATGTCCAAGAACTCGGAATTGACCTGCTCTCGATGTCTGCTCACAAGATCTATGGACCGAAGGGGATCGGTGCAATATATATTAAAAAGGGTACCAAAATAGAATCGTTCATGAAAGGAGGATCTCAGGAAAGCAATCGTCGTGCTGGGACCGAGAACGTTCCTCTCGCAGTCGGGTTTGCCAAGGCAATAGAGCTGTGTTCGCGGCTAATGGAGGAAGACGGAGTCAGGATTCTTCGCCTTAAACAACTTCTCAGGCAAAGAATCGCGGAACAATTTGAGGAGGTCATCTTCAACGGGCATGACACGAAATGTCTGCCGCAGATACTCAACGTTTCGTTTGATTCAACGAAACGATTGGTTGACGGCGAGGCTTTGATCATGGGGTTGGACCTTCACGGAGTCGCGGTCACGAGCGGGTCTGCCTGCACGTCTGGAAGTCTGGAGCCATCCCACGTTTTGCTTGCGATGGGGAGAGACGAGCTGACAGCGAGAGCGACGATTCGTTTCTCCCTCGGGCGTGGTACCACAGAAGAAGAGATTAACTACACGGTTGACGCATTGAAGGAAGTGGTTGAACGGGCAGGAAAGACAAGAAAAAACTAATTAATCAAAAGGTAAAGGTGCAGGTATAGGTAAAGGAAATACGACGAAGGAAGAGTGGAAGAACGTGCGGACAGTCCACCAGTCACGCACTGCATTCATCCGCCACCAACATGTTTTCCCCTTGCCGCGCTCAATAGTATTCCGTAGCGCAACCCTCGATCGCTGGCGGTGATCCTCACGACCTCCATTTGCTTCATAACCTCCGTAAGGATAAATATGCCGGCGAGAATAATATCTGCACGCTGGGGAAGAATCTGGGGTATTGCTCTGAGTTCTTCGAGCCGTCTTCCTTTCAATCGTGCACAAATTTCTTCAATGACATCAATTACGAGGACGTGACCGCTCACGCGCTCTCTGTCATACGTCCTCAACTGTAGGTCAATTGCGGCAAGTGTCGTCAATGTTCCCGCAACGCCAATGCAGCGCGTTCCTTCCGGTGGCCTGGCAAGCCCGCGCAGGTGATCTCTAACAAAGTGTAGCGCATCTTCCAGACTTGAAGGGAGGGGCGGGGATGTTTTCAAGAACCGCTCGGTCAATCGAACTGATCCTATGTCAAGGCTGTTCTTCGACGACACTGTTTCATTTGTTCCCGTCACAATTTCCGTGCTACCGCCACCGATGTCGAGAACGACGAACGGCTGTGTTTGGCTTGATACAATAAACTCAGACACGCCGCCGACATACGTCATCTCGGCTTCTTCGTCTCCGCTCAGGATCGATATTTCGAAACCGAGCCGGGATTTGATAAACGCTATGAACTCTTGCCTGTTTGTTGCATCGCGCAGCGCACTGGTTCCACAAGCAATGATTTGTTCCGATTGTTCCGTCTTGTGAATCCGGGCGTACTCTGACAAAGAGTTAAGAACTCTCTCAAATGTCTCCGGCAATATCTTACGCTTGTCATCAACGCCTTTCCCCAGTCGGGCAATAATGTGTTCATCGCGAATCACCCGGATCTTGCCGGTCGAATCCACATCTGCGATGAGCATCAAAATTGTGTTCGTGCCGATATCGATTGCCGTCATTCGTTTCATGTGCGCACCAACACCATGGCAGCCCATTCATTTTCAACGACGATATCCAATGGGGTCACTCCTTTATGCCTAAGAGACCCATGGAGTGGTAAGAGATCGGTCGTCAGAATTCCCGAGAGTATCAGTAGCCCCCCTTTGTTGAGTTTTCTTGTGAATCGGGATTGGGCTTTGATTATGGTCGGAAAGTCGATGTTCGCCACAATCAAATCGAACGATCGCATTGGAATGGAGTTGATGGTGCCACGGATGACTTTGACTCTGTGTGTGACCCGATTGCGTTTCAAGTTTTCCTTTATGTTGGGGATGGTCCACTCATCGTGATCGATAGCAACAGCCCTTCCTGCTCCCAGTTTCACAGCCGCGATGGCAAGAATTCCCGTACCACTGCCGAAATCAAGCACGGTCATGCGAGGTTGCACATAGTTACGAAGCAACTGCAAGCAAAGACGGGTAGTTTCGTGATGACCCGTGCCGAACGACATTTTCGGATCGACGTGCAGGACAACTTTCCCTTTGTCTCGTTTGCGCAGATGCCTCCACGACGGCTTGATCACAATTCCCGGCGCGACATCGATGATGCCGATCGATCTCTCCCACTTCTGGTTCCAATTCTGCTGGCGAATTGATGTTGAGGATACGTGAATAGTGAGATGAGGGAATTCGGTACTGAATTTCTGAAGATAGTAGTGCAGACGATGCTCAAGCTCACGATTCCATCTTATCCCTTCAATATATCCCTTGAGTGCGTCTTCCTCCTGTAGAAATCCATCGAATCCAAGCGCGGCGAGTTGGCCGACAAGCAAATCCTGGTATGCATGGGGGATGCTCAGTGTGACCTGAATCCAACGAAGAGTCTTCATTTCGAAATCGCTGCCCGCGAACGGGAATACTGACGGATCGTATCTTCAACAATCTCGTGGTTCATTTCCAGCCAAAAGATCTGATCCTGGTAGTTCTCCTGCATTTTCCGATCTGCCTTGTTGTACCGCACGTTGAGTAAATAAATAAGCAGCACAGAGGCGGCAAATACCACAGACGATGCCTGGTCCGCAAGAGAATGGCCCGCTGCAACACGAACCAAGATGCCAGCGATCGCGGCAAGTGCGAACCAAAAAGTCGTTCGGCGAAGAAGGATCATGATATGATAAATCGTCCCGAAGAAAAAAATCTTGTCGTGAAAACTCCGGGGAACGTGGTTGTTCAGGATATAGAAATAGAGTTTCCGCGCTGAAGTATCGTCGAGAAGCACCGTATTTTTCAGGAGCTTTGCACGTTCTTTGAGGAACGTGCTTGGCTGATTTTCAAGGAATGCTCTCCGCCGCTTTGCTGTCTCTTTCGCGTACATCGTCAGACCAGACACGACTGAAAGAAACAGAAAAAGCAGAACGAGCGGGAATCCACTTTCCATGGATCCAGCATAGAGCGAAAGAAAACACCAATAGAAAAAGAAGCATGCGGTAGCAAAGTAAAAGCCGGGAATGAGAATTCGCAGGCTCTCATAGAGACCGAATGTAGACGAAGATCGTTCATCCATGGCAACACCTTATACTGAAGGAGTGAATGTGTGGACCTCCATTGATGGAGGAGGTCAGCGCGATGCCGAAGCGGATTGCTTCCTGCTGAATCGAGCCAAGAGTTCGCAGATTGTATCCTGAGCAAATTGAAAGTAACGGGTCGGCAGAACAAAATTCTCCATCACCATCGAAAATGCGAGCAATTCAGCGTCACGTGTAGTCGCATAGCCCGACAATGAGCTGATACCGCTGATGGTTCCCGTTTTCCCCCGAACATTTCCCTGAGCAGCTGTGCCGATCATTCGGGTTTCAAGTGTCCCATCAACGCCGGCGATCGGTAGTGATGCATAGATCAAGTGGAACGGATCGGGCCGTCTCGTAATGGCGACAAGCAATCGGATGATATTGTCAACCGTCAACAGATTGTAATGAGACACCCCCGAACCGTCGACAATGAAGCAAGCACTTGTATCAATACCAAACGACGACAGGAATTCATTTTCGACGTAGATTCCATTTTGTGCACGCCCCGGGAGGCCTCGCCCTTTGGCCCCTATGGTCTTCAGAATATTTTCTGCGGACAGGTTATCGCTTTTCTTGTTCATGGCGATCAGCACAGAATCGATTGGATGCGTGTAACTGGCAATCTCCACGGTTCCTGGAGGGGTCGTCCCAAGGCGGGGCTGACCAAGAACCGTAAGGCTATCCCGTTGCAGCGATTTCTTAAGGAGTTCCGCAGCGAAGAGCGCAGGTTGCCGCACGCTTATTCTGCTTCGATGAGCTGCAGCGCTTCTCGGTATGTCTCCGCTTACAGTGATGGTATTGAGTCCTTCCTTGAATAGACGGGATACTTTCAGAGAGCACTCTGTTGAGTCGTCGACCGTCCTTGCATTGCACAAAACGCTGACGATCGGTGTTGGTGGATCGATTGTCACTATCACTGAATCACTCTGCATCGTTGTCGGCTTCACGGTGACCGCAACGCAATTCTTGTTCACGGAAAGCGCGCTGATGAACATTACGTCTGGATCAGGTTCGTCGTCCCACATCCAGCCGTTTCCCCAAGAGAGATCGTCGAAGTATGAATCGTCAGCAACAACGTCTCCGGTAATCAGTCGAACCCCTATTGATCGGAGTGTTGCAGCAAGCGAGTCGAGATCGGAGGATTTGAGGTCGGGATCCCCAAACCCCTTGAGGTACAAGTTTCCGGCAACGATGCCTCCCGATTGCAATGAATCGACGAGAACCGACGTCTTGAAGCGGAAATCCTCTCCGAGAACCTGGAGCGCTGTTGCAGAAGTCAATAACTTGAGGTTGGAAGCCGGATGCATAAGCAACTTGCTGTTTCTCTCATAGAGTACTTGTCCGGAATTCAGGGACACGATCTCAATACTGGCCAGGGTTTGTCGGAATATCGAATCCGAAAGAACGGTATCGATGTCGTTCTGAAGCAAACGGACCGGATCGGGCGATTGGCGGGGAGGGGATAATGAGGCACATCCTCCAAGAAACATCAGGCTGAAGATAAGGAGTCTTTTCATTCGTGAGAATACAAAGGGGACTAACTCTGGCAATGTCTTGCGAAAACTATTAAGAAGCAACAAACAGTACGGTGAATCCGGTAACCTTTTTGATCTACAACGTGCGCGGCCTTTCCTAAGGTCGATCGACACGTTGAATGAAAATAACCATCGTCTCACAACCTTTCAATTGCATTTTGGGTCAACATCATTTACCTTTTTCCAAATCCACAAATCCTTTGAGGTCGGCTCATGCAACTTCACGATCGATTTGTAGTCGTTGCCAAGAAATACGGGAGCAAACTCGCGTTCGTCGATCGCACGACCGACCGCAAGCTGACGTATTCAAAGGCACTCATTGCTGCACTCATACTGAACGAAAAATTCAAACGGTACGAAGAGGGTTTCATTGGTATTATGATCCCGACGAGTGCAGGCTCTGCCCTTGCCATCCTTGGGGCTCTTATGAGCGGCAGAACTCCTGTCATGATCAACTATTCAACCGGTGCGGCTTCGAATGCGGAGTTCGCTCAAAAGAAATGCGATTTCAAAACCATTATTACCTCCAAGGCGCTTCTGGAAAAAATCAATTGTCGGCTCATCCCCGGCATGGTGTTCATTGAAGACATCCTGGCAAGCGTGACCATTGCGGACAAATTATCGGCGGCCCTTCGTTCAAAACTTCCCTCATTCTTGTTGCGTACCACGATCCATCAAGGGAAACCGGATGACAATCTCATCATTCTCTTTACCAGCGGAAGTGAAAAAGAGCCAAAAGCCGTCCAGTTAACCCACCGAAACATTCTCTGCAATATCCACGATCTTCAAAAAGTCCTGGCACTTTCCGACAAAGATATTTTCCTTGCGAACCTGCCGTATTTCCACGTGTTTGGCCAGACCGCAAATCTGTGGGCTCCGCTCTATTTCGGAATGACGATCGTTACGTACGCAAATCCCCTCGACTTTCGGGTCATTTGCGATATTGTACGCGATGAGCGGTGCACGTTGATGGTTGGAACTCCGAGCTTCTTCTGGGGATATCTCAATAGATCAAAGCCCGGTGACTTCGAGAGCGTGAGGATCATGGTTGCCGGAGCGGACAAATGCCCCGAGGCATTGCGAAAAGGTTTCCTCGACACACACAACAAGGTTTTACTGGAGGCATACGGGACAACAGAAACGAGTCCCGGAATTACCGTCAATTCGCCAGAGCACAATCGTCCGGGTAGTGTCGGTAAGGTGTTGCCCAGCGTCAAGGTTCGGTTGGAGAACTATGAGTCGGGAAAAGAATGCAAGACAGGAGAAATCGGAAAAATTCTCGTGAAGGGTGACAATGTTATGAAGGGGTATTTTGATGATTTCGAGGAAACGTCTCTGCATATTCGTCACGGCTGGTACGACACCGGCGACATGGGATGGATGGACAAGGACGGATACCTCTGGCACGTCGGCCGATTGCGACGATTCATGAAAGTCGGCGGTGAGATGGTATCGTTGATTCGTGTCGAAGACGAACTTGAAAAACACTTGCCGCAAGGTGCTGTGTGTTGCGTCGTAGAAATCCCGGATGCACTGAGGGGAGCTAAGATCGTTGCTGCAATCACGCAGCCGATCGATGAGAGATCGGTTTTAAAAAAGATGTCGGAAAAGCTGCCGAACATCTGTCTGCCCAAACAGTTTGTTGTGATCGACGAACTCCCGAAGATGGCAACCGGGAAAATAGATTTCAGAGCAGTGACAACGATGGTTCGCGACGCAGTCCATGGTGTGCCACCGGATATCGCCGGCGCCGGCGGGCGAGCGTAGCGAATCATCGTAGAACGATCCGGATTATTGAACGGACCATTCGGTTCCAGCAGAAAGCCCTTCTCCCGAAGGGCTTTTTTCTTCCTCAAAAAAGGGCTATATTAGACACCATTCATACGCGATTTTGACCGATAGGAAAAATCTATGCTGCAGTTTTTCAGAAAACTGTTTGGTTCCAAGAATGAACGCGATGTGCAGAAACTCCGGCCATACGTCGAACAAATCAACTCGCATCTCGAGGAGCTGAAACCTCTGACCGATGAACAGCTCCGCGGTAAAACGGATGAGTTTCGGGCACACATCAAGGAAGCAACGAAGGAGATCGAAGAGGAGATCGCGTCTGCGAAGATGTCGTTGAAAGAAGAGACTTCATACGAAGAACGCGAAGCAACGTATAGCAGAATCGACGATTTGAACAAGGAGCTCGATGCAAAGATCAATGAGACGCTGGACGGATTGCTTCCGGAGGCGTTCGCGGTCGTCAAGGAAACATGCCGCCGTCTTGTCGGTACCACGTGGGATGTTGCCGGGGCAAAAATGATGTGGGACATGGTCCCTTTCGACGTTCAGCTGATGGGGGGCGTTGCACTCCACTCAGGAAAAATCGCGGAAATGGCCACCGGCGAAGGCAAAACACTTGTTGCCACACTCCCTACCTACCTGAATGCATTGCCTGGTCGCGGCGTCCATATTGTTACTGTCAACGATTATCTGGCACTTCGTGACAGTCAATGGATGGGGCGAGTCTATGAATTCCTCGGGCTGACGGTGTCCTGCATTCTGCAGAATATGGATCCCAATCAGCGCAGAACCCAGTACGCAGCCGACATTACGTACGGAACAAACAACGAGTTTGGCTTTGACTATTTGCGCGACAATATGGTCGTGAGCGCCGAAGAGATGGTGCAACGCCCCTATAACTATGCGATCGTGGACGAGGTTGACTCTGTGCTCGTTGACGAAGCCCGTACGCCCCTCATCATCAGTGGTCCCGTGGAGATTGAGGAGCACAAGTTCGACGAAATGAAACCGTATGTCGACAGACTTGTGCGTGCGCAAGAGGTACTGGTGGGAAAAATACTTGCTGATGCCGAAACTCTCCTGCAGCAGCAAAAATTCGATGAGGCAGGAATCCTGGTGTTGCGGGCGCAACACGGGCTTCCAAAGAACAAGAAACTTCTGAAGATTTTTTCCGAACCGTCCAATAAGATGCTCGCCCAGAAGACCGAAAGGGTCTTTTTGCAGGATCAATCTGCTCGAATGCATGAGATAGACGACGAGCTCTATTTTGCAACAGATGAAAAGTCGCACTTGATTGATTTGACGGAAAAAGGAAGAGACTTTCTCGCAAAAGCGTATCCGGGAGGAGACAAAGATCTGTTTGTCATTCCTGACATCGGAGTGGAGTTCAGTCTTATCGAAGTTGATGCGAGCTTGTCGGTGGAAGAAAAGCAGTTGAGAAAGGATGCTGCGAACAAGACATTCGCAGAGCGGAGCGACCGTATTCACACCATCAATCAGCTTTTGAAAGCGTATACGCTGTACGATAAGGATGTGGAATATGTCGTCTCCGAGGATGGTAAGGTCATGATCGTGGATGAATTTACCGGTCGCCTCCTTTCCGGCCGACGGTATTCGGAAGGTCTGCACCAGGCGATTGAAGCCAAAGAAGGCGTAAAAGTTGAGCGCGATACGCAGACCCTCGCGACGGTGACTCTCCAGAACTACTTCCGTATGTACAAAAAGCTGGCGGGGATGACGGGAACAGCGGAAACGGAAGCCAAGGAGTTCTTCGACATCTACAAACTCGATGTCGTTGTTGTTCCGACCAACATGCCGAACGTCCGCGAAGATGAGGATGATCAAGTCTTCAAAACGAGGCGGGAAAAGTATAACGCTGTGATCACCGAAATTGAACAGCTTCGCGAGAAAAAGCAGCCGGTCCTCGTTGGTACTACCAGTGTCGAAGTATCCGAAACGATCAGCCGCATGCTCAAGCGGAAGAATATCACCCACAATGTTTTGAATGCAAAGCAGCATCAGCGCGAGGCGGAAATCGTTGCGCACGCAGGCTTGCCGGGATCGATTACCATTTCGACCAATATGGCGGGCCGCGGAACGGACATCAAACTTGGTCCGGGTGTCAAGGAACTCGGCGGGTTGAGGATCATCGGAACGGAACGCCACGAATCCCGTCGCATCGACCGTCAGTTGCGCGGACGTTCGGGGAGGCAGGGAGACCCGGGATCCTCTCGCTTCTATCTTTCCCTCGAAGATGACTTGATGCGCTTGTTTGGCAGCGAACGGATTGCGCGTATCATGGAGCGCATGGGGCTGAAAGAGGGCGAAGTCATTCAGCACCCCATGATCACCAAGTCTGTCGAACGTGCCCAGAAGAAAGTCGAGGAAAACAATTTCGGCATCCGCAAACGGTTGCTCGAATATGACAACGTCATGAACCAACAACGTGAAGTGATCTATTCACGCAGGCGTCACGCGCTTCTGGGTGAGCGCCTGCGCGATGACATCCTCGATATGGTTCGTGATAGTGCACAAGAAATAACGGAGACCTATTTCAAGGACGGTGATGTCGAAGGGATCAAGACCGAAGTTCGAACCAAGTTTCTTGTGGATTTGAAATTGAGTCCAGAACAGTTTCAGTCTCTTGGAGAGCAGGGAGTCGCGGACGAGATTGTCCATCAGGCCGAAGAGTTCTATCGTCGGAAAGAAGCCCAGATCGGTTCGGAGTTAATGGGGACACTCGAAAAAATCGCGATGCTCCAGGTTATCGATGCGAAATGGCGTGATCATCTCCGCGAGATGGACGATTTGAAGGAGGGCATCCATCTTCGTGGGTACGGCCAGCGGGATCCTCTTGTCGAATACAAGGCCGAAGGCTTCAAGATGTTCATGGAATTGATGAGTATGATCCGCGATGAAGTGGTCAATATGGTATTCAAGCTGTATCCGGAGCGTCCGGAACAATTGCCGATGCAGCGTATCCGCCGTCCGCGCCAGGTTATGCTGTCGCACGAATCGGCTCAAGGCGCAGGATTCCAGGGGCCTCCGACGGCCGATCATGAGCCTGTCAGCGGGGATGGAAGGGCGCCTGCGGCCCAGAAGATGCAGCCGGTGAGAGTTGGGGAAAAGGTCGGCCGGAACGATCCTTGCCCTTGCGGAAGTGGCAAAAAATACAAGAACTGTCACGGGGCTTGAACAAACACTGGAACATTCAAGAGTACGAACGAAATGGGCCAGGCAAAAAAAAGGATCGCAATAGGTCAACGGAAGCATGAAGAAAATTGAAGCAATCATAAGGCCATTCAAGCTTGACGATGTCCGGGAGGCCCTCTCGGAGATCGGCGTCAAGGGCATGACACTGACGGAAGTGAAAGGGTACGGTCGCCAAAAGGGACACACAGAAACTTACCGTGGAGCCGAATACAAGATCGACTTTCTGCCGAAAATCAAGCTCGAGATCATTTCGAAAGATACCATGGTCGAGCGAATTGTCTCGACAATCATCAAGGCTGGAAAAACGGGTCAGGTGGGGGACGGGAAGATATTCATCTATCCGGTAGAAGACGTCATCCGAATTCGCACGGAAGAGTCAGGGGAAGAGGCAATCTAGATGGCTGGCGTGCCGGGCGAGTTCAGAGCGGGCTACGTCGCGATCGTTGGGGAGCCGAATGTCGGCAAGTCGACATTGATGAACGCCCTCCTGAACCAGAAGATCTCCATCGTCACGCCAAAACCTCAGACCACCCGCCAACGCATCCTCGGTATCCTCAGCAACGACGACGCGCAGATTGTGTTTCTCGACACTCCCGGCCTCATCAAGCCGAAGTACCTTCTTCATGAAAGGATGCTGAATTCCGCAGAGTCTGCCCTGAATGACGCAGACATTATCCTTGTGATGACGGAGGCTTCCCGCGGTGCCCA
>JADGQA010000186.1 GCA_017882185.1 Bacteroidota bacterium
CCAATAACTGATTTCGATCAAGAGGATGCAGAAACAGTCGAAGAACCTGTTTCTTGCTTTTCCATCCGACGCTCTCTATATTGGCTGAGAATCCACCGGACGTCGCATTTTATCCCATTTTCAACAAGCAGAAACATTGGACATTATGATATCCGCCGAAGAGGCAAGGAATATCATATTCGACGCAGCAACTGAAATTCGAGTTGAGACTGTTCCATTGCTCGAGGCTCACCATCGAATTCTTGCCGCTGACATTCACTCAAAGGATGACATTCCGCCCTTCAAGAATTCGTCGATGGATGGGTTCGCTCTACGGTCGAGCGACACAGTCGGCTCGTC
This sequence comes from Bacteroidota bacterium, assembly GCA_017882185.1. Classification (GTDB taxonomy): domain Bacteria; phylum Bacteroidota; class Ignavibacteria; order UBA10030; family UBA10030; genus JADGQA01. The sequence continues at coordinate 340 of JADGQA010000186.1, forward strand.
CTCGAAGAACATAGTCGAGTTGAAAGTCCTTGGCGAAGTTGCTGCAGGAGACGTGGCAGGCACATCTCTCCAACCAATGCATGCAATTCGAATTCTGACAGGAGCACCACTTCCAAATGGTGCTGATTCCGTTGTTCCTCTTGAAAATGTCGAAGAGCGTCATGGTGTCATTCGTCTCTCCGCGCACGTTGCTCCTGGGAGTTGCACAAGGGATAAAGGAGAGGATATAAGAAAAGGCGACAGAGTCTTGTTGCGGGGCACACGGATCGAAGCAGTACATCTTGGCGTACTCGCCTCGATGGGGTGTACGAACGTTGAGATCTTTCGGAATCCCACTATGGCGATCCTGACGACGGGGAATGAACTGCTGTCGGTTGCCGAGAATCTCAGAGACGGGAAGATTCGAAACAGCAACTCGTATTCTCTTCGTGCTCTCGCAGAGGAAAATGACTGTGAGCCAATCGATCTTGGAGTTGCCAGGGACAATGAGGAAGAACTTCTGCAAAAAGTATGTGAGGGGCTGAAGTATGACATCCTGGTGACCTCGGGCGGTGTATCCGCCGGCAAATATGACTATGTGCTCGAATCACTGAAAAAAGCCGGTGTGAATCTCAAATTTTGGAAAGTGAACATCAAACCTGGGATGCCTCTGGCGTTTGGCACCTATTCGAACAATGAACGAAACGTGCTCGTGTTTTCTTTACCAGGGAATCCCGTTTCCACCGTCGTTACGTTTCTTGAGTTTGTAAAGCCATGTCTTGATACCATGATGTCAAAATACAATGGTGCCCCGCCAGTGCATCTGCAAGCGAAACTGGAACATGCATTGTCGAAGAGCGATGGTAAGCGTCACTATCATCGTGGAATCGTGCGAAGTGAAAAAGGCGAGCTCCACGTGCGCTCGACAGGAAATCAGAGTTCGGGGGTGCTCTCGTCGCTGGTAAAAGCAAATTGTCTGATCATCCTGAATGAACAACAGTCTTCGATTGAAGGGGGAGAGGAAGTGGATATTGAACTTTTACCCTGGGGAAGAATTGAATAACTCATCTCATCCTACCACAACTTATTGCGATTGACCATGAAACGAATTGTGATCTTCTTGCTTTTGCTTGCCGGCTGCGGGCAAAACAAAAATGATAAGACGTTCGATACGTCAAAGCAAGACGTGCAATTGATCGAGAAAGAGATTGCAGATTTTCTTTCGACGTTGAAAAAAGCATACAATCACGAAGGTGTCAATACCGACAGCCTGATGGATGCATATTTTGACGCGGAGACATATTACGTAACGTATTGGGGAACGTCAGAGCCTATTGACACGACAAAGAAGCGGGTCCGGGATGCCCTGCCGCACGTCAGCGATTACGACAACCAGTTCGAGAGCTTTCGTGGAAAAGCCTGGGGCGATGGTGCATACGCGTTTTTCATTCTGAGACAGAACTATAAAGTAGACGGCAAACCTCTGGAAGAGTATCTGCCTACGACGTTTGTATTCGAACGACGCGGAGACAGATGGATCGTCGTCCATGCCCAACGTACTTCCGACTATGAAACAATGCGGCAGTTGGTCGCCCTGGCACAATCCCGAATCGGGAACCAATCCACCGATAAGAAGCGTTAAGACAGTATTATAATATTTTGTTCTATTCTCTCAGCACGGAGAGCCCTTCTCTTGATCCCCTGATCTGTGCTGAACGCCACAGGCCGCCTTATTAACGATGGCTACCTTCCAGATGGCGGATTTATTCCTATTGAGTTGACGAAGTCTGAGAATTCTTATGGCATTGTTCGACAGGAAGATCTCGGCGACGGGGAAGAACACCTTCGGCAAGCCGAAGCTCCCTTCGGGGCAGGAAGGGACGAGCAAATTCCCGGTCCTGACGTACGGACCCACACCCAAGATTTCAGTCAGGGAGTGGCGGTTGAAAGTCTGGGGTCTCGTGGAAGAAAAAATCTGGAGCTGGGATGAATTCATGAAATTGCCGCAAACGAAACTGAAGGCTGATTTTCATTGTGTCACTCATTGGAGTCGTTTTGATGATGAATGGGAGGGCGTGATGTTTAAGGACCTTTGTGCTGTCCTTAACGTGAAGTCCGCTGCAAAATATGTCATGCAACATGCCTACGGCGGTTACACAACAAATCTGCCGCTCCAGTGGATGCTGGATGAGGACGTGATCCTGGCCCACACATTCAATGGTGCACCGTTGCCGACTGATCACGGTGGCCCTTTGCGCGTTTTTACCCCCAGACGGTACGCCTGGAAAGGCGCAAAATGGCTGAACGGCCTTGAGTTTATGTCAGACGATAAGCCCGGGTTCTGGGAGGTCAACGGCTACAGTAATACAGCGGATCCGTGGCGGGAAGAACGCTTCTGGTAGACGAACTGCACGTGGAGTCATTGAACGAAGGTATTCAGAATATGAATTTGATTCGATCGATTGTTACTGTTGCCCTGGCATGCTTCATGGCTTGTTCCGCTCAGACGGACAAGACGACGCGGAGTGAAGGACGACACCAACAGGGAATCCAAACACCGATTGGCGAAAGAGAGGTTCGCATTGCTCCGGGCAGATGTCGGATCGTAGGGACGCTCGTGAGCATTGATAGCACGCTTGAAAAAGGAGGACCCTGCTTGAAGGCTCCGTGCCGCGGGTTTGTCCGCGTTGATTCTGTCCTGGGTTATGGGGCGGCGTTCGGAAACCCTGTCGCGGTAAATGAACGCATTGATGTTCGGTTTGCTTTTACTCTTGCTCCTACGTCCAGGGAATTGTTCCCGAACATGACGAAGCAATTGCCAGGGCTTCAGGTTGGAACGAGATTTCAGGCCGACCTTGAATCACAAAACGAATTCGGAAATAGTGAACGCCGCGTCTCCTATCTGGTCCATGACTACGAGAGACTAAACTAATATCACTGAATCTTCCAATCATTTATTGAAGGGATTGTAGATGAAACGAATGTCACTGTTGATGGGCGTAGTTGGTATGCTGGCTTTCTTCGCTTTTGTCAAACTGACGATGGAACGAAAGACCGGTGTCGATGTAGCGCGATTGATTGCTGTCTCCAAAGAAGACGTTAATGATGCGGATGCTCGTGCCCGTCAAGAGTGGATGCAGCTGCGCGATCCGTATACGAATAAGATTCCAAAAGACATTCGATCGAAAGAACTTGCTTATTCGAAGGCTCTCCCGAATGTCGAGGCCATTGCCAAATCCCGATTACAAAAAGCAGAATTGTTGACGTGGACATTTCGGGGACCTGTCAATCAGGGAGGAAGAACGCGGGCTCTTGCATACGACATTTCTGACGCGACAGGCAATACAATTCTGGCAGGTGGAGTGTCCGGTGGAATGTGGCGATCCACAGATGGAGGGGTATCGTGGAAACGATCTACTTCTCTCGCAGATTCCGTCCAAAGTGTAAGCTGTTTGGCACAGGATCCCAGAGTTGGACATCAGAATACCTGGTATTATGGAACCGGCGAACTGGTGGGCAATTCCGCTGGCGGTGGAGGAGGCGATGCATCCTATACTGGCGACGGAGTATTCAAATCGACTGACGGCGGGGGTTCCTGGCAGAAGTTGACCAGCACCGCTTCGTGGACACCTCAATTCTTCTATCTAACAACAGATTATGTGTGGAACGTCCTCGTCGATCCGACGAACGGAAATGTGTATGCTGCCACGTACGGAGAAATCGATCAGTCTACTGATGGCGGCACCACCTGGAATGCCTCGCTTAGCCCAACGACGGCATTTTCCAAGTACACAGATATCGCCGTCACATCGACCGGAGTGTTCTACGGGGTCATGAGCAGCGACGGAAGCGATGGAGGTATCTATCGTTCCACGACCGGTGCGCCAAATTCGTGGACCAATATTACACCTGCAGGTTGGCCTTCCAACTACGATCGTATCGTCCTGGCCGTAGCACCTTCGAATCAAAACACGGTTTATTTTCTCGGAGAAACGCCGAATAGCGGATTTGTCGACACGGCGAGCGTCGAATGGACGAGCTTCTGGAAATACACTGACAACGGTGCTGGTACTGGAACATGGGTGAACAGGAGTGCGAACCTCCCATATTTTCCAGGAGGGAAAGACGTAGGCAACTTCCAACATCAGCATTCATACGATCTCGTGATGAAGGTGAAACCCGACAATCCAAATTTTGTCTTCATCGGAGGCACAAACTTGTATCGTTCGAGCGACGGTTTTGCCACGAAGACGAACACGGTTTGGATTGGGGGGTATTCGACCGCCAACGATATCTCTTCGTACGCGAATCATCACCCAGACCAGCACTCGATAACGTTCAAACCCGGCACTTCGGGCGTTCTTCTTTCAGGACACGACGGGGGAATCAGCAAGACTACGAATGACTCCGCCTCTGCCGTCACCTGGACGTTCTTGAATAATGGTTATACGACGAGCCAATTCTATTCCGTGGCTCTGGATATGTCGACCCCGGGAGATCAGACTATAATCGGCGGTCTGCAGGATAACGGGCACAGGTTCTCGAACACTTCCAACGGTGCAACTCCATGGGTAACATTACCATTTGGAGGCGATGGAGGCATTACCGCAATAGCGAATGGAAAGAGTTCATACTACATTTGCACACAAAACGGAGGTGCCGAGCGGCTACTCCTTGATGCAAACGGTACTCTCGTCGATTTCGCGGGAGTCAAGCCTTCCGGCGGATCGAATTTTCTATTCACGACGCCCTATGTTCTTGATCCTAACAACACCAAGATAATGTATATGGCAGCAGGAACTGACCTCTGGCGTAATAGTGATCTTACAGGTATTCCGACGTTTTTGAACGGAGGTTCACAGGATACAACTTCGGTGAACTGGACAGACCTCACGAATTCAGCTACCCCAGGTCACTACATTACGGCCATTGGGGTTTCAACGACTCCCGCAAACAGAGTCTACTTCGGCACGGACAGCAGCCGGGTCTATAGACTGAATGGTGCGAACAGCGGAAACCCGACACCGACCAATATTTCTGGATCCGGTTTTCCGGCGGCGGGAGCGAAAGGTGGAGCCTATGTGAGTTGTATTGCCGTCAATCCTCGTAATGCGGACACCGCCATCGTCGTATTTTCCAACTACAACATACTGAGCCTTTTCCTGACGACGAACGGTGGTACAAGCTGGACCTCGATATCCGGGAATCTTGAACAAAATCCCGATGGCAGTGGAAACGGTCCTTCGTGTCGGTGGGCTACGATTCTCCCTAAAGGATCTGGCATACAAGTCTATATTGCAACGAGTACCGGTCTTTATTCCACCAGCAGTCTCAGCGGATCATCGACCGGGTGGGCACTCGAAGGTTCTTCAACGATCGGCAATGTAGTCACGACGATGGTTATCAGTCGGCCTGTTGACGGCATGATCGTCGCTGCAACCCACGCGAACGGTGTGTTCGGCGCTCAGGCGATCACGGGCGTTCAGGCTTCCGTAGCCTCACTGCCACGCGCATTTTCGTTATCGCAGAACTATCCGAATCCATTCAATCCATCAACGTCCATTCAATATGTCATTCCGAAGACCGGCCCCATCAAGCTCTCCGTGTTTGACATGACCGGACGTCAGGTCGCTGTTCTGGCAGAAGGTACGAAGGTGGCCGGAATCTACACGACGGAATGGGACGGCAAGACCACCAATGGAATCCAGGCGGCATCGGGTATCTATTTCTGCCGACTTGACGCGTCAGGCTTCAGTGGCACCAGAAAGATGGTGATGCTGAAATAATCCGGCACACTTCACGACGCCAATAAGTTCTTAGAAATCAAAGCCAATTGTCTAACGAAGTCGCAATGCAACGTTGATGTTTGGTTCGAAATCAAAATGGATGTTGATTGCCACACTTGCACTAAGCGTAAGTGTGGCATTCTTTTTTATTGCCGGTAGACATCCCATCATGCCCCAGTTCCCCGCATCAGTTACCGCGCCGATCGAAGGAAAGGATAATCCGTACGCACGAATCAACTTTGAATGGTTGAAGTATCGTGATCCCGCAACGGGTGAAATCCCAAGGGGGATCCGTGAAAAGGAGCTTGCGGTAACAGCCAGGATCCCCTCGGTTGAATCTGAACAAGCAAGGCTTGGAAAGACGGATCAGATTCAACGCGTCATGACAACCAATTGGGTACGGAGAGGACCAGTAAATGTGGGAGGTCGCACCCGGGCTCTGGCAATGGATATCAACGACACAAACACTCTCGTAGCCGGAGGTGTGTCGGGAGGTATGTGGCGATCAACGAGCGGTGGACTGTCGTGGACAGCGACGACGGTTCCCGGTGAACTTCACAGTGTAACCTGTGTCGTACAAGATCACCGAATCGGGAAAACAAATATTTGGTATCAAGGAACAGGGGAACTGCGCGGTAACTCAGCCTCAGTAACAAACGCTCCGTACCGAGGGGACGGGCTCTTCAAATCGACGGACAACGGGGTTACATGGTTTCGATTGACTTCCACGGCCACATTTGCCCCCCAGCTATTCGTTCCGCCCTGGGATTATGTCTGGAACATTGCAGTCGACAATTCACGGACCGACTCTGATATTGTCTATGCTGCAACGATCGGGGCTATTATGCGATCGAACGATGGAGGGGCCAGCTGGCGACTCCTCAAAGGTTCGTTAACGAATCCGAATAGCAATCCAGCCGGTCCATTCGGACCCCGTTTTACTGATGTCATCGCAACGCCCTCCGGAGTCGTCTATGCCAGCCTGAGCTGGGTG
>JADGQA010000187.1 GCA_017882185.1 Bacteroidota bacterium
ATCGAAATGGCGAACGGGAGAGCGCAAATAGAATTTGTTCCCGATTACCAGCACCGGATGGTCATCGAGGCGCGCAACCAGGATTTCAAAGGAAGCTATCTCGAACTTGGTAGCGACACTTCTCTTCCACGATGACATGCGCGCTTTCGTTTCGATCCCCGCACGTCACGATGTTGGCGCGCAGAATGGATATGGCTCGGGAGATGGTAGATCAGATGGCCAATGGACTTGCACGAACCGTTTATAAGCACGAAAGGAATAGTTGAATATGATAGATTTCAAGAACAAAGTTGCCGTCGTTACAGGAGGAGCACGTGATATTGGGCGTGCCGTCTCCTTGCGGCTGGCCCAACACGGTGCATCTGTTGCATTGAATTATTTCGAAAACCCCGAACAGGCGACGGAAACGGTCAACATCATAACAGCAGGCGGCGGAAAAGCGGTAGCGATTCAGGGGGATGTAACGAAAACAAGTGACATTCAACGTTTCGTATCCGCTACGCAGCAGGCATTTGGGAAGAGTGTTCACGTTCTTGTCAACGTAGCCGGAGGTCTTGTTGCAAGGAAGAAAATGGACGAGATGGACGAGCAATTCTGGAATACTGTCCTGACCTTGAATCTGTCAAGCGTGTTTATGGTCACCAAAGCATTTTTGCCGATCATGGCAGACGGGGGAGCGATCGTCAACTTTTCCTCCCAGGCCGGCCGCGACGGAGGTGGACCCGGTGCAATTGCCTATGCTACCGCAAAGGGTGGAGTGCTCACCTTCACACGCGGACTCGCCAAGGAACTGGGTCCGAGAAAGATCCGCGTCAACTGTGTTTCACCGGGCATGATCAACACTACCTTTCACAACACGTTCACCAAACCCGAAGTACGTCAGCGAGTCGCTGCCTCGACGCCATTGGGACGGGAAGGAGACGCGAATGAGGTCGCCGACCTTGTCGCGTATCTCGCATCAGAAAATGCTTCGTTCATTAACGGTGCCTCTGTCGATATCAACGGTGGTATCTATTTCGTTTAATCCTTAGCCCGCACCTCCCAAATGCAGAGAACAATCATTTGCCTCACAGTGCTTCTCTCGTTTCTTCCGACGCTTACGATGGCTTCAGAAGGAAGGCATCCGAACCTCATGCTCACCGTCGAAGATGCTGTACTCATCCGTGAAAACCTCGGGAGATATCCCTTGTTCGATGCGGTGTTCGACGCCACAAAGCAGAAGATCGACAAAGTCGTTCTGTCCCCAATCGATGTGCCTGTTCCGGTTGATGCTGCCGGTACCACACACGAGCGCCACAAACAGAACGCCATCGAGATGGAGGAAGCCGGAGTTCTCTACGCGGTAACGAAAGACGAGCGGTATGCGCGATTCATCCGGGAAATGCTTCTGAAGTATGCGGCACTCTATCCCACGCTCGGGAAACATCCGCGTGCCGGGGGAGAGTCGTACGGCAAACTCTTCTGGCAAATGTTGAACGAGACTGTGTGGCTGGTGCATACAATTCAGGCATACGATTGCGTGTATGACCGGCTTTTACCGTCGGACCGGGCGACCATCGAACAAAACGTGTTCCGCCCGATGGCGAGGTTTTTCACGGAAGACCACTCACAGGAATTCAATCGCATCCACAATCACGGAACGTGGGCGGTCACAGCGGTAGGGATGACGGGATTTGTTCTTCAGGATACGGACCTTGTTGCGAAAGCACTTTACGGCACGAACAAAGACCGGACCGGTGGATTCCTCAGGCAGATCGATCTTCTCTTTTCACCGGATGGATATTATACCGAAGGGGCGTACTATGCACGCTATGCTCTTATGCCGTTTGTCTCGTTCGCCGAAGCCATCGAACACAATCGACCTGATCTGAAAATTTTCCAATACCGAAACCAAGTGCTCAAAAAAACTGTGTATGCACTTCTCCAGCAAACCACGCCGACGGGGGAGTTTATTCCGATCAATGATGCGCTGAAGCAAATGAACTACTTGAGCCCGGAGGTCGTGCTCTCCCTTGACGTTGCCTATCGTCAATATGGCGAAGATCGCAACCTCTTGTCTGTCGCAAAACGACAGAACTGCGTGGTTCTCAGTGGCGCCGGTCTGGCAGTAGCCCGGGGTCTCACGGAGGCTGGTCCTCTTCCCGCATTTCCTTATCGAAGCATTGAATTGCGTGATGGGCCAAATGGAGAAGCCGGGGGATTGGGTATCCTGCGCTCGGGCGCCATCAAGGATCAGTCGATGCTGGTCTTGAAATACACAGCGCACGGTCAAAGCCACGGTCATTATGATAAATTGGCAATGCTGTACTACGACCAGTCCCGGGAAGTGCTGCAGGATTATGGGTCTGTGCGTTTTGTTAATGTTGACCCAAAATATGGGGGAAGGTACTTGCCTGAGAACAAATCCTTCGCGATGCAGACAATCGCCCATAATACTCTCACCGTTGACGAGCAATCCGACTATCGAGGGAAGATGGCAGTCTCCGAGCTGCATCACGCCGACCACCATTTCTTCTCCTCGGGTGACTCTTCGCTTCAGGTGATAAGCGCAACAGTGAACGACGCCTACAATGGTGTAACGATACAACGGACAATGGCGTTGGTCAGCGATCCAGGTTTTCCACGGCCGATTGTCATTGATGTCGTCCGTGTCGTGTCTGAGCAAGAACATCAGTATGACTTGCCATTCTACTACGAAGGACAATTCATATCGACCAATGTGAAGTATGAAGCGCACGATAAGAATCAGAAAACGCTCGGAAAGGCAAACGGTTATCAGCATCTCTGGAATGAGGCGGAGGGAACAGCCTCCGGTCCGGTGCAGGTCTGTTGGCTTACCGGTGGCCGCTTTTATACGATCACCAGCAGCGGCGATTCTTCGGCACACGTTTTCTTCTGCCGAATCGGCGCCTCAGACCCGAAATTCAATCTTCGCAATGACCCTGCGGTCATTCTACGGGCACGGGCTCGCGAACACGTGTTTGCATCAGTCATCGAGCCCCACGGCGCATTTGATGAATCGCACGAATTTTCCCGGAATGCAACCGGGCTGGTCAAATCAGTTACCGTCCTTGCCTCAAGCGACGAAGGTACCGTGGTCGGGATTACGGGCGAAGGGGGCATGCAATGGCATTTCATGGTGGCCAACGGAACTGAATCCGCTTCAGCGAAGCATACACTGCCGGCGCACGGAATTGGGTATTCCTGGAACGGAAATTACGAATTGCAAAAAAACTAGCGAGGTACAGCGTGAACACGAAACTCGACACAGCAACATCTTCACCGGTATTTGTCCGCGGAACAGAGATTTCCTGGGAGAATGTCGGCGAGGGCGTCCGGCGAAAAATTCTTGGCTACGATCCCCAGCTTATGATGGTTGCCGTTGAATTCAAGCGAGGATCCGTCGGACCCGTTCATCACCATCCACACCGCCAGGTGACCTCTATTGAATCCGGATCGTTTGAAGTCCTGATCGGAAGCGAGAAGAAGGTTTTGCGGAAAGGTGACTGTTATTTCATTCTACCCAATGTGGACCACGGTGTCGTTGCCCTCGAAGAGAGCAGTCTTGTCGATGTCTTTACGCCAGTTCGGGAAGATTTTCTGAAACCAAAATCTTAGCATTATCGGAAGTCTCAATGCCCAAACTCAGAGGTTTACGCTGGTGGATTGTAGGATTGATAGGGGTGGCCACTGTCATCAATTATATCGACAGAAGCTCCCTTGCGGTCATGTGGCCGGATATTTCGAGAGATCTGAATCTCACGAAAGACGAATATGCGGCCATCCTGTCGTTCTTCATGATCGCTTATGCCATCGGCCAGAGCGTTTCGGGTAAACTGTTTGACCGGCTTGGAACGCGTATAGGTTTCGTGATATCCATTTCGGTATGGTCAATCTCCTGTGCTCTTCACGGCCTTGCCCGAGGACTTGCGAGCTTCGGATTGTTCCGGGCATTACTGGGATTGAGCGAAGCAGGGAATTGGCCCGGCGCGACGAAGTCGAACGCCGAATGGTTTCCCGTTCGCGAACGCGCCCTGGCACAGGGCATTTTTAATGCGGGCGCATCTCTCGGAGCGGTCGTCTCCGCACCTCTCATCGCATTGCTCTATCTTTCGGTGGGTTGGAAGGCGACGTTCGTCGTCGTGGGAGTGCTCGGATTCATTTGGATCATCCCGTGGTGGTTCCTCAATCGCACAGACCCTTCCAGCCATCCTTGGATCACGGACGAGGAGCGCGATCATATTTTGAAAGGCCGGACGCCCAATCAAAATCCGTCTGCCGTTGATGGTGGACGGGGGCTCCCGCTGCGAGAGTTGGTTGGGTATAAACAGACCTGGGCGGTCATTGTCTCCCGTTTCTTCCTCGATCCAATCTGGTGGCTGTTCGTCAATTGGCTTCCCATTTATCTCGCAGAACAGTTTGGGTTTGACATCAAACAAATCGGATTGTTTGCGTGGGTACCGTACGTGGGTGCGGCAGCGGGCAGTCTGCTCGGAGGATGGTTTTCGGGGAGACTCATTCAAATCGGTTGGACCGTGGATCGTTCCAGGAAGACCGTAATTGTCGCCGGAGGCATTATCATGCTTGTTTCGTTGGTTTTGTCGGCGTTTGCAAGTACTCCACTGGCAGCGGTGTTGTTAATCGCCGTGGTGCTGTTCGGTTTTCAATGTTCCATCAACAACATCCAGACGTTGCCGAGCGATTTCTTCTCCGGAAAATCTGTTGGATCGCTGGCCGGGCTGGGGGGAACCAGCGCGATGGCGGGCGTGCTCATCACCATTTGGCTCGTTCCGATTCTCACAAAAGTGAGCTATGTCCCCTTCTTCATGCTGGGCGCCCTGCTTGTGCCCCTCGGAATCGCATCGATTTACGTGCTCGGCGGTACAATCGGGCAAGTACAACTCAAAGATTGATGGCGCTCCGCTCTCATCCGAGTGTTACTGGAAAACATCTTGGAAGTCCTCTATCGCAACAGGAATGCTCCGATAGTTAGCCCAAAAGGACAAGTCAGCTAAGCCTTTCGGCTTTGCTTTGGTGCGATGATTCCTTTACTGCTTGGCGATCTTGTCGCAGAGTTGACCGATGAAGAAATGGATCCGGGGTTTTCAATAGAATCCTGAGTGCAAGAGTCGCTGCGGGTCTGTATTTCCATCCCCACTACGCGGCGTCTGTGAATGATCCAAAAAGCAGTGCACTGAAGTGAAAATGATGATGTTCTTATAGTAGTGGTACGGATATGGTACGAACTTGATGTAGTAAACACAAAACCCCTTGATTCCACAAGAGGTTTTTCGCTGACTCTCCATACCCTGAATCTAATGGCAGTAATCGGGGCCCAGGGTGCAGGCATGTATTTGGAGGATTCTAACCGATCCATTCTATTCTCTCTCAAAGATTGGCGTATGCTACCACGAGTGAGCCTCTTCGACCGCGTCGGTGACCGCTATGTGTGCTCTCGATTCCTTCCCAACAATTGAGAAGCCAATAGAAATGGGAACAGATTGATACCCGATCGAATGCACGCAAATTCTTGTCACCCTCGCTTGAATGTAGTATTACTGTTCGCTATCACCACTTGACTAAGGTGTCAGAGAGCAACAAACTGTTCGCAGTTTTGTTAGCAGTGAATATGAAATTCCTGCAAAGTATCGACGATGTGATAGAGCGTCACACCTTTTAAGTAAAGCAGCAGGGGAGGTATCGATGTCGAACGGATTTGTGAGAGCTTCTACGAACCTCCAATTCTCACAAATCCTGCTTGAGCATCAAGAGTTCTATTTACTTGAGATATCGGTGACTATTCGATGATCTTCACCAGAACTCTTCCTGATTTTCCAACAAGAGTAAGCATTAGGGTCCCATCGTTCGTCACGAATTGCTCGTTTCCATTCATGACATCACGAAAGGTCGCTTTTGTGTTGAGTGGAAGGGTTACCGTCTCCGTACTGTCGCTGTTGTTCAAAACCACAAGGACGGAATTACCTGCGGATTCCCGCTGGAATGCATACATATTCTGTGAGCCGGCCACGGGTACCGTCTGGAATGATCCCCACCGCAATGCCTCGTTCTCTTTTCGAATTTCTATGACCTTTCTATAGAATTCGAAAATGGTGCTGTCGAATGCCACGACGTCGTTCGATCGTGTGTGTCCCGGAATTGGGTGCGTCGTTTCGTTGTCATACGCAAGATCCGGCCATACCATCGGCTTCCGCTCATCCGGGTCATCGGCGCCCCACATGCCTGCCTCATCGCCGTAATAGACCATCGGTGCGCCAACATACGTCATCTGGAAGAGGACCATTAGTTTCATCGTTGCGTGTGCGCCCTCCGGGGGCTTGCTGATGTCGTAATCGGGATTGTTCCTGAGGCCGTTATTGTCGTCGTATTTCCGGTTTGGGTTCACGATCATCGAAAGGAGCCGGTCGGTGTCGTGACTGTCGAGCAAATTCTGCACGACGTAGTTCACGTCTGCAGGATAACTTTTGCGGATGTCCGCAAGCTCTTCGTCGAATTGTTTGGGGGAGTATTGCAACCTGTTCGTGTCGATAAAGAAACGGACGCTCGCACGTGCGAACCTGTAATTCATCACCGCGTCGAATTCGTCCCCTTGAAGCCACGGAGAGGCATCTCCCCACAACTCCCCCACGATGTAGGCATTCGGGTTGATCGATTTTACCAATGTCCGCCACCCCTTCCAGAAAACATGAGCGACTTCATTCGGAACATCCAACCGCCAGCCATCGATCCCGTCCGAAGGATTGCCATCGCCGTTCGGGTCCATCCAGCGGCGTGTAATATTGAAGAAATAATCCCAGACAGGCTTCGCAAAGCTGTGTTCGCCCTCTTTGAATTCCGGCAGGGTCTGTGTATTCCACCAGCTTTTGTATTCAAACTTCGACCCGGGAACCGACGGGTCTGCCCAGCTCGTGACATCAAACCAATCGGCATAGCGTGACTTCTTCTGATTCTTTACGATGTCTTCAAATGCGAAGAATCTTGTGCCAGAATGATTGAAGACTCCGTCGATGACCACTTTCATTCCCCGTTTGTGGACTTCCTGAATGAGCTTCAGGAACA
>JADGQA010000188.1 GCA_017882185.1 Bacteroidota bacterium
GCGATGAGATTGAATCGATCCTGCTTGAGGAAGAGTTTCTCCTGGAAATCCGCAGGAGTAAATGCACCGGAAATATCCGTCGACGCGACAGAATCCATCGCCAGTCCCAACGTACCGCCAAATGTCAGGAAGTAATAATTGGGTTCAGAATAATAGCTGAAATGGTGAGTGTACTTTCTTGTCGGCGAATCATAATCCCAACCGCGTGTTGATACGCCATAGAACAGCACGTAATCATCCGGATCCAATGCACCGTTCCCATTATTGTCCACTACATAGCGTGCAACTTCTTCCAGCCCGTTTGGTCGTTGCTGTGAGAGATCTTCCGGCAGCATTCTGCCGCCATTTCCGAAAATCCGGATAGAGTTTATGTTTCCTATCGAAGAAAGCCCAATGTTGGCCTTCTGCAGAAAACCCTGATCAATTTTGTAGATGCCTGTCTGACGGACTTCCATCTTATACCATTGTCCCTGAGCAAGTGGAGAATCGTTTGCGACTTTCTGTCGCGATGCCGGCACGATCGGCGACACCGTGCCTTGAGAATTCCCGACCGTTGGAACGGATGATTTGGCGGAGGGATTATTCCATGGATCAAAATCAATCCTCACCACAAGTCTCGTGCAAAGCTTGGCATTATTCGCATCTTGATTGTATTCCACGGGATATATCCTCAATGTCCCGATGAACTTGCCCAGTGATGACGACACGTCGGTCACCTCTGCAAGACTTCGCTTTTGAAGCCTCGCAACAGTCCCCGATTGGTACAATGGAGACCAGCCGAATTTTTTGTCACGAACCATTTTCGGAATCGGAAGTGGGCTCAACCCCTCCTCAACTCGGGACTCCGCTGAAATCACCGTCACAGCAACGTGAGAACTGGGAAACTGCAAAGGAATCCCTCGATAGGAGATCCAAGAATCCCCCGGCTTGCCCTGTTCAGCGATTTCTCCTTCAAAAGAAATCCTCTTGAGTTCTTGTCCGGTCACTGCCTTCAGAGATTGAACGGAAAAGGCCGGCGTAAATTCCAGCGTGAGTGATCGTCCGTCTTCGTGGATCACCCTTACATCATGCGACGGTTGCGCATATGCTATAATAGATGAAAGGATCGAAAGTATGAATAGGAGTCTGCGCATAGAAACAAAAAAGCCGAATAAGGAAGCCTTCCTCATTCGGCTGAAATAATTCCGGCGGATTCAGCAAATTTGATAAAGGCTTGTCTAAACAATACCTCCGCCGGATTGATATGCCCGGCATCGGCAACGAACCTTTAACAAATTACTCTATAACCTTTCCGCCTTTCTTAAGATTGTCTGGAAACAAGATAACCAAACGAATCAACTTTGTCAAGAATCAGGGACCCCTGTGTGTTATGCTCATCACAAGAGCAGACTACTGTCAAGGATTCCCGCGATTGTTGTGCTCACGCCTTGAAAAGGAGTGGAAAATCGACATGGACGAGGTTCCTAGAATCCACAACTGGGACATTGAACGATTTGAAGTCGATGGATTTGTAATCGTCGTGGGCCGTCGAAATCAGTATAAGATCATAGTCCTTCGATATAGCGACCGATTTTTTCCCGGCGTACTGTGGGTGTTCTCGAGTCATCCGAATCACGGGTACATATGGGTCATTGTAATCAACAATGGCCCCCTTCTCCTCCAGCTCCTTCATCAATTCATAGGACGGTGATTCGCGATCATCGTCGACGTTCGCCTTATATGCGAGACCTAGCATCAGGACTTTGGAACCTTTAAGCGGTTTGCCAATTTCGTTGAGGGCGTCCACGACACGTTGAACTACAAACGATGGCATTGCCGTATTGATTTCTCCAGCAAGCTCGATGAATCGCGTCGTCACCCCATATTCCCGGGCCTTCCACGTCAGGTAGAACGGATCAATCGGAATGCAGTGACCGCCCAGGCCCGGGCCCGGGTAGAACGGCATAAAACCAAATGGCTTGGTCTTCGCCCCCTCGATCACTTCCCAAATATTAATATCCATCTTCATAAACGCCATCTTAAGCTCGTTCACGAGCGCAATATTGACAGACCTGAAAATATTCTCCATGAGCTTTGTTGCTTCTGCAACGCGCGTTGACGAGACGGGGACCGTGCGAATGACGATCTGCTGGTACAGTTTGTTTGCCACTTCGAGCCCGTCGGGTGACGTGGCACCCACAACTTTAGGAATTGTCTCTGTGCGATAGTCCTTGTTGTTCGGGTCCTCCCTTTCGGGAGAGAAGCCGACATAGAAATCCTTGTCGACCTTGAGTCCGCTTTTTTCCAGAATCGGGACCATGAGTTCATCGGTTGTCCCCGGATAGGTGGTCGATTCAAGCACGATGAGCTGACTCCGTCTCAGCTGTTTTGCCACGGACTCACACGAAGAGACAACAAACTCCATATCCGGCTCACGGTTTTTGTTGAGCGGCGTGGGAACGGCAATCAGAATAGCATCGCAATCCTTCATTTTCGAGTAATCCGTCGTCGCGGAAAAGAATCCGGAATCCCTTGCTTTCTTGATTCGCTCCGACGGCAAATGCTTGATGTACGATGTGCCCGCATTGAGGGCATCAACTTTCGTTTTGTCGATATCGAAACCGATCGAACGGAAGCCTTTTTCCGCAAAACACAGATTCAGAGGAAGTCCGACATAGCCAAGTCCGACGACACCAACCACAAATGTCTTATTGTCAATTTTCTTTAAGAGTTCTTGTTTCATGCTTCATCGAAGTGTGAATTGGATTCAATAATGATACAATGGTTTTTGACTGCAAATGGATAGCCAAAATAGTGAAAAGTTTCCGAGGCTCAAAGAAAAGAATTGGCTAAACGCAGCGAAATGAAATTAGCAGTAGAAAAAGTATTGTTTCCGCAGTGCGATTCCCAAATTTTCGAACGCAACAACCATTCACACACTTTCTCACTCACTGGTCTATGACGAATTCCTTTTCCTTCGGTCTAATCTCGTCGTACATCCTTCGGAGTGACTGAAATGCGTTTTGGCTTCCTCGCTGGGCACATACACGATAGAGCCGTGCGGCCTCTCCTTTGTTCTCTTGCAGCCCGAATCCGTATTCATAACAGTATGCAAGAGCAAGTTGAGCTATGAGTGCGCCTTGCTGCGCCGCCTCAACAAGAATCGGGAGGTAAACGCTGTACTGGTGATCAGAGAAATTGCCAGTGACTTTGGCTGCGGCGATTCTCACTTTTGCTTCTTCGCTTCCGAGCGATGCCGCTTCATTCCATATTGCAATGGCCGTATTTCTGTCCTGTTGCACCCACCGCCCCTGATAGGAGCACAATCCAAGCTCGATGAGTGCCGGTACGTGATGTCCGTCGGCGGATTTTTCAAGCAATTCCAAAGCCTTTTGATCGTTCAAGGTAAGATCGTATCGCAAGGCAGTAACGCCAGCCCAGACAAACAGAGCAACAAGATCATTGTGCCGACTCCGTTCATCGAGCTGCTTCCGAAATTCATTGTTTTGGAAAAGTTTCCAAAGAAGCTGCGAGGCTCGAGGCGAATCGAATCTCACTGCCCGGATGTAGTATTCAGCAGCGAGGGTGAGGTCACGCTCGATCCCAATTCCTTCCTCATACAATCTTCCGATCAGCGTCAATGCCTCCGGGTTTCCCGATTCCGCCGCTTCAATGATTCGTACCATCCCTGTGTCTTCTTCGACACGGCGATGCTTCACTGGTTCGGTCTCAATAGAATATCGCGTCGTGATATTGGCTTCACGATATGCTTCTTTGAGAAGCGTTGTATCATCAAGTGCAGTCGGGGGATCGCGTTGGAGATCCAGAAAAACGGGTGTCCATGCTGTATCCGGTTTTCCTTTTTCTTTGTCCACCGCTTTCGGTGCTTTCGATGCGTCAGGCGTGATTCCAGTGGAATCTTTGTTTATGTGTATGCCCCTCTTGGCAAATTCATCCAGAACCTCTTTTGCGGGCTTGAAGTTCTGCGCGGCTGCATCGGACAGGTACTTATAGGCAGTGTCCCAATTGCGAGGAACCACAAGGTCGTCGACATACGTCAGCCCGACCATGTATTGCGCCTCCATCATGTTGCCTTTTGCTGCGGCAAGAAAGAGTCTGTATGCTTCGAAGGGATTCCAGTCAATTCCCCACGCATTGTTCGTAAGGATGGCGAGATTGTATTTCGCAGTTAGAAGGCTTTGATCCGCAGCCTTTTTGATCCACAAAACCGCCTTCAAAGTATCGGGCGGAAAATCGCGGCCAAAAAGATAGCGCAACCCCACTTCCTGTTCCGCAACAGGATCCCCTGAATTCGCTTTTTGGATGAGGATGAATCCTTCCAGCAACTGAGCGGATGGATCGGATTCTACAATGAAGGCAGACGGACCAGGGGCCGAAGTTCGAAATGAGTGGGTCTTTCGCGGTTGCGCGTCCGCAGTCCGTGTCAATAGAAGAATCGCAACAGCCTGAAGTATCGTGCCGCTACAGAACCACCGTAGATGCATTTGTGGTTGGGAGCATGGATTCATAATGATGAGAGAGTCGGAATTCTATGGAATCGTTGCTCTCTTTTGACTATTCTTAATGCGATTCGCGTCTTCAGTATCCCCGCTACTTTCACACATATATACGAACTATTAGGATGAGCGACAACAAGATTATCTTTTCGATGATCGGTGTCGGCAAAGTGCACAAGCCGAACAAACAGGTTCTCAAGGATATCTATCTTTCTTTTTTCTACGGAGCGAAGATCGGCGTCCTTGGATTGAACGGTGCCGGGAAAAGCACACTCCTCCGTATCATTGCCGGGGTTGATAAAGATTATCTTGGCCAAATAACGGCTCAAAAGGGAATTAGTTTCGATTACCTTCCCCAGGAACCCGAACTCGATCCGGACAAGACCGTCAGGGAAGTCGTCGAAGAGGGCGCTGCCGAGACCGTTGCACTTCTCAAAAAATTTGAAGCAGTGAATGTTGCCCTCGGAGAACCTGACGCCGACTTCGAGAAGCTCCTGGAGAAACAAGCGAAACTGCAGGAACAGATCGATCATCAGAATGCCTGGGATCTTGAAAGCAAGCTCGAAATGGCGATGGATGCGCTGCGGTGTCCGCCCGGCGAAACACCTATAAAAATACTTTCCGGCGGAGAGCGCCGCCGGGTAGCTCTGTGCAGGCTCCTTCTCAAGGAACCGGATGTGCTTTTGCTGGACGAGCCGACAAACCATCTTGACGCTGAATCCGTCGGTTGGTTGGAGCAACACTTGAGGCAATATAAAGGGACGGTTATCGCTGTGACCCACGACCGCTATTTTCTTGACAACGTCGCCGGATGGATTCTGGAGTTAGATCGTGGTGAAGGAATTCCCTTTGAAGGAAATTACTCTTCGTGGCTGGACCAGAAAAAGAGACGACTCGAGGTGGAGGAGAAACAGGAGAGCAAGCGGCAACGCGTTCTTGCCCGTGAGCTGGAGTGGGTTCGTTTGAATCCGAAAGGACGACACGCAAAAAGCAAGGCGCGAATCGCTTCCTATGAGCGGATGCTCGAAGATCAGGCTGACAAACGCGATGAGGAACTAGAAATCTACATTCCACCGGGCCCGAGACTGGGAGAAGTCGTCATTGAAGCAAAGAACGTGTCCAAAGGTTATGGCGACAATTTGCTCTGTGAAGACATGACTTTCTCGCTGCCACGCGGCGGCATTATCGGTATCATCGGTCCGAACGGAGCAGGAAAGACCACGCTATTCCGGATGATTACGGGACAGGAAAAGCCGGATTCAGGGTCCATCACAATCGGCGAAACAGTCAAGCTTGCCTATGTCGATCAGAATCGCCCCCTGGATCCGAACAAAACGATATGGCAGGAAATCTCGGGAGGAGAAGAACTGATTCGCCTCGGCACACGAGAAGTCAATTCTCGGGGGTACGTAGCGCGGTTCAATTTCAGCGGACCGGACCAACAAAAACCGACCGGTGTGCTTTCCGGCGGGGAGAGAAACCGTGTGCACCTGGCGAAAGTTCTGAGGCAAGGTGCAAACGTGCTGCTCCTCGACGAACCGACAAACGATCTCGACGTGAATACCCTCCGTGCTTTGGAAGAAGCTCTGAACAATTTCGCAGGATGCGCAGTCATCATTTCGCACGACCGGTGGTTCCTCGACCGAGTCGCGACACACATGCTTGCTTTCGAAGGAGACAGCAAGGTTTACTGGTTCGACGGGAATTATTCAGAGTACGAAGAGTATCGAAAAGAGAAACTTGGGATTTCTGCGGATCAACCGCACCGGATCAAGTACAAGAAATTAGTGAGGGATTAAGACTCGTCATTCATTGGAGTATCCCTGCCGTTTGAAGAATACTTCGAATATCCTTCTTTGATTCATCGCTGAGAGGCAGCAGCGGTCTCCGGACAATACCACCCTCATAACCTGCCAGCGTTGCTGCATATTTCAGACCGGCTACGCCGTACGTCGAAGTTACCGCCGTATTCACGGGCAATAGCCTCTTGTGCAAATCCTCGGCCTTTTGAACCTCGCCCGCCTTGAACAATGATTGGATCTGAGCACATTGATTCCCCGTGAAATTTGAAAGCGCGAGGATTCCAGAAGTCACTCCAAGCCGAAGCGAAAGATACCATACGGATGCACTCCCAACAATCACCTGAAAGCTTCTTGGGACATTCTTCACAAAAAGCTCGACCTGTCCTATCTCACCTTTGCTGTCTTTCATTCCGACAATGTTCGGATGTTCGCTGAGCCGTTTCAGCGCATTCAAAGATATGTTCATATGCGTATATTTAGGGACATTGTAGATCAAGATCGGAACGGGGGAACGATCTGCAATGAACGAAAAATGCCCGATGAGTGCTTCATCCGTCATTTGGTCGATGTAGTACGATGGTGTCAACACGAGAGCCGCATCGATTCCCAGGTTTGCAGCCTTCTCCGTCAAGCGAAGGGTCTCTTTTGCCGATTCAAGACCTGTGCCTGCGATGACGGTTCTTCCTCGTTTTGCCTGTTCCACGGTAAGCCTGATCAATCTAAGCTTTTCAGTTTCCGAAAGATATGAAGCCTCGCTGTTTGA
>JADGQA010000042.1 GCA_017882185.1 Bacteroidota bacterium
GATCCGCCGAAGGCGGAGAGTAGCCACCGTTTTGAGAATCCCGACGTCGTTTATCGGGATCCGTCTATAAACGTTTTTTGCGGGAGTAATTCAGTGGTAGAATGCCAGCTTCCCAAGCTGGACGTCGCGGGTTCGAGTCCCGTCTCCCGCTCGGAAAAGCAGCGGTCAGCTCTTCGTCAGAAAGTAAAGAACAGCGTGGTTGCCAATTGCAAGCTGATCGCTGATAGCCTATTTTTACCGAGCCGCCCTCACGTTCAGTTGTCTTTGTGGCGTGGCTCGTTTTTTTTGTCCCGGAGAGAGTTCGTAGTCATTTCTCTTGGGAAGTCTTGAGAACGCAAAGTGAGAACCTGTTGTTATACGATTGCCAAGCAAAAGAATCTCTCCAAAAGGAACTAAGAACTCCTCAAATTCGTCAATAATACTGAAGAACGTCAAAATCCAACTGTAAGGAGAACCACGTGGATATCAAAACAATCAATGAAATGATCAAACGCGAAAGCGAATTCGTGGATGTCCTGATATCAGAAATCGGGAAGGTCATCATCGGACAGAAATCGATGGTCGATCGGCTCCTCATCGGACTTCTGTGTCAGGGGCACATACTGCTGGAAGGAGTTCCGGGGCTAGCGAAAACGCTCTCCATCAAGACGCTTGCAGCCGCGATCAATTCGAAATTCCAACGAATTCAGTTTACCCCCGATCTTCTTCCCGCCGATCTTGTCGGGACGATGATCTACAATCAGAAGGACGGCAAATTCTTCACACGCAAAGTGCCCCTTTTTTCCAATTTTATTCTCGCGGACGAAATCAATCGTGCCCCTGCGAAGGTTCAGAGCGCTCTTCTGGAAGCGATGCAGGAACGCCAGGTGACGATCGGAGAGGAGACGTTTAAACTCGAAGAGCCGTTCCTCGTTCTCGCGACACAGAATCCGATTGAACAAGAAGGAACATACCCGTTACCGGAAGCCCAGGTGGACCGGTTCATGCTGAAGGTCAAGATCGGCTATCCGTCGAGGGAGGAAGAGCTTGCCATTATGAAACAGAACATCGCGAACGAAGATAAGCGTGTCAAGGCCGTGGTTTCTCCAAAAGAAATTCTGTCCGCTCGCGAAGTCGTACGGCAAGTATATATGGATGAAAAAATTGAGCGCTACATTCTTGATATCGTCTTCGCAACCAGACAACCCAAAGACTTCAAATTGGAAAGACTTGCTCCCATGATTAGCTATGGAGCATCACCGCGGGCCACCATCAATCTGGCGCTTGCATCGAAGGCACACGCCTTCATCAAGCGACGGGGATATGTCATCCCGGAAGATGTCCGTGCAATCTGTCCTGATGTGATGCGTCACCGCGTTGCTGTCACCTACGAAGCGGAAGCAGAAGAAATTACGTCGGAAATAATTGTAGCGGAAATATTGAACTCCGTGGAAGTCCCGTAGAGAGATTGTCAATTTTCAATTTCCGATTGGGTGATTTGAAAAACAAATCGCAAAGGCAACGCGCAAGGAAATAATAACGTTCACTCTAAATCGTAAAACCATTTTTCTCTGCGTTCTTTGCGTGCTCTGCAGTGAGCAATAATAATGGAAACCAAAGAACTACTCAAGAAAGTCCGACAGCTTGAGATCCGCACACGCGGTGTGGTGAACCAGGTCTTTTCCGGCGAATACCATTCCGTGTTCAAAGGACGCGGCATGGAATTTTCCGAGGTGCGCGAATATCAATTCGGCGATGAAATACGGACCATCGATTGGAATGTCACCGCGCGGTTGGATCACCCGTATGTCAAAGTGTTCGAGGAAGAGCGCGAGCTCACAGTGATCCTTCTCGTTGATATGAGCGGCTCGCAGTTCTTCGGTTCGCAAACATCGTTGAAACGGGACATTGCGGCCGAGCTGAGCGCCATCCTTGCATTTTCGGCCATGAAAAACAATGACAAGGTAGGAGCGATCCTGTTCACCGATCAAATTGAGAAGTTCATTCCACCTCGAAAGGGTCGCTCGCACGCACTCAGGATTGTGCGTGAACTCCTTTCCTTCGAGCCGCGCCGCAAAACAACGAGTTTGAACAGCGTGCTTGAATATCTGAACCACATTCAGAAAAAAAGGAGCATCGTATTCCTGATCTCGGATTTCATGGACTCGGGTTATGATTCTGCTCTTCGTATTGTGGGGAAGCGACACGATTTGATCGGCCTTGTATTGAAAGATCCGCACGAAGTCGAGTTGCCGGATGTTGGACTCATTACATTCAAGGACGCAGAAACCGGCACTCAACGATGGATCGATACCCACGATAAGAAAGTGCGGAATGGTTATCGAACGTACCTTGACGCACTCCAAAAAAAACGGCGATCACTGTTCGTCAAGTCAAAGCTGGATAGCGTTGAGATTTCATTGGATAAGCCCTACATGAAGCCGTTGGTGGATTTCTTCAGACTCAGGGAGCGGCGAGCATGATCGGTATACTTAAGAGGGTTGCTATTCTGAGCGCGTTTTTCGCCACCTTCGTGCATGCCCAACAGGTTGGCTTGTCTGCACGGACGGATTCGACGAACTATCGAATGGGCGATTGGATCAATCTCCATGTGGAGGGAACTGTAACTGCAGACGTTGATACCATCGCCCCGGCCATAAAAGACAGCGTCGGCAGCTTTGCGGTGCTCCACGTTCAACGTGATGCGAATAAGCCGAGTTGGATACTCAGGCTTATGACTATTGACTCTGGAAATGTGTTCATTCCGCCGGTTGCGTTTGATTATCGAATCAAAGGGGAAACCGCTACACACAAGGCATTCACAAACACTATCTACCTGAATGTTAGCGGTATAGCGATCGACCCGAAGGGTGATATCAAAGATATCAAGGCTCCCATTTCCGCCCCCTGGCAATTGGAAGATGTTATCCCATATCTCATTGCACTCGTTCTTTTGTGCGCCGCAGGATATGGTTACTACTATTATAGAATGAAGCAGAAACAAAAAATGGCGTCCTATGTTTCACCGAAACCGAAAATTGCGCCACATGTGGCCGCACTTTTTGCATTGAGGGAATTGGAAGAAAAAAAGCTCTGGCAAAGCGGCAAAGTGAAAGAATACTATTCAGAAGTTACCGGCATTGTCCGGACCTTCTTTGAGGGACGGTGGAATTTCATTGCCCTTGAATTGACAACGGACGAGATCCTTCAACACATGAAGGAGTTTCCAGAATCCGAAATCGTGTGGAAAGAGATGCAATCGTTCTTTGTGACTGCCGATCTTGTGAAGTTTGCCAAGTATGTGCCGGCGCCCGAAGATAACGAAAACGAATTACGTTGGGCTTACGGAATTGTCCGGGCTATGACACCAGCGCCGGCAACGGTCGAAGAGGAACAAACCGAGGAGACCGCAAGTGTTGGGTGATCGCTTTGCAAACCCGGAATTCCTTTGGCTGCTGATTCTCATACCGCTCGCCGCGTATTACTTCTGGTGGCGTCGACGGCAGATGGTTACGGAACTGCAATTCTCTTCGCTTCAACCGTTCGAAAAAATTCCAAAGACCCTCCGCGAGCAACTACGTCACAGTCCGGTTGCTCTGCGCCTGATGGGGCTGGTGTGCCTCATCGTTGCTCTGGCGAGACCCCAGTCAGTTTCAAGCAGGCAAAATGTATCGACAGAAGGCATCGATATTGTCCTCTTGCTCGACGTCTCGGGGAGCATGGTGGCCGAGGACTTTACCCCCAACAGAATTGGGGCAGCGAGACAGGTAGCCGAGGATTTCATTGACGGCCGTCAGAATGACCGCATCGGTCTGGTAATCTTTTCGGGCGTGAGTTTCACGCAGTGCCCGTTGACGACAGACTACACAGTGTTGAAGAATCTTCTCCATCAGGTGAAAAATGGAATGGTAGTCGATGGAACGGCAATCGGTATGGCAATCGCGAACGGTGTCAATCGGCTGAAGGACAGCAAGGCGAAGAGCAAGGTAATGATCCTGTTGACCGACGGAGTGAATAACAGGGGAGAAATCGATCCGATCACAGCGGCGAAGATTGCCGCGACGTATGGAGTACGCATCTATACAGTCGGCGTAGGAGCAAAGGGAGAGGCACCCTACCCGGTTCAGACTCCATTCGGGATTCGGCGACAGCTTATTCCCGTAGACCTCGACGAAAAAGGATTGAGCGCCATCGCTGATATGACAGGCGGGAAATATTTCAGAGCGACTGACAACGAAAAACTGAAGGCAATCTACAAAGAGATCGATAAGTTGGAGCGGACGAGGATCGAAGTAACCGCTTACAAGCGTTACACGGATCTGTTTAATACCTGGCTTATGCTGGGATTTGCATTGGTCCTTCTGGAAGTAAGCGTCGCATCGACGGTGTTGAGGAAGATTCCATAGAAGCAGCTTTCAGCTTGCAGCATTCAGCGGTCATGGAAAAACCATGAAACCATTTAGAGAACTGAAGGTTTGGCAGAAAGCACACGAAACCACTCTGCAGGTTTACGAAACAACCTGTAAGTTACCAAACAACGAAATGTACGGCTTGACAAGCCAAATGCGAAGATGTGCAGCTTCGATTCCTGCGAACATAGCTGAAGGGTGTGGGAGGAGTGGCGATGTGGAGTTGGCCCGCTATTGTCAGATCGCAATGGGTTTTGCCAGCGAGCTTGAATATCATGTTCTGCTGTCATAGGACTTGGGGCTAATCAATGACGAGACCTATGAAGATCTAAACGGCAAAGTTATTGAAGTGAAGAAGATGCTTAGTACGTTCATCAAGAAATTGCATGCTGACCGTTGACTGCTGAAAACTAATTGCTATGCTACGTTTTGCTAATCCACAATATCTTTGGTTCCTGCTGGCTGTTCCAGCACTTGCAGCGGCATTTGTGGCGTTGCACTATTGGGGAAAAACGAAGATGCATCGTATGGTCTCTCCGTCGTTGCTCCTCCAACTCGCCCCTGACATAAGCCCGGGCAAACGTGCATGGAAGCAAGCGTTTTTTCTTGGAGCATTTGCCTGCATGATTCTGGCCATTGCGGACCCGCAGGTTGGCACAAGGTTGGAAGAAGTCAAGCGGGAAGGAATTGATTTATTTGTCGCACTCGATGTATCGCTGAGTATGAAATCAGAAGACGTGAAGCCAAACAGGCTCGAAAAGGCCAAGCGTGATATCTCGAGCCTGTTGCAGAAGCTCTCCGGCGACCGCGTGGGACTCATTGTATTTGCAGGAGACGCTTTCGTACAATTCCCATTGACATCCGACTATTCCGCAGCGGATCTTTTCCTCTCCGCGGTCGATGTCGACGCTGTCCCCGTTCCGGGAACCGTCATTGGAAGCGCCATCGAGTTGGCGTTGAAATCGTTCGAGACCGATCTCCCAACCCAGAAGGCAATTGTCGTCGTGACGGATGGGGAGAACACAGAGGGGGATTTGCTGGGAGCCATAGAGGAAGCGAAGAAAGCGCACGTGAGGGTCTATACGATCGGGATGGGGACTGTCGAGGGATCGCCTATCCCCATCTATAATGCGCAGGGACAACAGGCCGAATACAAGCACGACGAATCGGGCAACATTGTGCTCACGAAACTTGATGAGTCGATGCTGCAACAAATTTCGGTCGCGACCAATGGTTCGTACCGGCGTGCCACGAGCGGTGGAAATGAAGTGGACGAAGTCTACAAGGATTTGGAATCCCTGGGTAAGACCGAATTCGGTGCAAGACAGATCTCCGGATATGAGTCGCGGTATCAATACCCGCTCGCACTTGCTATCGTGCTGCTTCTTGTCGAAGTTGTATTATCAGAACGGAGAGGTAAATTGATGCTGATGCTCAAGAGATTAATGCCGACCGCCGCCATTCTTCCTTTTATGCTGCTGACGATTATTTCGGTCACGCAATCGCAAACAGTACGGTCTCACGTTCAGGAAGGAAATAAAGTTTACGAAAAGGGGAAATACAACGATGCTGAAGTATCGTACAAAAGGGCTCTTGAGAAGAATCCGAAATCGCACGCGGCCCAATTTGACCTCGGCGATGCTCTGTACAAACAGCAACGATATGATGAGGCCATGCGGCAGTTCGGTGTTGCCGCGACCGCCTCCAAGGAGGCCGGTAACAAAGCGGCATCGTATTACAATATTGGCAATTCGTTGTTCCAATCGAACAAGTTCCCCGAAAGCATTGAGGCATACAAACGCGCACTCGCTATGAATCCAAATGACGAGGACACTCGCTATAATCTGCAGCTTGCACTGGATCGCATGAAACAACAACAGCAGAACAAAAACAAGCAGAAGGACAAAAAGGATCAGCAGAACCAGAACCAAAATCAGGATCAGAAACAACAACAGCAACAGCAACAACAGCAGCAAAACCAGCAACAGCAAAATCAACAAGCGAAGCAGGATCAAACGAGACAGACACAGATGAAAAATCAGATGCCCAAAGACGAGGCAGACCGGATTCTTGAAGCGCTGCGGAATTCTGAGAAACAGGTTCAGAAAGATCTGCACAAGCGTCCGGCAGCCAAAGTGCGTGTGGAAAAGGACTGGTAGGCAATAACGCCCAGCGTTTAGCTGGCAGCGATCAGTGAAACAAAAAATGGCAACAGCATTTTCGAGAATAATGGTAAGGGCAATTGAATCAGGGGGGTTGATCATCCTCTGGTTTTCGGTCGCGTTCGCCCAGGATGGATCGTTCACCGCAACCGCCGACCGGACAAAAGTCGGAACCGGAGAACAGTTCACGGTGACATTTAACGTTTCCGGGGCTAATGCCATGGGTGCGCAGAATTTTAGAGCTCCGGATTTCGGACAGCTCCTTGTTCTCAGCGGGCCGAATACATCGCAGAGTTACCAGATCGTTAACGGCTCTATGTCCGGTTCGATTGCATATTCGTACGTTCTCTATGCGCGACAAGCGGGGAAGTACACGATTACCGCCGCGACGATCGATTATAAAGGTACGCAGCTCAAGACGCAGCCCATTCAGGTGGAAGTTGTTCAGGGCAAACCGCAGCAAAAGGTGCAAGCCCCCGAGACAAATCTCGCAAACATCGGCGATAATCTGTTTATCCGTGCGATCGCCAACAAGCAGCGTGCCCGCGTCGGAGAGCAGATCACGATCACCTACAAACTCTACACGCGCGTTTCTGTGAGCGGGTATGATTTGACGAAGGCACCCACGTACGAAGGATTTTGGTCCGAAGATATCGAACAGTCGCAACAGCCGGCTGTCGTCAATGAGAACTACGAAGGAAAGCAATATCGGGTAGCGGTTATCAAGCGGACGGCCCTGTTCGCGACGCAAGCCGGGACCCTCAAAATCGCACCACTCGAAGTGCAATGTGCTGTTCAAGTTCAAACACGCCGTCGGAGTAACGATCCCTTTGATGTTTTCAATGACCCGTTCTTTCAACAGACTCAAACTCAGCAGATCATCGTTAAGGCCAATCCTCTTGCATTCACGATCGATCCTCTCCCTTCGAATGCACCAATAGGGTTCACAGGCGCTGTCGGTCAGTATACATTTGCGGCAACGATCGATAAGAATGAGGTCCGAGCAGGAGATCCGATCACGCTGAAGCTCACGGTCTCCGGAACCGGCAACGTCAGCCTTCTTTCACTTCCAAAACCTGTCTTGCCGACGGACCTGGAGGCGTACGATCCGAAAATCACAAACGATGTGGCTCGTGCCGGAGGAATTATCCGTGGAAAGAAAACGGCGGAATATTTGCTTGTCCCGCGCAATCCGGGCAAGCGGACAATCGAACCAATTCCTTTCGCCTATTACGACCTTGAAAAGCACCAGTACATAAAACTCTCTTCGCCAAAGTTCGACATCACGATAACGCCGGGCAGGGAGATCGCAGGTGGTGATGCATCGATTGCTTCAAAGGAAGGCATAAAGTTGTTGGGAGAGGACATTCGATATCTCAAGCTCAGTTCGGGGGAGCTGCAGAGTCTTTCAGAATCGCCGTTGGGTGGCGGGATGTTTTATCTCAGCACCGTTCTCCCCCCTCTCCTCTTCGTTGGGGCGTTCGTATACCGAAAGAGAATGAAAGCGATCTATGGCGATATGCCGAAGTTTCGATTCCAGCAGGCGGGAAAGGAAGCAACACGACGTCTGAAGCAGGCGAAACAGCTCCTTGCCCAGGGTAACACGGAAAGCTATCACGCAGAAATTTCGAAGGCGCTCTTCGGCTACCTGGAGGACAAACTTCATCTCGAAAAATCATCGCTCACCGTTGAAGATGCCGTCAACCGGTTACAGCAACGGGGTGTGGATGATCAAACGCTTGCGCAATTACGAACGTGCATAGAGCGGGCTGATTTTGCACGATTTGCTCCGGACTCCGATACATCGGGAGCAAGAAAAGAATTGCTCGACGCAGCGAGCGCGGCGATCAACTCAATTGAAAGAACATTTATTCATCTTTCATGAAATCCGGATCGATCATATTCTCTTCTATCGTTGTTGCCCTGCTGGGTTATCAAACGGCCCTGAGCCAGACTCCGGTAGAGTTGTTCAACCGGGGGAATGATTATTACAGAGCTGGCAAATATGTCGAGGCGGCGGCTCAATACCAGGAGATCATTGACCAGGGAATGGTGAGCGCAGAGGTCTATTTTGATCTCGGCAATGCATACTATCGTCAGGGGAAAATTGCACAGGCCATTCTTGCCTATGAACGCGCCCAGCGTCTGAAGCCAGGTGATGCCGATATAGCCCACAACCTTCGGCTCGTGAGCTTCAAAACCATCGACCGGATTGACCCCGTCCCGGAATTATTCATTATTCAATGGATGCGCGCATATGCTGCATTCATTCCGTTTCAAACAGCGATGTCTGCGCTTATGGTCGGCTGGATTGTTGTCTTCATCTCGCTTGCAGGTGTGTATGTTGTTCGCAGCGCAGCGATCGTACGAATCCTGCGGTGGAGTGTCCTGGCTGCCATCGTTGTCCTGCTTTCGGCGGGTGGTACCATCGCAATCCATTCCACGTTATTCCTCGGCAACGATCAGGGCATCGTCACAGTGTCCGTTGTCACTGCAAAGTCTTCGCCGGACGAACAAAGCATCAACGCGTTCGTTGTCCACGAGGGTCTGAAGGTGAAAATGAGCGACACACTGGGCGATTGGGTCAAAATCACGCTGGCTGACGGCAAAGTGGGGTGGATCCACATCCAGCAGTGCGAACGGATTTGATTCTTGGAGCCTGATTACCTATCTTTCCGCCGGTTGTTGCCGGCGAGTTCATGCCTTCCTCGGATTCCAATCACATAGAAAAGAGTTTCGCCAAGGATTTCCTGTCCTTGAAGGCAATTTTTGAGTTTGTCGGCAAATTCTCGGTATCCAACAAGCTCAACGATTCCCAGGTTTTTTCCATCAAGTTTGCAATTGAAGAAGTGTTCACAAATATGGTGAAGTACAATCCGGGGAACACCCACGTAACCATTTCCCTGAACAGGGAAGGGAAAAAACTCAAGGTTGGGTTTGTCGATGCCGAAGAGAAGCCGTTCGACATCACGAAAAAAGAAGATGTTAACCCCAGCCTGTCGATCGAGAAACGAAGACCGGGAGGATTGGGGATCTTTCTGATCAAGAAGCTGATGGACGATGTTGAGTATGCACACGATGGAAAGTACAGTAGAATCATTCTGACAAAACTTGTGGAGTAAGAGAAATGTTTGAGCTTACGATCACAGAGGATGGCCAAATTCATCTTTCCGGGAGATTGGATGCTTCACAAGCAGAAAGCGCGAAAAAGGAATTTGACAAAGTAACGTTATCTGCTGTGGTGAATTTCAAGGATCTCGATTACATTTCGAGCGCGGGCCTGGGTATTTTGTTTGCCGCCCAGAAGAGGCTTAAGGATGCAGGTCAGGGACTTAAACTGATCAACATGAACCAGCATATCCGGGATGTATTCCGCTATGCCCGATTTGACCTCATCTTTGAGATTGAATAGAACAGGGAATCTGTAGAAAGGCCTGAATTTTCTGTAATTTCGCACTCAACAGATTTATCAGGACTTTCTTTCCAAAACTTACCAACTTTAGGGATATCAGTCTGTATTTATGGTTGAGCAAGAGGACTCCATACTCGTCAGACAATGTCTTGATGGAAACCGCGCGAAGTTTGGCGATCTCGTCAAAAAGTACACAAAGCCAATTTATAACCTTGCGCTGCGCATGGTCGGTGATGTCGAAAACGCAGCAGACATAACCCAGACCACGTTCGTCAAGGCATACGAAAATCTTGGCAAGTTTGACCTCAGCCTGAAATTTTTTAGCTGGCTCTATCGAATAGCGATCAACGAATCACTGAATTTCCTTCAACGACAGAAACAAACAGAACCACTGGATGAAGAACTCGTTTCGCCCGATCAATCACCTGAAGATGCATTACACGAAACAGAACGGAACGAAATCATCCAGCATGCTATCATGAAACTCACCCCGGAACAGCGGAGCGTCATTGTGTTGAGGCATTTCATGGATCTTTCCTATACTCAAATGGGCGCAACGCTCGGGGTAACGGAAACGAAAGTGAAAGCCCGGCTCTTTTCTGCACGGCAACGTCTAAGAAAAATGTTATTGAGACAGGGATTGTGATCATGGTACGTTCATCGGTTGTTGAATTGATGCACAAAGAGATTGACGGGACGGCGACCCAAGCCGAGAAAGCGGAGCTCCGTCGCCGGATGGACAGAAGCAAGGAAGCAAGAATAATGTTTGAGGAACTTCGCCGGACAGCAAAACTCCTGCATTCGGTTCAGCCTCAGAATCCTCCACTGCACCTTCAGGAAGATATTTTACGGTCGCTTCAGCTTTTACAACCTCAATCAAAGACTATTCATCGTTTCAATAATCAGAAGGAGGCAGTTATGGCTACACTTCAAGAATTTTTGAGCGGGAGAAAACGGGTATTTGCGTTGGGGGGTATTGTTGCTGTCGCGGTTGCAATTGTCCTGATTTCCCGGGTCTATCCTCCGCCGGAAGGAGACAGTGCGAAGGGTACCATCGGCGGAGCACAGAAGGCAGAAAAGTATCGTTCGGAACAAATGAGTGAGAAGGACGTGGTTCTTTCCTCGACTGAGATCCAGGTGCTTCTCCAAAATGACGAGGTTCAGAAGCTCATCCGGGATCCCGAATTCCAAAACGCGATGAAGAGCGACGCTTTCGCTCAGGCTATGAAAAGCGATGCGTTTGCGCAGGTGATGAAGAGCCAGGCGTTCTTGCAAGCGATGAAAAGTGATGCATTTGCTCAGGCTATGAAGAGTGATGCGTTCACCCAGGCCATGAAAAGTGACGCGGTTGCCCAGGCGATGAAAAGCGATGCGCTTGCCCAGGCGATGAAGAGTCAAGCGCTTGTTCAGGCGATGAAAAGCGATGCGCTTGCACAGGCCATGAAAAGCGATGCGTTTATTCAAGCCATGAAAAGCGATGCCGTTGCGCAGGCGATGAAAAGCGATGCACTGACGCAGGCCATGAAGAGTGACGCGTTTCTCCAGGCGATGAAGAGCGATGCGCTGGCTCAGGCAATGAAGAGCGAGGCTTTCACTCAGGCTCTCAAGAGCAATCTCACCCAGGCCCTGAAGAGTGAAGCCTTTGCTCAGGCCATGAAGAGTGATGCAGCGGTGCAGGCGTTGAAAAGTGAAGCATTTGCCCAAGCGCTGAAGAGTGAAGCATTTGCTCAGGCGATGAAGAGCCAGGCGTTTATGCAGGCGCTCAAGAGCGAAGCATTTGCGCAGGCGATGAAGAGCCAGGCGCTTGTTCAGGCGATGAAGAGCGACGCTTTTAGTCAGGCCATGAAGAGCGATGCACTGGTCCAGGCTATGAAGAGCGATGCCTTTAGTCAGGCGATGAAGAGCGATGCGCTTGCCCAGGCGATGAAGAGTCAGGCGCTGGTTCAGGCTATGAAGAGCGACGCCTTTAGTCAAGCGATGAAGAGCGATGCACTTGCTCAGGCAATGAAGAGTCAGGCCATTATTCAGGCCATGAAGAGTGAGGCTTTTGCTCAAGCGATGAAAAGTGATGCCTTCACCCAGGCATTGAAGAGCGAAGCGTTCATTCAGGCCATGAAGAGCGATGCACTTGCTCAGGCAATGAAGTCGCAGAACTGATTTCGAGCGTTCCTTCCGCTTTAGGTGCGGATACTATGGGAGATTCCCGCAAAGGGAGTCTCCCTTTTTTTTGTCCTCCCGATAATTCCGCGCCCGCCTTGGGAACCAGCAATCTTCCGCCTTTGATGGGTTTTTGAATTGCACTTGCCTTTTGTCATAAAGAATTGCATCCTTTCTCCGATCGTTGTCCCCCAACCACCACAAACCCGTCAGAAGGAGCCATTGTACGATGAGCAAACGCGCCGTCGTCTGGAGCATATTGTGGACTCTTCTGCAGCTGCCCATAACCAAGAGCTATGCTCAGCTGTACTCCTATCAGACGAAAGATTTGGATCTGGTGTACTTTGGTCAGGCAGCCTCCTATGTAGTGCCGCACGTCGCGCGATGCTTCGAAAATGCCATCGATTTTGATCACCATTTGTTCAGCTATGTGCCGAACGGTCAGGTTACGGTTTTGCTGACGGACTTCGAAGACTTTGGCAATGCATCCGCGGGGGTTACGCCGAAGGACCTGGTGAGAGTAGGAATGTCGCCAATCGATATGGTGTACGAAACGATACCTGCGAACGAGCGAATCAATTGGATGCTCAACCACGAGCTTGTTCACATTGTTACGTTGGACAAAGCTTCGAGCGGCGATAATTTCTTCCGTTCTGTATTTTCCGGCAAGGTCAATCCCATCCCCGACAATCCTCTTTCCGTGCTGTACGGATACCTGACGGCACCAAGAAATTATTCGACGCGCTGGTATCGTGAGGGGATTGCCGTGTTCATTGAAACGTGGATGGCTGGCGGGTTGGGACGCACGCTTGGTTCCTACGACGAAATGGTGTTTCGGGCAATGGTCCGTGACAGTAGCTACTTCTACGATCCGATTGGACTGGAATCGGAAGGCACGAAAGTGGATTTTCAGGTCGGAGCAAACTCATATCTGTACGGGACGAGATTTGTAACGTACATCGCGATGAAATACGGTCCGGAGAAAATTCTGGAATGGATCACACGATCGGACGACAGCAACGCACACTATGCAAGCCAGTTCCAACACGTGTTCGGCCTTTCACTCCAGGATGGCTGGGATCAATGGGTAGAGTTTGAGCACCAATGGCAGTACGAGAACCTCGATTCTCTACGAAAGACACCCCTGACATCATACCGGTCTGTCACATATCAAACTCTCGGTTCCATTTCACGGGTCTTCTATGATTCGACGCTACACTCCCTCATCGCCGCCGTCAATTACCCTGGCACGATTCCCCACATCGCCTTGATTGATGTAAACTCCGGAAAGGTCGCGAATGTCTGCGACGTGAAAGGAGCGGCTATCTACGACGTCACTTCCCTTGCCTATGACCCTGCAACGAAAACCGTGTTCTTCACAACGAACAATAACGGACTGCGGTCCCTCGAGGCCGTCAATCTCAATACCGGCTCAACGGAAGACTTGATGAAGGAAGCACGAATAGGGGACCTGGTGTTCAACAAGATCGATCGTTCGCTGTGGGGAGTCCGGCACGACAACGGATTCTGTACGCTGGTCCGCATCCCGTATCCGTACCGTGAATGGCATACGATCTACACTTTCCCGTTTGGCAAGGAAGTCTTCGATCTGGACCTCGCCCCCGACGACTCTGCGGTGACGATGACCTACGCCGACGAGCGTGGAAGACAAAAGCTTATCCAAATGGACATGGCGAAGATTGCAAACCAGGATTTTTCGTTCAACATGCTGTACGACTTCGATTTGAGTGTGCCCGCAAATTTTGTTTTCTCTGCTGACGGCAAGTATTTGTACGGAACCTCGTACTACACGGGAGTGTCCAATATTTACAGATACGATCGCGACAAAAAGGATATGGACATCGTCAGCAATTGTGAGACTGGATTCTTCCGACCGGTTGAGTACACAAAAGATTCGTTGTTCGTTTTTCGATACACAGGTGCGGGCTTCGCCCCGGCGCTGATCCCCATCGAACGGCAGGATAGCGTAGGCGCAATCCGGTTCCTTGGAAACGAGGTGGTGGAGAAGTATCCCATTGTGAAGACCTGGAAGGCAGGATCGCCGGCACGCATCAACATCGATTCTCTCAAAACCTTCGATGGAGAGTACAGCGAACTCCAAAATTTGAGCGTCTCCTCCATGTATCCCATAGTCGAAGGATACAAAGATTTCGTCGCGTATGGTGCCCGGTTCAATTTCGCCGACCGAATTTTCCTCGACAACCTGGACTTCACATTGGCGTACACACCCAGTCAGATTCTGAAACCGAACGAACGGTTTCATGCGAACGCGCACTTTC
This sequence comes from Bacteroidota bacterium, assembly GCA_017882185.1. Classification (GTDB taxonomy): domain Bacteria; phylum Bacteroidota; class Ignavibacteria; order UBA10030; family UBA10030; genus JADGQA01. The sequence goes on from JADGQA010000042.1 coordinate 14,420, forward strand.
GTTCGTGGGGATGGACGCTTCGTGGGATGTGGAATGGAACAGATTTCTACGACTTGTTCGGTCCGACGAGAACGAGCCGCAAGGGATATTCATTCGGCGCTCAATATAAGAAAACGATCATCTATAATGATCCGGAAATCCTGCAATATGTCCTCGATGCAGTCACGTATGGTGGGCTCGAGCGACTACCAGAGTATCAGAATATTGCCACTCCTTTCGATAAACTTCAAACGTTTTCAGCAAAGCTTGAGTACGAATATCGTCGTAAATCTCTCGGTGCGGTTGATTACGAGCAGGGCATCAAGTGGGGGATCATTTCGCAGAACAATTATGTGAACACCAGGTTGATACCTCTGCTTTATTCGGATCTTGACTACGGCATTCCCTTGCCGCTTGGCCATTCTTCTGTCTGGCTGCGTAGTTCCGCTGGGACTTCGTTCGGAGATCGCAACGATCCATTTGCCAACTTCTATTTTGGAGGGTTCGGCAATAACTGGGTCGACTACAGAAACGCGCAACGATTCCGTGAAGACTACAGCTTTCCGGGGGTTCCCCTGAACGATATTGGTGGATCGAATTATGGGAAACTGCTGGTTGAGTGGATGCCGCCTCCGGTGAGGTTCCGTCGATTCGGATTCTCACTGCTGTATTGCAGCTTTCTGCAGTTCTCCTTTTTTTCCGGAGGCATCGTGACAAACATGGATCGCGCGGACATCCGGCGTACACCTGCAGACGTTGGAACACAAGCGAATTTTCGGCTCGTATTGTTGAACACTCTTGATGCGACACTATCCTTAGGCTATGCAAAGGCGTACGAACAGTCGCGCTGGAAATCGGATGAGTTCATGGTGTCCCTGAAAATTCTTTAGTCTTCTATCGTCATCCTTGAATACCCCACTTCATTTTCTCGCGCAAGTTGGACTAAGCCTGGTCCCCGTCTTTATGTTTCTGACTGCTCTCATCTATCTGGATAGTTACAAGCTTGTCAACATAAAGTCGATCCTCGTAACCATTGGCTTTGGATGTCTGGCTGCGGGAGCGTCGTGGTATATCTATGATGCAGTGGATTCCCACGCGATGATGGACGCCGGCGCCTATGCACGGTACGGAGCACCCATCCTGGAAGAAACGATGAAGGCGTCATATTTGTTCTATCTCATACGTGCCCGCAGAGTTGGATTCATGGTCGATGCGGCAATTCAGGGATTTGCCCTCGGTGCCGGTTTTGCGCTTGTCGAAAACGTGTACTACCTTGGATCCCTCCATGAGACCAATCTCCTTGTCTGGATCATACGCGGATTCGGGACGGCAATCATGCACGGCGGAGCGACAGCCATTGTCGGGGTTGTTTCGAAAAACCTCGTTGACGTGAAGAATTCTACGTCCCTTCTCATGTTTATTCCGGGCATCGTAGCGGCGATCATTATTCATTCATTATTCAATCACCTCATCCCCGCTTCGGCACTTGGTCCGGTGACAACAACGGCTCTGACGGTGATTGCGGTTCCATCGTTGATGCTTGCAGCGTTCACCAGGAGTGAACGGGCAACACGGGATTGGCTCGGCGTGGGATTTGACAATGATGCGGAGCTTCTGACCATGATCACCACGGGTGGCATCAGCATGACCCGGATTGGTCACTACTTGGACTCCATTCAAAACAAATTTCCCAGCGAAGCGGTCGTCGATATGCTCTGCTATTTACGTCTTCACCTTGAGCTGGCAATTCAGGCGAAAGGGATCCTTTTAATGAGGGAATCAGGGTTCACGGTCGACCCGGATGCGAACGTGCAGGCGAAATTCGATGAAATGACGTATCTTCAAAAGAGCATCGGTAAAACAGGGTTGATGGCACTCTCACCGTTCTTGAGAACAAGCAACCGCGATCTGTGGCAAATGCATATGCTCAAACGCTAAAGCAAAGCAGCAACCGAGCATCGGAGGAATCATGGCGAAGAAAACTGTAAAGAAGAAGCCCGCAGGTGAAGTGAAGTCGTACGTTCACCGCCTGGAATCGTTGATCGATGCTTCGAAGCACCTCAACACCACGTTTGATCTCGAGAAGTTGCTCTCGATCATTCTCCATCTTGCAACAAAAAATCTCAATGCCGAGCGCGGGACCATTTATTTGATCGACGAGAAGACAAAAGAACTGTGGTCGAAAGTGCTGAAAGGAGGGGGAGGACTCGTGGAAATACGGCTTCCGATCGGTACCGGAATCTCAGGAACCGTGGCTGAGACAGGCGAAACGATCAACCTGAAAGATGCCAGCAAAGATTCTCGATTCTATTCTGGATTTGACAAACGTTCAGGATTCAAAACCAAAACGATGCTCTGCATGCCGATGAAGAATCGTCACGACAAAATCATCGGCGTGTTTCAAATCATCAACAAACGGCGGGGTGCGTTTGATAACGAGGATGAACTGTTCCTGAAAGCTTTCTCGGAACACGCCGCGCTCGCGGTTGAAAACGCACGGCTGTACCGGACAAGTATGGAAAGCGAACGTGTACAGAAGGAACTGCAAATAGCCGGTGAGATCCAGCAGCGACTGCTTCCAAAAGAAATTTTGCCCATTCCCCACTATGAAATTGCGGCGGTGGCACAACCGTGTACCAGTGTTGGAGGAGATTTCTATGACATCATTTCCCTTGGCAACAATCGTTACGTGTTTGTCATGGCAGACGTCACCGGCAAAGGAGTACCTGCGGCGCTCCTGGTTTCCACTCTGCACGCGTCGTTGAGGGCATATATTCAATTGGACACGAGTCTCTCAGCGCTCACAACCAAGCTGAACAACCTCGTGTTTGAGAACAGTCCATCCGAGCGGTTCATTACCTTTTTTATCATGATGTTGGACTGTGAAACGCACACGATTACGTATGTCAATGCCGGGCACAATTTCCCGTATCTGTTTCATCTGCAATCCGGGGAGATCATCGAACTCGAGGCTGGCGGCTTGCCTCTCGGCATGCTCGGCAACATGAACTACGAGTCCAAACAGATCAGCCTGGGCCACGCTGACGTGCTCGCGCTCTATACGGACGGCGTCACGGAAGCGATGGACAAATCAAAGCAGCAATACAGTGAAGAGCGTCTTAAACAGATCATCAGAAACAGTGTCATAAAACCCGCGCACCAGATCAAAGACGATATTCTTGAAGACGTTCGTGTCTTCATCGGTGATGAACCGCCTTCGGATGATTTGACGCTCCTCGTCTTGAAACAAGTATAGTGATTCGCGCGAGATCCCGATCGTGCGGCGCATCAACATCGTCACCATCCTCCTGTCGTCAGCTCGGGAACATTTCCGGATTTGTTCGCGAAACACCCCCCACTGAGAATTCGGAAATCGTATCGGGTTGATTCATCAGACATCCTTTCGTATCGTTTCATCCACTTTGAACCAGATACAGGACACTTGAATGCATTCAGAATACGCTCAAAAGATATTGCCGCTGTTACTGTTTGTTGTGATTGTACCGTTGTGTGCACAAACAAGAGAACAATCCTATTTCCCCGGACCATCCTACTATGGCACGGGAACGTGGAATGCGGATTCCCTTGGTAATCATCGCGTTGTCGTCAAGGTTACGGACAAAACCGATGCCGTTGTTGCGCACATTCCGTGGCGCCGTAGAGATCGTAACCCGGAACGAAAGGCGATTGAGGTGATCGATGCTTCCTCCGGCAAGAGAATTCTGAATGTAGCGTGTGTGGACATCAACCGCGAGTTCGGTGACATCGTCTTTCAACCGATGACCGTGCCTGGCAACTACTATGTGTACTATCTTCTCTACCGTTCCAAGGGAACAAACTACCCCCGGGGTTACTACCTTCCCGCGGAACAGACCGCAGATCCCGCATGGTTGAGGCTCCACAAACTTGATGATCAGGAGAGCGCTGAGAACGTCTTGCGTTCGTTTCCGGATGCAGAACTTGTCCAGTTTCAATCGATCGATGAGTTCAACAGCTTCTATCCCATGGAGGTCATCGCCACGAAGAGTGAAGTCGAGCACCTGCTCAAAATGAACAGGAGAGCGGACTACCTTGTGTTTCCGGAAGACAGAAAAGACGCGATCAAAATGACGACCGACCTTGCGGCAAAATGGATTATGGATGGACCAAGGAAAGCGTTTGGAGGATTTGTGCACAAGGGTGAGTTTTATGCGTTTCAGTTGGGTTTATACGCCGCTCGCACGCGGATTGAGGGAGTCAAAATAGCCATCAGCGACCTTCGCAGGAGCGATGGCGGAAGCATCCCCGCTTCATCATTGATGTCATTCAACACCGGAGGCATCGACTGGCAGGGACGGGAGTTTGAAAAAACAGTGACGGTGGAAAAGGGAACTGTGCAAGCATTGTGGATGGGTATGGAAGTCCCAACCGATGCAGCGTCGGGATCGTATCAGGGAGTCATCACGATTACGCCGCGGGGATTGAAGCCAACGAAAGTGAAAATCCGTCTGGACGTCTCCGACATGGTCTTGGCCGAGTCAGGAGACAGCGATCCGTACCGTCTCACGAGACTGCGTTGGCTCAATTCCCAGCTTGCGGCGGATGACAGCATCGTCCCACCGTTCGTTCCCATGACCGTTCAGGACAACGTTATCACGTGTCTCGGAAGGCGCCTGTCAATCTCTCCTTCCGGATTTCCTCAGAGTATCATCAGCCATTTTTCACCGGAAAATACGAGTCTTGTCACAGGAGGAAGGGAACTCCTTGCGGCACCGGTCCGCATGATCATCGAGAATTCAAAGGGGAAGGCGGAGGAATGGAAGAGCAATGAATATGAGATCACGAAGCGCGCGCAAGGAGCCGTTGCGTGGAGATCGCGCAGTACTGCCGGTCCGATCGGGGTGTCACTCAATGCGCAAATGGAGTTCGATGGTTATGTTGATTTTCGCGTCACACTGACAGCAAAAGAAAATACGACGGTCAAGGATATCCGTTTGGAGATACCGCTTCGGAAGGATGTCGCAAAATACTCGATGGGCATGGGACTCAAAGGCGGCTACCGGCCCGACAGTATCTCCTGGACCTGGGATGCCAAGCTCAACCATGATGCGTTCTGGATTGGCGATGTGAATGCCGGCCTGGAGTGCAGTTTCCGCGATGAGAATTATGTAAGACCGCTGAACACAAATTTCTACCAGTCGAAGCCA
>JADGQA010000043.1 GCA_017882185.1 Bacteroidota bacterium
TACAAGGCCGAGTATTCCAAGGCGGAACGGAAGTTTCTGGAATTGATCACCCAGTATCCCAATAGTTCGCTAAATCTTGAAGCGCAGCTGTGGTATGCCAAATCGGAAGAGAAGTTGGGCGAATACGATGTGGCGCGCAAAAATCTTACGGGACTTATTGCTTTGGCAGAACAGGGTGGCAGTGGCGACATCCTGGCAGAAGCCTATTCCATCATGGGTAATCTGTCCGTCCACGACAATGCAATCGCATCGGCAATCGAGTTTTATCAAAAATCCGCAAAAGCAGCGGACAGTGATCAACTCATTGCCGACGCTTGGTTTCACATCGTACGGCTCTATTTTGATGACGGTCAATTCGAGAACGCCATTGATGCATCCCTTAAAGTAGAACCCCATTCGGATCATATATATCAAATATTCCAGAGCAAATTGCTTGGCGCCCAGGCCTATCGGAACCTGCGGCTCCTCGATAAAGCCCTCGTTCTCGAAAATGAGATGGCGAAGGACTACAGGTTCAAGGATTACCTTGGTGCGATACTCCTTGAACGGGCCAACATTCTGCTCACTGGGAGAAGACATGCCGAAGCCCTCGCGATATATTTGGGGCTTGATACAACGTATGCAAGGACTGAAACAGGTGCGGCAGCGGATTTCGAGCTTGGAAGATACTTTGAGCTGACAGGAAATGACTACCTGAAAGCCAGAGATTACTACAATCGCGCAATGACGGTCCCAACCGCGCCTGTCGCTGATCAGGCGTCCCACAAAGTTGTCGCTCTCAATCTCTACTTTGCAGATGTTAAAGAGCTCTCGGTGGCTGACAGCCTTTTGGCTTTTGTATCGAGAACCGATTCTGTAAGTATCAAAACGGACTCTCTTGGGAATGTGGGAAAAGATAGTCTGGCCATCATTCAAGATTCAATCAAGACCTCATTTGCTGCCCTTCGTCGTCGCTTAAATGTTGATTCTTTGAAGGCAAATCAGGCGCGCGCCTCGGCAGGTATTGGAGAATTGTTCTACACTGACCTTGCTAATCCTGATTCTGCTATGTTCTGGTTGAAGTTCTCGCTCGACCGTCAATACGATGAACATAGCGCCCCGCGAATTCTGTATATACTCTCTGAACTCGCGACTTCGTATCCGGACAAGACCACGGTTTCAGCGAAAGAGTATCAGGCTCAGTTGATACGAGACTTTCCAAATTCCTACTTCGCTAGGCAGATACAACATGGAACCCCCGACGAAAAGGCCGAGAAAAAGGCAACCGATCCTGCAGCAGACGCCTACAACGCCGCCGAAGTATTGATTGATACCGGAAAGAGCGAAAAAGCTCTTGCGGCATTGAAGGAGATCATTAGGCTATATCCGACATCTCCGGTTGCGGCAAAATGCAGATATGCCATCGGTTGGCTCTATGAGATTCGCTTTGTGAAGATGGACAGCGCGGCAGCTGAATACAAGTTGCTCATCACACAGTACCCGAATACCTCTTACGCGTTGGCAGTGAACGCCCGGCAGCTGGATACGCTGGCTACAGCATCTGTCAAAGCCGATACGATTTCGGGGCAGCTTCTGCCCCAGACACAAAAGAAAGACACTGTGCAAGTGGGGCAGACAAGCGGACTCAATGTGAAGCAGGCGACAAGTAAATCACCCGGATCCCTCTCCCGCCGGGCTCGAATCCTGCAATCCCAACACGGTAAAACAACTGAAAGGGAATAGGTGGTTCAGCAGCTCGTTCGGCTGGAATCAAACCAGGAAATCGCTCAAGGCATGTTTTTGATGCGGTTTGATTCCCGGAGGATCGCTACGAGTGCACAACCCGGCCAATTTCTCAACATTCGCGCAACTCAACGATGGAGTCCGTTGCTCCTCAGGCGACCGTTCAGCATTTCGCGGGTTGTAGGCTCTTCGATCGAGCTGCTCTACAACATTGTTGGAAAGGGGACGAAGGCGCTGTCCGCGCAAATTCCAGGAGAGGAAATTGATGTGCTCGGTCCGTTAGGAATCCCGTTCCGGTACGATGGACTATTCGAAACCGCTGTACTGGTCGCAGGAGGGTTGGGCATTGCACCCTTTCCTTTTCTCACAGACTTCCTGGAAAAGAAAAAGGCGACGATTATCACATTCGTAGGTTCACGAAGTCTTTTCAAGATCGACATGTTGCATCTCCGGAACGTGCAGTATGCAACCGACGATGGAAGTAACGGATTTAGGGGAAACGTGGTCGAGAGTCTTGCAGAGTATCTGCAGGAGCACACTCTTACAGCGCCCAAGATCTTTGGCTGTGGTCCGACGAAGATGCTCTCCTCTCTGTCAAGACTAGCGCAGGCAAAGGAATTGAGCTGCGAGCTCTCACTTGAAGGCGACATGGCCTGTGGTATCGGAATCTGTCAGGGTTGCCCCGTCGAACGGAGCAACGGAACGAAGAAATACGCCCTTGTTTGCACCGACGGACCGACGTTCGATTGTCGTGAAATCAAATTGCCGTCGCCATGAAGACATCATTTTCGATAGGGAATGTTGAATTCAAGAACCGCGTCCTTGTCGCTTCCGGCACGTTTGGCTATGGTGACGAGGTGAAGGATCTTGTGGATGTGAACAAGCTGGGTGGAATCGTCACAAAATCGCTTTCCTGGAAACCCCGCGATGGAAACCCTCCGCGAAGAATTGTCGAGACACCCAGTGGCATGCTGAATTCGATTGGTCTTGCTAATGTTGGCGTTCATGCCTTTATCAGGGAAAAACTTCCGTACCTGCGGACACTCAAGACGAAGATTGTTGTCAACATCGCTGCGAGTTCTGTGCAGGAGTATTGCGATGTTCTGACACTCCTTGATACTCAGGAAGGCGTCGATGCATATGAGATCAACGTCTCATGTCCGAACGTAAAGGAAGGCGGATTGAATTTTGGCACAGATTGCAGAATGACAAGGGAAATTACGGCTCAGCTCCGGCCGCTTACACGGAAGCCACTCATTATCAAACTGACTCCGAATGTAACTCATATATCGGAATTTGCCCGTGCCGTCGAAGATGCCGGAGCCGACGCTGTATCAGTGATCAACACGTTGGTCGGCATGGCGGTCGACGTGCGAACTCGGAAACCGAAACTGTCGACCGTCACCGGTGGATTGTCGGGACCTGCGATTAAGCCGATAGCGCTGGCAAAAGTCTACGAAGTTGCACAGGCAGTAAAAATTCCCGTCTTTGGCATTGGAGGCATCCAATCGGCGGAAGACGCAATAGAGTTTCTGCTTGTTGGTGCAACGGCTGTCCAGGTCGGGACAATGAATTTTGTCGATGCGACCGCAAGCGCAAGGATCGTGGAAGAGATACGGGAATTTGCCGAGAAGGAAAATCTGGATGATGTCGGTAAGCTTGTCGGGGCACTGGATGCGAACATAAAGCATTCGGTGCTCCAGTCGTGGTTGTAATGTGTTCTTTCACCCACTCATTTTCAAGTTCAACGTATCCCGGGTTTTTTCCCCACTCATTGTTTGAACCTCCAACATTGCGGGACGGCTACCCGCAAACTCAACAACGTGGATCTGCTTGAACGCGTATAACAAATCAGTCCGGTTTCTGTTCGATCTCGAGGTCTTCGGGATGAAGTTTGGCTTGAAGGGGATACAGACTCTTCTATCATCCATCGGCAATCCTCACAAGAATTTTCCAAGTATCCACGTCGCCGGCACAAATGGAAAAGGTTCGACTTCCTCGATGCTTGCGGCGGTCTTCACGGCTGCAGGATATCGAACGGGGCTCTACACTTCGCCGCATCTTGTTTCATTCACCGAGCGAATCCGCGTCAATGGAAAACCGATACCGCGGAAGGATGTTGTCCGCCTGACAAACCTCATCAAAGGGCAGGTGGACAAACAGAGGGCGACGTACTTCGAGGCTGTGACCGCAATTGCGTTCAAGTATTTCTCAGATACAAAGGTGGACATTGCCATCATCGAAACGGGGTTGGGGGGAAGGCTCGATGCCACAAACGTTCTCCGGCCGCTTATATCGGTGATTACAAACGTAAGCTTCGAACATACCGAAATTCTCGGCAACACGTTGGAAGAAATTGCCTGGGAAAAGGCGGGAATCATAAAGCCTGGCATCCCATGCGTGACCGGGATTTCGTCGGCAAGACCGTTAAGGGTGGTGCTCGAACGTGCCAGGACAAAAAGGGCACGCGTCTACACAACACGCGCAGTGGAATTAAACGTCAAGAAATCTACCCTTGATGGGCTCGTCATCGATGCAAACATTGGCGCATCAACTTATCGAAACCTGCATGTATCGCTCGCGGGCGAACATCAGGCAATGAACGTAAAGATCGTTTTGCGCACCCTGGCAGTCTTGAGGGAGGAAAGCGAATTTCATATTAACGAGCGACACTTGCGCAACGGTTTGATGAATGTCCAAAAGCTGGCAGGTCTGCAGGCACGATTGTCGGTCTTTCATCGCGATCCGCAGATACTTGGCGACGTTGCTCACAATCCAGACAGCATCAGAAGACTTGTGGAGTCTCTGCGGGGACTCAAGATCAGGAATGTTTTTCTTGTATTCGGTGTTGTTCGAGATAAGGACTATAGGGGGATGATTCAACTCCTGGGTCCGATCACCCGAAATGCAATCCTTACAAAGCCGCGAACCGACCGGGCCCGTTCGATTGAGGACTTGTCCCTTGAGTTTATGCGTCAGAAAATCAATGTCGTTGGAACAGAGTCAACGGTTAGCAGGGCTGTGTCATCGGCAATAACCTTCTCCAAAAAGCACATCCCAATTCTGATTACAGGATCGCATTATACTGTGGGCGAAGCACTCTCATTCCTTCGTTCGAGAAAATTCACTTGACAATAAACCACTATTGCGGTATATTTTTAGTGGAGCCGCGTTTAACACTTCACCCTATTCGCCGTTCTCCAACCAGAGCTCTTCAATTTAATCTGTCTCTTTTACCCAATCCAATTACTTCTTAACAACGAACGTTTTGTACGGTTTTTCTCTCTCGATGTTTTTCTTATTCCCATTTTTTCAAATAAGGTAGAGTTGCCATGCCAATGGACATCACGGAATTAAAGTCCAAGAAGATCGCTGAGCTTAATCAGATTGCCAAGGACATGAGTATCTTGGGTTACAGCGACCTTCGAAAACAAGAACTTATATTCAAGATCCTGGAGGCGCAGACAGAGAAAGACGGTCTCGGCTTCAGCAAGGGCGTCCTAGAAGTCTTACCCGACGGATACGGGTTCCTGCGATCGGTCGGATATAACTATCTGCCATCTCCTGATGACATCTACGTTTCCCCATCTCAGATCAAGAAGTTCGGTCTGCGAACCGGTGACAGTGTGAGCGGCCAGGTACGGCCACCCAAAGAAGGCGAGCGTTTCTTTGCGCTCTTGCGTGTGGAAGCAGTGAACGATGATCATCCGGATTTGATTCGAGAGCGCACGCTGTTTGTCAACCTCACGCCCCTATACCCGACCGAACGCATCAAGCTCGAAACCGTTCCCGGCGAGTACGCGATGAGAATCCTCGACTTACTTGCCCCGATCGGAAAGGGACAGCGCGGTATCATCGTCTCACCTCCGAAGGCAGGCAAAACCGTTCTCCTGCAAAAAATCGCCAACAGCATTACCCGCAATCACCCCGAAATCAAGCTCATCGTGCTGCTGATTGACGAACGACCCGAAGAAGTGACTGATATGGAGCGTTCCGTCAGCGCAGAAGTCATCAGTTCCACTTTTGACGAGCCGCCAGAACGACACGTGCAGGTTTCGGATATGGTCCTCGAAAAGGCAAAACGACTGGTTGAATCCAAGCGTGACGTTGTCATCCTGCTCGACAGCATCACAAGACTGGCCAGGGCGCACAACACTGTGGTTCCTCATAGCGGGAAAATCCTCTCCGGTGGCGTCGACGCCAACGCCCTCCATCACCCAAAACGGTTCTTTGGGGCAGCTCGTAACATCGAAGAAGGTGGAAGCCTCACAGTCATGGCGACAGCTCTCATTGAGACAGGAAGCAGGATGGACGAGGTCATTTTTGAGGAGTTCAAGGGGACGGGCAATATGGAAGTCGTGCTGGATCGAAACCTCAGCGATAGAAGAGTATTCCCTGCGATAGACGTGAACCGTTCCGGAACCAGGAAGGAAGAAATGTTAATGGAGTCTGAAGACTTGAATCGTGTATGGATCCTTCGAAAGCTGTTGAGTGATTACGATCCTGTCGAAGCCATGGAATTTCTGCTTGAGAAAATGCGCGGCACAAAATCAAACAAGGAATTTTTGAAAGTAATGAATAGTTAGGGCGCTTCGCATGAGAGATGTCGTGATCGTGAGCAGTTGTCGAACGCCGATTGGTTCTTTCCTCGGTTCACTCGCCTCAATACCAGCACCTCGCCTCGGCTCAATCGTCATCGAAGAGGCAATACGCAGGGCCAGCATCAAAAAATCGGAAGTCCAGGAAGTCATCATGGGAAACGTGTTGACTGCAGGAATCGGTCAGGCACCTGCACGACAGGCGGCGCTCTACGCCGGTCTTCCCGAGTTCGTTGAATGCGTGACGATCAACAAAGTCTGCGGTTCAGGTCTAAAGGCTGTGATGCTCGGAGCGCAGGCTATTCAAGTCGGAGATGCGGACACGATCGTTGCTGGTGGAATGGAAAGCATGTCAAACGTGCCCTACTACGTCGAGCGCGCCCGAACCGGACTTCGGATGGGCCATTCGCAGCTTATCGATGGAATGATCAAGGACGGGTTATGGGATGTCTATAATGATTTCCATATGGGTAATGCCGCGGAGATCTGTGCAAAGGAATGTGCGATACCGCGCGAAGCCCAGGATGAATTTGCTGTGATGAGCTACAGACGCGCCCAGGCAGCGACGAATGAAGGACGATTCAAGGATGAAATTGTCGGCGTGAAGATTCAAGGAAAGCAGCGGGAAGAACTTGTCGACAAGGACGAAGAACCGTTCAAAACGAATTTTGAGAAAATCCCGAAGCTCAAACCTTCATTCCAAAAGGATGGGACCGTGACTGCCGCGAATGCATCGAAGATCAACGATGGTGCGGCTGCCTTGGTGGTCATGTCGGCGGAACACGCGAATAAAGTCGGCGTCAAGCCCATAGCGAGAATTCTTGCGCAGGCATCGTCAGCAAAGAAGCCCGAGTGGTTCACCACGGCCCCCGCGGATGTCATCGCGAAAGTGCTGAACAAAGCCAAATTGAGCGTATCGGAAATCGATTTGTTCGAAATCAACGAAGCCTTTGCCGTCGTTACGCTTGCAGTGTCAAAGATTGTCGGTCTCGGCATGGACAAAGTGGACGTCAATGGAGGTGCTGTAGCGCTGGGTCATCCGATTGGGGCGAGCGGAGCACGTATCCTGGTGACGCTCCTGAACGCATTGAAACAACGCAACAAGAAGCGAGGCTTGGCCGCAATATGCATTGGTGGCGGAGAAGCAAGTGCCGTTGTCGTAGAATTGCTGTAGCGAGGAAAAATGCAAAAGTTAAAAGGGAAAAGGAAAAAGGTAAGAGGTAAATTCGAATATATTTTATTGTCCTTCCATTTAGACGCAACTTCCCATTTCGTTAATGCTGCCAACTCCAGATTAATCTGATTGAGAAAAATGGATATCAAGAACGTAACAGTGATCGGTGCCGGCACGATGGGGAACGGCATTGCACACGTGTTCGCGCAATACGGGTTTAAGGTTATCCTGAATGACATCAAGCAGGAATTCATCGATCGCGGCCTTAAAGCGATCAAATCGAACCTCGATCGTCAGGTCAAAAAGGGATCGCTGATTGAACAACAAAAAGCGGAGACGCTCTCCAGGCTTAAAACGACGACAGATTTGAAAGACGCTTGCTCAGATGCAGACATTGTCATTGAAGCAGTGACGGAAAACGAGAGTGTGAAAAAGGACCTTTTCAAAACAATCGATTCGTTGACCAAGCCGACCACACTGTTGGCATCCAATACTTCCTCGATCTCAATTACTGCGCTGGCAGCGGTGACATCGCGCCCGGACAAAGTTATCGGCATGCATTTTATGAACCCTGTCCCCGTGATGAAACTCGTCGAGGTCATTCGCGGCCATGCCACTTCCGACGATACATATGCAGCTGTCAGAAACTTGACGGAGAAACTGGAGAAAACTCCGGTTGAGGTCAACGACTTTCCGGGTTTTGTTTCCAACAGAGTCTTGTTGCCCATGCTTAATGAAGCAATGTACTGTGTGATGGAAGGCGTTGCGACTCCCGAATCAATCGACACGGTAATGAAACTTGGCATGAACCATCCGATGGGACCGCTCCAGCTGGCGGACTTCATCGGACTGGATGTCTGCCTGTCGATCATGAATGTGTTGCACGAAGGTCTCGGCGATTCGAAATACAGACCGTGCCCGCTTCTGAAGAAAATGGTGGCCGCCGGCCATCTCGGCCGAAAATCGGGTAAAGGCTTTTATGATTATTCACAGCCGACGAAGTAGAGCTCTTCGGCAAAGATACTTTCGTCGGCCGTTGGTGGCTAAGGTTTTTCAGACTCCCAGATTGATCTTTCAGATAGACAACCATGAATTTTGAATTTAACGAAACGCAATTGATGATAAGGGAAACGGCGCGGAAGTTCGCGGAGGAGAAACTCGCTCCCTCGGCGGATGATCGCGACGAAAAGGAACAGTTTCCATTCGATGCCATCAAGGAAATGGGTGATCTCGGTTTCATGGGCATGATGGTCTCTGAAAAGTACGGAGGTGCTGCACTCGATACCATTTCCTATATTCTGGCAATGGAAGAAATTTCGAAAGTCGATGCGTCGGCGGGGGTCGTCATGTCGGTGAACAATTCCCTGGTGTGCTGGGGTATTGAAACGTACGGATCGGAACAACAAAAAGAGAAGTACCTGCGGGATCTCGCAACGGGGAAGAAGCTCGGGGCGTTTGCCCTCTCGGAACCCGAAGCTGGAAGTGATGCCACAAACCAGCGTACGACTGCCGTGAGGAACGGGGACCATTATTTGCTCAATGGAATAAAGAATTTCATTACGAACGGCGCCAATGCTGATGTGGTACTTGTCATGGCGTCGACCGACAGATCGAAAGGTGCAAAAGGGGTCAGCACGTTCATCGTTGAAAAAGGGCTTCCGGGATTCAGCGTGGCTAAGAAAGAAAAGAAGCTCGGTATCAGAAGCTCGGACACCGTCTCACTTGCTTTTCAGGATGTCCGCATTCCCGTCGAGAACCGTGTTGGCGAGGAGGGTTTTGGTATCAAGTTCGCGCTCAAGACGCTGGATGGCGGCAGAATTGGGATTGCTGCGCAGGCGCTGGGAATTGCGCAGGGGAGTCTTGATGCAGCCATTAAATACAGCAAGGAACGAAAGGCCTTCGAACATCCTATTGCAGAATTCCAGGCGATTCAGTTCAAACTGGCAGATATGGCAACGAATGTGGAAGCTGCGCGCATGCTTGTCCTTAATGCAGCATCCCTGAAGGACCGCAAGGAAGCTTACAACGTTGCGGCTGCGATGGCCAAACTCTATGCATCAAAAGTGGCAGTAAAGTGTGCGCTGGAAGCGATCCAAATCCATGGTGGTTACGGCTACATCCGTGAGTACAAAGTCGAACGCTTCTTGCGTGATGCGAAGATCACTGAAATCTATGAAGGTACTTCGGAAATTCAACGCGTTGTCATAGCAAGATCATTACTACAGTAGATCACTAGTCCCGCGCTCTCCTGATTCTCCCCATCAAGTTCCAGGCGCCTCGCTGAATCAAACTGGAATCGTTGACACACCGGGTTATCATTTACTTTCATCCATTTTTCTCGTTCAACTCAGTTTAAACGCGAGTAAGACGGAAGCGTATTGACATCAAAGCGAAGGACCGAGTTCAGAATTCATTCGATAAAGTTACCTCAACTGCGTGAGATGCAACAAAACGTCGTCTTGTTTTTGCCTTGAAGTTTTGGTACTATCACTCACAAAACTATTGAACCATAGTTCCAAGGTGGGACAAGAAAGGCTCCAGTTCGAGCTATTCTCTTCGTCCACCGAATTACGAGAAAGGCCTATCTCATGAGCAGAGGTTTGAAAATCACATTAGCAATCATCGTGGCCGTGCTGCTTGTGGTCGCGATCTGCATCAGTTGGGCGGTCGGAACGTACAACAAAATCGTCAAGACAAACGAAACAGTTACTGCCAGTTGGAGCCAGGTAGAGAATCAGTATCAACGGCGGTATGATCTCATTCCAAATCTCGTGGAAACAGTCAAAGGATTTGCAAAGCAGGAGCAGACAGTCCTTCTTGGCGTTACGGAGGCACGCGCAAGCGTTGGCTCGCTAAAGGTTACTCCCGAGGTGCTGCGCGATCCCAAAGCATTCTCCCAATTTCAGCAGGCGCAAGACGGGTTGGGTTCTGCTCTGCAACGGCTGCTCGTTGTGACGGAAAACTATCCTCAGTTGAAATCCAATGAGAACTTCCTCGCGCTTCAGTCTCAGCTCGAGGGCACTGAAAACAGAATCGCAGTTGAACGACGAAGATTCAATGAGGATGTTCAGGTATACAACATCATGATCCGTCAATTCCCGGGCTCCCTTGTTGCCGGTTTCGGTCATTTCCAGGAAGCGCAGTATTTCAAATCGATTACAGGGGCGGAACAGGTTCCTCAAGTCAAATTCTAGGGACAAATCATGAAACGGACGTTTCTATTGCTGGCCGTTGCCGCGCTTCTCTTTGTTCAGAACCTCGTGGCGCAAAAGCAGATTCCCCAGGTCGAACAACGTGTGAACGATTTCACGAACACGCTTTCGTTCACTGAATGGAAATCCATGGAGAATATGCTGAAAAGATTTGAAGACTCAACGTCGACACAGATCGTCGTTGTGATGGTTGATTCCCTCAACGGTCAGTCAATCGAGGACTATGCGGTCAGCATATTCGAAAAGAACAAAATTGGTCAGGCAAAAAAGGATAACGGCGTTCTGCTCGTTGTTGCCAAAGAGGATCACAAGACCAAAATCGAAGTGGGATACGGATTGGAAGGAGTCCTTACCGATGTGGTCTGTGAGCAGATCATTGACAAGGAAATGATTCCGCAGTTCAGGGGTTCAAATTTCTACGGTGGAATCCTGACGGGCGTCACGAGCATCATGGGAGCAGTGTCCGGAGAGTACAAGGCTGAACCACGAGGGAATGCGGCCCCGGCGATCTCGGGTGGATTGGTTGCTATCTTCCTTCTTTTTTTCTTTTACGGGATTCTACCGCTCGTGGCGTCGCGCCGCCGTACGATCATTGGATCCAGCGGCTGGAATCATTTCTCGGGATGGGGTTATGGTCGCGGATGGGGTGGCGGTTTTGGCGGGGGATTGGGAGGCGGAATGTCGGGTGGGGGATTCATGGGTGGGGGAGGAATGTCAGGGGGCGGTGGAGCAACCGGAAGCTGGTAATGATAGGAATTGAGTTGAGAGAAAATAGGAGTGAAATCGTCGAATGATTGTGTTGATGGACAAACAAGCTGCGCGGACCGATCTTGAAAAAGTGAAACAGAAGATAGAATCGCTGGGATTTGTACCGCACGTTTTTGTGAGTGCGCAACGCACGACGATAGGAATTACCGGAAACAAGGAACGGATCGACAGCGATTTGTTCCTGAGCATGGCAGGCGTGGAAGACGTTATCCAGGTTTCGAAACCCTACAAACTCGTGAGCAGAGAAGCGAAGCTTGATGACACAATCATCAGGGTGGGGAAGGATGAAATCGGCGGGAGTGAGTTGACCATCATTGCGGGTCCATGTTCGGTTGAGAGTCGGACCCAGATTCTTGAAATTGCTGGAATATTGAGTGATATGGGGGTGAAGTTTCTTCGCGGTGGCGCCTACAAACCAAGGACCTCCCCATATTCCTTTCAGGGTTTGCGAGAGGAAGGACTCGAGTATCTCAAGGAAGCTGCCCTAAAAACGGGCATGCACGTAATCACGGAAGTGAAGGATACCGAGACCCTTTCCCTTGTTGCTGAACACGCGGATGTCCTGCAGGTTGGCTCTCGCAATATGTACAATTATTCGCTCCTGGAGCGGATCGGGAAACTCAGGAAACCGGTTCTTTTGAAACGTGCATTCTCCGCTACCATCGAAGAACTGATGATGGCCGGAGAATACGTCGCATCCCAGGGAAATTACCAGATCGTCTTCTGCGAACGCGGGATTCGATCATTCGATTCCAGCACGCGCAATTCACTTGACTTGAATGCCGTTCCTTTGATCAAGAGGCTCTCGCATTTACCGATTATTGTCGATCCCAGTCACGGGACAGGTTCGTGGGATCTGGTCATGCCCATGGCACAAGCAGCAGTTGCTGCTGGGGCCGATGGCCTTATGATTGAAGTACATCAGGATCCCACGTCAGCGTTGTCGGACGGATTTCAATCGCTTCGGCCAGACAAATTCAAGCTGCTTCTTGAGCGACTTTCCCGACTTGCCCCGTTGGTGGGAAAGTCGATTCCGGCGAAGATGGCGCCATCGCTCATCATGAACAACTAAGAGAACCTGGCACTGGACAATGGCATCATAAATATTCTTTTTGTCGACGACGATGTAGAGGCCATCAAATTCGTGGAGGTCGTCCTCCGAAAAGTCGAGGAATTCCGATTCCGAATCATAGCAAAGGACAGTGGAGAGTCGGCCCTTCAGGAACTGGAGTCGAACAAAGATATCAACCTCATCATCATGGACTATTTTCTTCCGGGTTTGAATGGGTTCGATACTGCCAAGGAAATCTTTCACAGGAACTACAGGATCCCAGTTATCTTTTTGACTGTTAACCGGGACATGAACATTGCGATCGAAGCGATGAAACTTGGCGTCGCCGACTATATCTTAAAAGAAGATCTGAACAACGCTTTCTTTGTGCAGACAATCCTCGGAGTACTGCATAAGCAGAAACTCCTTCGTGAGTTGTCCGAACTCGAAGTCAAGAAGAAGAGGTTGGAAGCATTGCAGGAAATGATTATCGCCATTGCGAGCGAGGTGAGTCAGCCCCTGAATGCAATGAAAAGGATTCTCGATCTGCTTGACGACGAGGGAATGGACGAAAAAAATCTGCGATACCTCAACCTGATGAAAGATAATGTTAGCCGCATTGAGAGGAAGATGGAAAAGCTCCAGAACCTCAAAGACGACAAGACTGTGCAATACATCAAGGACATCAAAATGATTGACCTGTCATGACAACGCACGTCAAGAAATTCCTCCCCGAGAGCGATCTCCATGCGATTGCCCGATTCATCGGCGAACAAGAACGTACCACATCGGGTCAGATTCGAGTTTCGATCCGGCAACGCCGCGAAAGAAAGGAGCGTGGACTTGCCATTGAAGAATTGGCGCGAAAAGAATTTCACGCCCTGGGAATGAATAAGACCGCGGAGCGTACAGGAGTTCTTATCTTGCTGCTGCTGGAGGACAAAAAGTTTCACATCTTCGCGGATGAAGGGATTCATAAAAAAGTCGGCGAGGGAACCTGGCAGACCATCGCAAATGAAATGGCCCGTCATTTTTCAGAAAAGAAATTCCTTGAGGGCATCCTCCACGGGATCCGGGCTGTTGCTTCGGAATTGAGCAAACACTTTCCGCACAAACCCGGCAAGAACAATGATCTGCCCAACACCGTCCAAGTTCACTAAATGTCGTCAGCGGACGGACCTCACGTGAATCCTATGAAATGTAAAGTCGCAGTCGTTCAACTTGATGCGCGGGTCGGCGATCCCTTTGCCAATCGTGAAATCCATCTCCGCTATATCGACAAGGCAATCAAAAACAAGACAAACCTCATCGTTTTTCCAGAACTCAGCCTTACAGGGTATACATTGAGGGATCTCGCAAGTGAACAAGCGATTGACCCCGTAACCGACAAACTATTGGATCCCTTGAGGAAGAAAAGCAAACAAATCTCGATTGTAATGGGATTTGTCGAGAGTGGACGGAATCATGGAATCTACAATTCAGCGTTGTTCCTGGAGGATGGCGTTGTCAAACACGTCCACAGGAAGGTATATCCGCCGACGTACGGTATGTTTGAAGAAGGCAGGTATTTCAGTGCAGGGTCGTCGGCTCAGGCATTCGATTCCAAGTTTGGTCGGTTCGGTATGTTGATTTGCGAAGACGTGTGGCATATGTCACTTCCGTATTTGCTTGCCTTGGATGGCGCTGAAGCCATCCTCTGCCTCACGGCAAGTCCGACAAGGCTTAGCGGTGATACATCATCGCTCACAATCGCTGACGTCAACCACGAACATCATCGCTCGTACGCACGGCTACTGAACGTCTACATGATTTTCAGCAATCGTGTCGGGGTCGAAGATGGTGTGAGTTTCTGGGGTGGCTCGACTGTCACTGATCCAAACGGTTCACAGACTGCTCAGGGAAGATTGTTCAAAGAAGACATGATTACCGCGGTTCTGGATTCGAAGCAGGTTCAACGCGCGCGCCGGGCTTCTCGTCATTTTCTTGATGAGCGCCCTGAACTCGTGTTGCGGGCACTTCGCAAATCCATCGATGATGCCTGACACCAAGCGCAGACGCAGGTCCCATCAACAAGTCAGCAAACCATTTATTGAATCTCCCCCCTTTTTTAGATACCTTGTAGTTCAATTCATGAGGATCGTCGGGTGCTGTTGACGCCTGCACAACGGAAAGTATGCCGTTGCGGCATGATGCCCGATCCTGCTTAAATTCGACTTTGCTTGAATGGTCTTCCGGCTCTGGCAATTTCGCGTGATGGGTTCTATCGTGGCCCTGGGAACCTTTGTCGGTTCTGCAGCGTCGCAAGAACTGGCGAATCCTTCGACAGCGATGATTGTTCGACAGCAACTGGGAAGTATTGCGGAGGAAGTCGCCGACAAGCTTCAAATCGTGGCGAACAGCGCGGTGATAGTCTCGGTACAGCCTCACTCAGAACGGGAGCTTGCAGAAAACGCGTTCATCAAATCTCTGGAAAATCGTGGATTTCGACTATTCTTGAAACCGACGCGCGACTCTGGTGCGGTCAATCTTAGGATCACTATATTGAATGATCGTGCGCAGTTCAAGGAGACCGCACAACACACTTATGAACGAATTGTGCAGACCGAGTTGGAAGCTCGAACTGAGCGTGACAACGGTGAATCCATAGCTTATCTGGGGACATTTCATCGCGTTTCCTCCGACACGGTTTCTTTGAAAGACGCGGAAGTGCCGGTACAGCGTCAGGGAGAGGTTGGGGATGAGGGCGCAACGCTCTTTCAGAGGCTTGTCGGTCCTTTGATCGTTCTTGCAAGCGGCATCATAGTCATATATTTGTTTTTTACGGTGAGAAGTTGAAGATTCGGTGGGTGTTCGTGGTTGCAGTATGGTTATCAAATGCAGAGCTTGTTCTTTCTCAGACGGTCGACACAGTATCAGGAATGACGCTGCTCTTCTTTGGGGACGTCAACCTCGGCCGGAATCTCGGTCAGGACCTTCTCAAAGGAAAGGTGGAATACCCCTTCGCTCGAATGAAATCCATCCTCCGGTTCGCTGACTGTGTATTCGTCAACCTGGAATCGCCAATCTCAGACCAGAACGGCGAAACGGAAAGTCCGAATTCGAATTTCATTTTCTGTGCTCCGCCGGTTGCAGCGACTGTGCTCAAACAGGGTGGGGTAACAATTGTTTCGACGGCCAACAATCACGCCTTTGACTATTCGCTCCCTGGACTTCGTGAAACCATCCAAACCCTGGAACACGAGCGGATTCAACACGTAGGAACCAGTGCTGATTCAGTAGGCCGAGTACCTCCGGTCGTTCTCAGGCACAATGGGATTGCAGCCGGGTTCCTGGCATACACACAATTTGTGAACGTCGCGGGCTCATGGGAGGGCAGGATCGCAGTGTTCGATTCAGTGCGGGCACGAAGAGACATCAGGCTTCTCAAGCAAAAATCTGATCTTGTCATTGTGAGCTTCCATGGTGGAAAGGAATACGCAGAAGAGCCTGATCCAAAGACAAAACGGCAGTTGGAAAGTCTGGTGAATGCTGGGGCCGATATCGTTGTCGGACATCATCCCCACGTTCCACAGGGGATCGAAGTGTTGAACGGCAAAGTGATATTCTACTCGTTGGGCAACTTCATCTTCAACCAGTCATCACCGTGGGCGAAGCGTTCTTTTGGAGTGGAACTGAAGGTCATTAAACAACGCGACGTAACGGGCATCGCATCGATTCGATTGATTCCATTTCGGGCATATAAGCAACCGGCAACCGACCTGCAGCATTCGGACATCGATTCTCTTCTCGTGCGTTTGCGGAAGTCGTCCAATGCAGCGATTGTCAATCGAAACGATTCATTATTTGTTACTTCACCACAATTTGGTCATTCTCGATGAAAATAGCGGCAGTTAGTTTTATCTTTGTGCTTGCAGCGTTCGTGTCCGGATGTGGGTCGAGTGAACCGACGGAGCAACTGAGTGCAGAAAAACGATTCACCGTCGGTATGCAACTTTTCAATAATGGAGATTACCTTGACGCGATAGAAGAATTCAGAATTGTCACGCTGCAATTCCAGGGGAGCACAGTTGCGGACGCAGCGCAATACTACCTTGCGGAATGCCGACTGATGCGGGAAGAGTATATATTGGCCGCATATGAATATGATCAACTGGTACGAACAATGCCGTCGAGCCCCTACGTTTCGAAGGCAAGGTACAAGAGAGCCATGTGCTATTACCGGCTTTCTCCGCCATCGTTTCTCGATCAAACGTACACCCGTAAGGCAATTGACGAATTCCAGTCCTATATCGAATACAACCCCACGGATTCACTCGTCCACGACGCGGAAGCGAAAATCATGGAGATGAATACCAAGCTGGCGGAAAAAGACTACAACGACGGCATCATTTACATGCGAATGGATTTCTACAGGGCCGCCTCGGTCTATTTTGAGGACGTCATCGAACGATATCACGATACGCCGTATGCCGAGCTTGCGCAACTTAAGAAGGCTGAGGCTCTGAGCGAGAGGAAGAAACATGCAGATGCCATGAGTGAACTTGAGATATTCTACAAGAAGTATCCGAACAGCCAGCACAAGAACGAAGCGGACGAGCTCCTGTTAAAGATCAAACAAAGAATTGCGGAATCGAAAGAACAGACCAAGAAGGTTCAGGTGAAGAAAGAAGGAACTGTGAACAAGACGGATCAAGCGAATTGAAAAAGTTGAATCAAAACCCCCGGCGATGCAAAGACTCTCTTGTGGAAATGACAGAAATGGTTCTTCCGAACGATGCAAATCGTTTGGGCAATCTCCTGGGTGGCAGGCTGATGCACATGATGGACATCGCTGCTGCAATCGCGGCGTCCCGTCATACCAATCGTGTGTGCGTGACTGCTTCCGTTGACGAGCTCCATTTTCACCATCCTATCAGGATCGGAGAGGTTGTGATTCTCCAGGCCTCCGTCAATCGTGCATTCCACACTTCGCTCGAAGTCGGTGTCCGTGTCACGAAGGAGGATCTTCTCACGGGGAAACGAACGCATACGAATTCGGCGTACCTCACGTTCGTGGCGATTGATGAGGAAGGTCGGCCGGTGCCGGTTCCCCTTATCGTGCCTCAAACGAACGAGGAGAGGAGACGGTACCGGGATGCTGCCCGACGGCGTCGGCAGCGGTTGCTCCATCGAGGAAAACGCTGACCGGCTTTCCACCAAGAAGGACAGAAGAAACGTTTGTGTTCCATCTCCCGATTTGGCGATTTCAGCAGATCAAACCGCTTGTCGTCATCATATTCCTGATTCTGGAAGTGGGAGGGGAATGCGATGCCCAGGTTCGTGAAACTACTTTGGGCGTCGTTCGTTCGTTCGCGACACCGGGTGCATTCCGCTCTTTGAAACTCTTTCCAGACAGTGGGCACGCCGCTTCATCATTCCTGCTTTGGAACGGTCGCTCGCAGGATCTGTTTTTGGTACGCGTTGATTCGTCGTTTGAAAGTCTCACGACGGAACATCATTCCCTTGGAATCCCATTCGACGATATTCTCATCGCCGATGTGAATCACGATCTGAAACCGGAGCTCGTGTTCTTGAGCAAGCCGGAGCGTACAATCAGTGTGGTCCTCGGTCTTGCGAGCGACACGCTTGCGGTTGCCCGTACCGTTCAGCTTCCGTTCACTCCGACGGGATGGAGAGTCGGTGACATCAACAACGACGGAAACGCAGACATACTACTCTTCGATCGCAACAATCCTGGGATTGTGCCCCTGATCGGCAAAGGGAACGGGAATTTCTTGATCGGTAAGACCATAGCTCCGGAACTTGCGATCGGAAGCCTCACATTTGCGCACCTCAATAATGATGATCTGATCGACGTTGTGGCCTATGATTGGGTGAAAAGTGAACTTCATCTCCTCTATGGAGTCGGACGCGGGAGGTTTCTCGATCAAAGCACATTTCAGATTCACGGAGAAGTTGCGGATATTCTTCCGGCCCGACTGGATGCGTTGGGCAATCTTGACCTTGTGTTGGTAACGAAGCATCCAACTGAAATCCAGGATTGGCAAGGGAATGGAATCGGAGATTTCCGGCTGACAAAGCATGCTGCGCTGGACGATGCTATTGTTTCGTGTGCTCTTGGAGATTTGAATGGAGATCAATGGATTGATTTCGGATACATCGGAAAGTCTCCGTCATTGCAAGTTCTGATGAATAACGGTGACGAATGGTCGCAGGACCACCTGCAATTCTGGGCCGGCAAAGAACCTGCCTCACTCGTATTTCGCGACTTCAACAACGATGGGAAAACTGATGCTCTTGTCCTCGATCGGGCGGGGAAGATGTTGCGATTCTATTTCAATGGGGCACAGGATAACTCGCTGCGCGATTCGCTCGAATTTTCCACCGCCCCCTACCCGACGGGAATCGTGATTCACAAGGTTGGTTTCGGGACGAACAACGATCTGGCTGTTGTGAATTCTCAGAGCCGGTCACTGTCTCTTTTCACAGACAGGGATCAGGGGGGATTGTTGGGACAGACATCGTTCTCACTCTCGCTCGTTCCTCAAGTTCTGACCTTTCATTCTCTGACGGATTCCTCTGCTCGATTCGTCGTCACTTCAAGCGCAGGTGATTCTCTCTTGTTGCTCAGTCTGAATTTCAAGGATAGTTCTTCCTCGTATGCAGTCATTCCAAGTGAAGGGTCTGTACAAGTCGTCCAGACCGGCATCAATGCATATGGGCAAGTAGAATTTTTCACTTTGAACACATTCTCCGGAGAACAGAACCCAGATATTCATTATTATGAACGGCTGGATCCAGGCACCTTCATTGAACAGTCATTCCATCTTGGCAAACCGGACGAGCTTCTCGGTGCCACCGC
>JADGQA010000189.1 GCA_017882185.1 Bacteroidota bacterium
TCGATTCTGAAGAGCAAGCAGCTCCAGATGAGAATGATTGAGGAAGAATTGACGGAGCTGAAGAAAAAATACGGCGACGACCGCAGAACAGAGATTGTATACAAAGCGGAAGAGTTCAACATTGAAGATATGATCGCGGAAGAGGAAATGGTTATCACCATCTCCCATAGCGGGTTTATCAAGCGATTCCCGGTGAGCGGCTATCGGCGACAATCACGAGGTGGCAGAGGTGTCACGGGGGCCGCAACGCGAGAAGACGATTTCGTTGAGCACATGTTCATTGCAAGCACACACGAATACATCATCTTTTTCACGCGAACGGGACGCTGTCATTGGCTGAAAGTTTTTGAAATCCCCGAAGGGGGCCGTACCACCAAGGGAAAACTGATTGACACACTGATATCGAAAGCTCCAGAAGAAACGATCACACGCTTCATCGCCGTAAAGGAATTTGACGACAAACATTTCGTTCTCATGGTATCAAGCCAGGGCATGATCAAGAAAGTGTCGTTGTCGGAATTCGGGAACCCGCGAAAGGGAGGAATTGTCGCGGCCAACCTGAGGAAGGGAGACACCCTGAACGATACAAAGCTGACTGACGGCACCCAGGACGTCATCATCGGCACCGAAGGGGGTATGGCAATTCGGTTTCACGAGAATGAGATCAGGCCGATGGGTCGGAGTGCTGCAGGCGTCCGCGGGATCCGACTGGGTAAGAACGACAAGGTGGTCGGGGTTGTCACATTGCGAAGAAAAGGGACAACAATTCTGATCGCAACCGCCAAAGGGTACGGAAAACGGAGCGAAGCGGAAGAGTATCGGACCAGTCACAGAGGCGGGAAAGGTATCAAGACCGTGAAGATATCCGATAAAACGGGGCGTATGGTGGTCATCAAGGAAGTTGTCGACACAGACGATATCGTCATCGTTACTACCAATGGAATGGTTATCCGCCAGAACGCGGCTGCGATCAGGGTGGCGGGGCGAAACACACAGGGAGTACGATTGATTCGGTTGCAGGACGGAGACTCCATTGCGGATATCGCAGCCGTTGTTGCGGAAGAAGAAGCGGAGAAGGAACTGGAGAGGAAAGAGACTGAGCGGGTAGCAAAGGCCGGTCGGTCGAATGGTCAAAACGGGGCCAACGGCAGCAATGGTGTGAAGAAAACCGAGCCACCAACCAGCAAGACCGGGATAGGTGAAGACAAGGTAGCACCGAAAAGCGTTCGGGGAAAACAGGAAAAGAAGACAGAACAAAAGTCCTCAGAAAAGAAGGGGACCAAAGGAAAGCCAAAGAAAAAGAAGTAAGCAGTTGAGCGCGATGCTCACGCTGACAGAAACGCTGCGAGCTCAAAGTGAGCGTGGCGGGGAAGGCTGCGGTTGCCCTCCGCTACTCCCGCCTCCACTCGACATGATCACCGGGTTTCACAAGATGCCTGTCGCAAAAACCCGCATTGACTTCTATGACGTATCGTGCTGGACCGTTTGAAGGGATCGAGTCTTCTGAATAGGGTACCGCGTTCTTCTGGGTTGAGACGATTTGTTTCTTAGCGTTTACGTAGATGATGTCGAGTGGCATGATCGTGTTCTTCATCCAGAACGACTGTTCCCGCTCATCGGGTAAGACGAAAAGCATGGCATGATTCTCGGCCATCGAATCACGGTACATTAATCCCTGCGTCCGTCTAGTGTCGTCGTCGGCGATCTCGATGTCCACGGCAAATAGCAAGTTGTCATTTTTGTCGAAGAACCGCAGTTCACCTTGCTTGGTAAACGCGACAGCGGATTTCGTGTGGGGCTGACCGACCGACTGCGCAACCGACGTGAGTTTTTCAGTTTGTAGATTGCTGCCTACGAAGTAAATAACGAGAAGGATCACAACAAAAACTCCCCCAGCCACGTACGGCTTGTTGTATGATTTCTTCGGTTGATTTGACTGGTTTTCCTGGCGCTGGTTTTTCTTTGACATTTGCTGCGTGAAGATCGATGTTGATTGTGTTTGTCTAAGGTAGTAAGGAAGTGGAACATTCTCAAATCCAAAAACGTCAACATTATTATTGAGATCTTCGGACCCGTCCGCGAGCACTTGAACCGGAACAGAGATCATCTTGCAGAAAACCGCGGACGATCGAATCAAATTCTCATCGACAGAGATCAAACCTGTTCCAGGGAACGAACGGCGGTCTAGTCATTGTTTCATGAACGAGTGCAGATCATAAGGAGAGATTTTCTTGAGAAAATGTTCGATATTTGAAACGATAGCGAAGCATATCCTTGGAGACTAAACAATGAATATTATGAAAACAACGCTGTTGATGACGGTTCTGACGGTCTTGCTTGTCCTTGTCGGAAGCCTCATCGGCGGCAATAATGGAATGATGTTTGCATTTGTGTTCGCGGTGGTGATAAATTTCGGTTCGTACTGGTTTAGCGACAAAATCGTACTCGCAATGTACCACGCGCATGAGATTACCAGTGATCAAAACCCTACGATCTTCGAAATAGTCCAAGATTTGACGACACGGGCGGGCCTTCCCATGCCGCGGATCTATATGATTGACAGCGAGCAACCGAACGCATTTGCAACGGGCCGCGACCCACAACATGCCGCGGTAGCAGTTACTGAGGGGATTATGCAGTTAATGCCGAAGAACGAGATTCGCGCCGTCATTGCGCACGAACTCGCACACGTGAAACACCGCGACATCCTGATTGCGTCCATCGCAGCCACCATAGCGGGCGCTATTACGATGCTCGCGCATATGGCTCAATGGGCGATGATCTTTGGAGGTTTTGGAGGGAGAAGCTCAAGAGATGACGAAGGAAACAATCCCATTGCGGCGTTGGTTATGATCATCGTGGCGCCGATTGCAGCGATGATGGTTCAGATGGCGATTTCGCGATCGCGCGAGTATGATGCAGACGAAGGTGGTGCAAAAATATCCGGGGACCCAATGACGCTGGCGAACGCCCTCCGTCACCTCGAATCGGCGAAGAAAGAAATTCCAATGAAGGCCACACCCGCAACAGCGCATATGTTCATTATCAATCCGTTAAGTGGAAAGTCGTTTATGAACATGTTCAGCACCCACCCGCCGATCGAAGAGCGTATCGCGAGACTTGAAGAAATGGCGAGAGGAAAAGCGATAGGATAGTCGCAACATTCAGTCACACCATGCCGGCACCCGTCGTTAAGATGGGTGGCGGCTTTTTTGTGCAACGCGATTTAAGGCGCAGAGTTCATATACCTCGTTCACAACCCTAGTAGAAGTCTACTATTCGGCAAGGAACACGAAAGCCTGTCGTGCTTTGATTTGAACGGGAAACGAAAGACCGTCTTCCTTCTGCTCAAAACGGATTGATTCATCGGATACGATATTCTTCACGTCGTGGATGATTCTCTGTCCAACGCCTAGTTGCACCACGGCCGATGCAGGCTGGTCCCCCGAATTGATCACGTAGATGACATAGCCATCCTTGAGCGTGTGGACCTTGACGCTTACATGTTTTGCATTCGGAGAAACAAACCGAGCATCAGGAGAGACGCCTGCCCTCGTTGTGAGATCGAGCAGCAGCCGATTGACAGGGTTCGCAGGATCTTCGTAGTAGCTTCCCCCGAGAGGAACCGCACTGAGGACCGCCATCCCTCTTCCGAAGGGATGCTGAATGACGGCCGGATCGTTCGTCCCCGCGAAATACCCTACCACATCAACCGAATCTCTCAACCGAAGTACATCCTTGAAAAACTTTCCGTTGAATTGGAAGGCGGAATCTCCGTTTTGCTCTTTCATTTGGACACGGAAATATCCCTTTTGTCCAACCCAATCTGATCTTACAGCCCCAAACAGCTGATCAAGACCCGCACCGGGATTGGTTCTGTATGCAAAGTCGAGTTCATCGACAGTCGCTGTGCGCGCATCTGCTACCACCCATCCACCTTGTCGAACGAACGTTTTCAGCAAATCCGCAACGTTCTGTCTCATAACAATTTGGAACGGCAGAAAAACGATTTTGTATGGTTTCAGTTGCTCCAGACTGAGACCCCGGTCCATCCGGAGCATGTCAACCGAAATATTGGCTTCGAAGAGTGCTTTGAACAATCCGGCGTTGCTTTCATACATGAATTTGGTCGTCGCCGGTTCGGTTGACTGTTCCAAATTCTTGAGCAAGCCGACCATATCCAGAAGAATGGCAACCTGTGCCTTTTTTGGATGGGCTTCATAAAGCAGGTCACCGTATTTCTTGACGATAGCCCCAACATCTTTCACGGCTTCTCCACGCGGAGCGAGCTCTCCGTCGATTCGTGTCAATCCGCGGCCAAGTGACTGGCGTCCCCTCATGAAAGGATCCCATTTCCAGTAAATAATTCCCTTGCAGTCGTTCGCCAAAGCAGTCCAGGCGAGAAGAGAGACATCCTCACGGCCCAGGTAGCCGTTCAGCGCAAGACCGTTCTGCGCGTTTGTGTACAGCTCGGTCAGTATGTATTCTTTCTCCCCGGCGGCACATCGAACGGTGTTCAGTGCGAGATTGTGAAGCCAGTACGGGCACGGCTGGAGGTTGTGTTCCCGCTCCCAAATGTCCGGGTAATATGAAATGCCCGGAACGTCATCCTCATCTGCAATGGCCCAATTATCGACGTTGTAAGACCCAAAATTGGCGAAGCTTGCCCACGGCGTGCCGACCGGATTGGCATTGACGGAATGTACGGTGTCGTATGTTCTCAGCGTTTGTTTCAGTTTGCCGAGGAGGGAGCCGTCGAGGTCATTGCGGAAGAGGATCCAGTCAATCTGTGGCATCGATGAATTCCAGTTGTCATTCAGGAACGGAGACACCTCGGTCCAATCGGAGTATTCTTTTCCCCAGGCATGCCGCACGGCCGGAAGCGCTCCGTATTTCCTCTTCAGCCACGACCTGAATTGTTCCAGCACGTGTTCGGCGCTCGAATGGTAGTGGGGCTCATTCCAGATGTTGTAAAAGCTCAAAGCCGGGCTCTTGCCGTACCGTTCAACGACTGCCTTGAAGTACTCTTCAACGAGCGGATACACTCGCGGGTCTGCAAAATCGACATCCTGTCGATTGTTCTTGTTACCGTTGTCGAGGTTGTGCTCCTCCCACATCCCTTTGATATCTTTGAATTTCCAAATGGGAAAATAGTGGCTGCATTGCTCTTCCTTGAGCATCAAAGGGACGAACTTCATCCCCGACTGCTCAATGTTTTTGATAAGAAAATCCGTTCTTGTCCAAAGGAGTTTCCTGGAGTCGGGATCCCATTGGCCCAAGGGAAAGACCATCACGTGATTAATATTCGAAGCTTTCATCAACGCAATGTTCTTGTTGACTACAGCGAAAAAATTGCTGTCGGTGTCGTACTCCTCGTGGAAAGTGTTATAGACAGCGCCGACGATGATTGTTTTTGGCATTCGAAGCTGACCTGCGGCAGTGCCGGCGAGGACGATTGAAACAACTGTCACGGCAAGCAACTGTTTCATGATGGTTTCTGTATTGTCGTTTTCGTGGATTGGAGAGACAACGAGTCTGGAGAATTATAGTCATAAATAATGACATGCAATAGTCGTGGAGAAAGGTCGATCATGATTTCTTCCGGATGCGGCGGTTCGTCTAATCCCCTCCTTGGTGCGGGTTGCAATTCTGCAAAACAGTCTTAAATTGCCTGCAATCATTTTACCAAAATATTCTGTATGGCATTGTCGAGCCTCAGGCAAAAAAGAAACGAAGAATATCTTCTCGGCGTCAATCAAACCGAACTGGAAAGACTGCGATTTCAGCATGGAGTTTGGAAACAAAACACGGATTCGTTCCTTGACGGGCTGAAGATCAAGAAGGGCTGGAAATGTCTCGATGTCGGAGCTGGGCCCGGATTTGTATCGATGGATCTGCGGCAACGTGTTGGCCCGACGGGGGAAGTTACTGCGCTAGAACCATCCGAACTCTACCTGGAATGGCTTGCGAGGGAGTCCAAGCGCAGGCGATGGAAGAACATCAACACGATGAGGGGAAACGCTGAAACAGCACCTCTGCCCAAGAACCACTACAACCTTATTTTCGTACGATGGGTCATAGCCTTTGTCCCCGATCCAGCGAAGTTTCTTCACCCTCTCATAGAATCGTTGAAAAAGGGGGGTATAATCGCGATTATGGATTATTGGTACGAAGGATTATCGCTCTATCCGCAGGGGGGCGCCTTTGACGGAGCCGCGCGGGCTGTCCGCAAGTACTATCGTTCGGGTGGTGGCGATCCGTATGTGACGGGAAAAATACCCGAGCTTCTCCGATCCAACAACCTTAAGGTCGTCGACTTCACGCCGACACAGATTGCGGGGGGGCCTGACAGCGATATCATCGAGTGGGCTCACCGGTTTTTTGTTCCCCATCTTCCCCTGATGGCCGAACAGGGAAACTGTTCCAAAGAAGAAGCAGAATCGATGGCGCAGGATTGGCTCGCCCATCGGAAGAATGCGAATACAATATTCTTTTCACCTATTGTCGTTCACATTGCAGGGAGGAAGCAGGGATGAAGAATGTTTCGGTCATTATTTCACTTCTCTTGATAACCGTCATGGCAAGCGCCCAACAACCTTCGATCCATTATTCGCTTGGAATGTCCAAGCCACATACACATTTGTTTGAAGTCGAGGTACGTATTGCAAAACTCTCGTCTGCGGACAAAGACCTCGACCTGATCATGCCGGCGTGGAGAAGCGGCCGGTATGTGATATTTGATTTTTCGGGAGGCGTGCAGGGATTTTCCGCGGTGGATGAGAACGGGAAGACGCTCGCCTGGTCGAAGACCGACAAGCAAACCTGGCGGATCGTACGCGGAAAAGCCTCAACGATCACAGCGCGGTATCTTGTCTATGCAAATGAATTCAGCGACAGGACCCGCGGCCTGAACGACGAACACGCCTTCATCGATCCTGCGAC
>JADGQA010000044.1 GCA_017882185.1 Bacteroidota bacterium
CACAGCCGAACGCATAGAGCTCAGCCACGATCCGCTGGCGCTCTTCTTCAATCGAGTTTCCCTTGGAAGGGTGTCGATCGTCAATCCACACATCCGATTGTTCCGTTCCGCAACAGGCATTTGGAATGTGTCAGACCTCTTTGTTGCCTCCTCCGACTCAGCCACCTCACCCTGGATAGTCACAACAAAGAACCTCGAATTGGTCAATGCCCATGTGACAATAGTGGACTCTGTTCTGATTGATGAACGAACACGTGGTCTCCGTGAGCCTCCTCCTTCGGGAGTGGTTGACTACGCCCGCGTAACTCTTGATTCCTTGAACATTGAATGTGGGTTTCAGCTCAAACCTGCGGAGACAAACATACAATTGCGGCTGTTGGCCTTTAAACTTGAAAATCCACGGATTCGTCTCAGACACTTTCAGGGTGATTTCAAGCTTAGCAAGAACGAGGTGAGCGCAACACAAGTGAAGTTGACAACTGATCGTTCAAGGATGAGTCTGGATGCTTCTTTGTCACAGATAAATATCGTCGCTCTCAAGAACATAGTCGAGCTTAGGACAAAACCGGTCAATCTCGATCTCCAAGTGGACAATCTCGATACCCGGGAGCTGAAGCAATTCCTGTATCCGTGGGTTGATTTTCTTGATCAGGATCTGGCGCTCCAAGTACGTGCGAGCGGTGAATTCGGCCGGTTGAACGTTCAGAAAGTCGTCGTGCAAACGCAGGAATCGATGATCTCTCTTGCCGGTACAATCACGAATCTTCACAGGCCAAAAGACTTGGCACTGGACATTCCTTCCTCCAATAGCATCGTTGATCCGGACGACATCGCTGCCCATGTCCCGGGACTTTCTCTTCCCGCGTTGGGAGAACTTGGGAAGACGAGATTTCGTCTGACCTTCAAGGGGGCCCCAACAGACTTCGAATCGACGATCAAAGCAGCAACTGATGTGGGCAGCATCGATGTCAACGCTCAACTCAAGATAGGAGATGTGCTGGAATACAAAACCGCTTTCGTCACCAGCGACTTGAACTTGGGGAAACTCTTTGGGGACTCAGATCTGATGAGCAGCCTCAATCTAAATGGTACATTGACAGGGATCGGGACAGACATTTACACAGCGAGCGCAGTCGCAAGAGTCGAGCTCGATTCGTCGGAATTCTGGGGAATGCCACTGGGACAGTCGGCCTTTGTCCTTGATTTGAACAACGCCGTGCTCCGTGCGCATACTCAACTCCGTGCTCGGTCAACCCTGTATGAACTGTCCAGTGTGCTCAAATTCCCTCGTGGCGACTCCGTGACGTATACATTGAACGGGTCTGTCAATGCACTCGATCTTGCGGATATCATCAGGGATGATCAATTCTCAAGTGACCTATCGTTTACCCTCAATGCAAGCGGAAAAGGCGTTTCGGCCAATCGGCTGAACAATTCCGCATCGTTCAGCTTCCTTCAATCGTCGTACGGGGAAATCCTCTTTGACAACGGTGAGATCGTCACAACGCTCGACCTCAGCCACAGTGAACGCTCCTTGTTTTCTCTTCGGTCCGATCCTCTTGATCTGGATGTCGAGGGGCATTTCACACTGCCCGCACTTGTAGAGAACATCATCGACGGTGAGAGGGTTGTCAGCGAGGCGATAGACCACCGATTTCAAATACTCGATTCGCTCCGGGGAACCCCCGCATCCCTAAAAAGCATCGCGAGGTTTCAGGTTCTGCAAGATAGGCATCCGAAATTTGTCGATCTCTCGTACCGTATACAAGCCCGGAATCTCTATCCGGTCGGAGTCTTTTTTCAGAAAAGCCTGGCGGGATCGCTATCTATGAATGGAACGATGAAAGGGTCTGTCGATAGTCTCGACTTCGAAGGCGTTTCCCAGATTCCGTCGTTTGAATACAGGAATCGGTCAGACTCATACAGATTCGGAAGTGGGACTCTTTCCTTCGATTTGAAACACATCTCAAGAACCGGGTTGCTTAGGGTTCTTGATGCGAAACTCGACGTCCGCGGCGGCAAATTTTCCATCAACAACTTGGCGTTCCACAATACTTCGCTGGCGCTCGTGAGCCATAAGGACTCGGCAGCGTATCAGTGGTCGGCATTGATTGATTCGGCATACCAGGTTGATGTGCGGGGGACTTCACTGTTCAGCCCCAATGTATACGCCTTCAATTTGTCACAAGTTCGATTGGGCAGGGATTTCTACATTCTGGAGAACAGCGAACCGGTGGTCTTGAAGCTTGGCCGAGACGGAGTCCATGTGCAGAATCTTGATTTGGCGCACGAGGTCGAAGAAGTTGGTATCGAAGGATATTTCAATCCATCCGGGGCGTCGGACCTCAAATTGACTGTCAATAGTTTCCTGTTGAACGATTTGAAACTGGTCCTCAGCAAAACGAAGCTTGCTGAACCGGTAAAGGATGTGAACGGTATCTTGAATGCTTCCGTTGTGTTAAAAGGGACGATGAGTGATCCTGATTTGATGTTGGATCTTACTGCCAATGGTTTTCGTTCGCGCGATGTAGTGTTCGGGCAGGTCGTCGCACGGTCGTCATACACTGGCCACCTTCTCAGTCTGTTTATTGAACTAAGGAACAACCAAAGGGAACAAGATTCGAAGCCCGATCTGCTCATTTCGGGTACCGTCCCTTACGAGCTTGGATCAAAAGATACCCACGATCACAAACCGAGCGGGGAGATTAACCTTACAATGTTCTCCAAGGGTCTGAACATGGAGTTTCTGGAACCTCTTCTCCCGGCGGTCTCGAACTTGACTGGAACGCTGGTTTGCGACATGAAAATTCGTGGAAATGTCGATGATCCGATGTACGAAGGAAGCATTTCCCTCCAGGGGACAAGGTTTTTGTTCAAACCCCTTGGTATGTATTTTCTCGTTCAAGGGCAACTCATTCCAGACGGCAATCGGGTGGGCCTGGAGAATTTCTTCGTTCGGAATATTCCTCAAGATCGCCCCGATGGACAAATGAAGCTTTCAGGGACATTTTCATTCGCCGGTCTCTCGCTCCAGGACTTCGACCTGCAGGCAGACGGACAGCTTCTGGTGATGAAGGAGTCCAGCAGACTTGTGGGGCAGAAGTTTCATGGCGACCTGTTTCTCGGGACCGGTCCAGGCGGCGTTCGGTGGCAAGGACAACTAACTGATTCAAGGGTCACAGGTGATGTCCTGATCAAGACCGGGAGGATCATCCTTCCTCCGGACCGTGAGGTCAATTCGGTTGCGAGCGCAACGGTCAATGTCGTATTCAAGGACGATACATCGAAGGTGACAAAATCCGCTGACGAGAACAAACATACCACGAGAGTTACCAAGGACGCCGCCAACCAGTACGCGGTAATCGGATCCGTTCCGGATCCCGGAAAGTCACTCTTTACCGAACTCACTTCGTCCGCCAGTTCTTCAAGTGCAGAAACTGTATCGAAGTCCTTCTTGGATAACGTCGCATACGATCTGAACATCGATGTCCAGAGTCCTACATCGATTCTCTTGGTCTTTAACACGCAACCCAGCGAAGAGCTATTTGCAGATCTCAAAGGCAGGTTGGCCTTTTTCAAGAATGTATCGCAGACACGATTGACAGGAGAAATGAGCCTTGAAAGCCGCTCACAGTACTACTTTTTCAAGCGATTCGACGCATCAGGGACGATCAATTTCAGTGGTGACCCTCTTAATCCCGAGCTTAATGTGACCGCCAAATACACAGGAACTCACAATCTTGATTTGACTGGAGGAATCTCAGCCGATACTGCAAAGACCCCGAGCGGTCAACGGCTTACCTCGGAGCGAGTGGATGTTCTCTTGCATATTAGCGGGACGAAGAACAAACCGAAGACAAAATTCAGTCTGGAGTTTCCTGACCGCGATAAAAATAGTCAGTATGTTTCTAAGGATCCTGATGGCGATGCCATGTCATTCCTGGTGACCGGTTACCTCAAAGATGACCCCAATGCTCAGCAGAAGGGTTCCATTTTGACGGCAAATATGCTCTCAGGTCTCACAGCGGGTTTGATAACGGGCCCTCTTACGAACGCATTGAAGAAACAAATCAGCGCAATCCAGTCTGTTGACCTGCAATACTATGGCGGCGACTGGAACAAAACAGATGTTCGTGTGACCGCGGAGGTAAGTAGTGCGGTCATCCGATTTGGGGGAAGAGTCATTGAAGGAATCAACAATACAAACGTTTCCGTGGAAGTGCCTGTCGGCAGCATGTTCGGGTCTGACCGCTGGCGTAATCTCCTCTTTAAGTACGAACGGAAAGTCGATGCCGTCGAAAGTTTTGACCAGCGCGCGCAGTCAAACAGCCTCAGCCTTTTCTATAGAATAGTCTTCTAACGTTTCTCGGATAAAGCAATGTTCTCCACGATGTTGCATTCACGGATGTTCCAACCACAAGGGTGATATGGTCGAATCGTTTGAGCGGCAGATTGTCGATTTCCTTTCCCGATATCCGAACGAGCTCTTCAAATCCAGGGAGCTCGCGCGCAGACTGGGAATACGGAATGACAAAGACTACCAGGTCTTCAAGACGCAATTGCGTGTTCTTCAAGACAACGGACAAATCATGAGAGTGAAGGGGAAGAAATTTGGCCACCTCTCTATTCCCAGGTATGCAGAGGGAAAACTTCAGCTGACCAAGCAGGGGTTTGGGTTTGTAAAAACTGAGGATGAGCAGAAAGATATCTTCATTGCTCCAAGGTTCATCGGAAGTGCAAGCGATGGGGACACAGTACGAGTGTCTCTGTTTGCTGAGAGTGCCGACAGGAAAAAGGGACTGAAAAAAGAAGGAGAAATTATCGAGATTCTCAGCAGATCCAGCGCTGCCATCGTTGGAACACTCCAACGTAACCGCAAGTTGTATGTCGTCGCAAACGATAACCGCAATGCAAAGGATGTGTTTGTCTCAAAAGACGACCTCAACGGAGCAGAAGAAGGCGACAAAGTTGTGGTTGAAATAGAATCCTGGGGATCAGGCCACCAGAATCCTGAAGGCAAAATCATCGAAGTGCTGGGGCAGGCCGGCGAAGTCGCATCGGAAATCAAGTCTGTTGCGCGGGAGTTCAAACTACCTCTTTCGTTTCCCGCCGAAGTGATCCGCGAAAGTGAAGAAATTCTCGCCCAGATCCCGCCGGCGGAAATCAAACGCCGTTTGGATTATCGGGATCAACTGTGTATAACGATCGACCCCGCAGATGCCAAAGACTTTGATGACGCTGTTTCTCTCGAATCACGGGAGGACGGCAACTACAAGTTGGGTGTCCATATTGCAGATGTCTCGTACTACGTACGTGAAAACACCTCGTTGGACAAAGAGGCACTGGACAGAGGGACAAGCATCTACTTCCCGAACGGTGTCATACCAATGCTTCCGGAAAAACTCTCCAATGTTGTCTGTAGCTTAAGGCCGGACGAAGATCGACTCACGTACTCCGTGCTCATGGTTGTGACTCCCAAAGGTATCGTGAAAGATTATTCAATTGAAGAAACGGTGATCCGGAGCAAGCGACGTTTTTCCTATGAGGACGTTCAAAAGATCATCGAAGATGGCGGAGGGACGACCAAAGAGGACTATCCTGATTTGATCTTGGAGATGTTCAAGCTCAGCTCGGTCCTGACAAAGAAAAGAATGAAGGAGGGAAGCATCGATTTTGAGAGTGCCGAGGCGAAGTTCCAGTTTGACGAGCACGGAAAACCAACTGCGATCGTTAAGAAGGTCCGGCTGGCAAGTCATCGACTTGTGGAAGAGTTTATGTTGCTGGCGAACAAAGTTGTCGCGCGGCATATCGGACTGGCAAAGAAAGAGGAACATCAAAAACCGTTCATCTACAGAATTCACGATTCTCCCGATCCGGAAAAAATTCGCGAACTATCCCATTTCGTGGAGAAATTCGGATATAAGCTGCGTATCGATGGTGGAGTTACCACGAAGGCGTTGCAGAAGTTGTTGAACGACGTCAAAGGGACCGAGGTCGAGAATGTGATCAACGAAGTTGCCGTGAGAGCAATGGCGAAGGCGATCTACTCAGACCGGAACATAGGTCACTACGGCTTGGCGTTCGACTACTATTCACATTTCACTTCCCCCATCAGACGATATCCCGACCTGATGATACACCGACTGCTGAAGGAATATGAAACAAATATATCTGTTGATCGCCGGGAGACAATTCGAAAACGCTTGCCCACCATCGCCAAGCAATCATCGGAAATGGAACGTCGGGCAATGGATGCCGAGCGCGCCGCCATCAAAGTGATGCAAGTGGAGTACATGAAGCGGCATGTCGGGGATGAGTTTCATGCCGTCATCTCGGGAGTGGTTCATTTTGGCATTTTTATTGAGGTGAACGATCTCCTTGTGGAAGGGATGGTCCACGTAAAGGACCTTCGAGACGACTACTACACCTATGACGAAAAACGCTATTCGCTTGTGGGGCGCAGAAGTGGGAAACAGTACCGGCTGGGAGACAGTGTGTATGTAAAAGTCGTCAGGGTGAATCCCGAAGAACGACAGATAGATTTTGCGATAACTGAGGTGGAACCGGATAACTCGAATTGAGCGCAAATCGGAACTTGTCGACATATAATTTGTTGGTACAGAAAGATTCTGAGATTTGATTATTCCTGACTTTTTGTCTAGACTTGAAACAAAACGGGTTATAACGATGCTTTCGAAAGAACACATTGCGCGGATTCTCGTATTTCTTGCTGGTGCATGCCTCATCGCGGGAAATGCCCATGCTCAGAACTCCGTTTTCGGAAAGAACAAAGTCCAATACAAGAACTTTCAATGGCAGTTCATACAAACTGATCACTTCGACATCTATTTCTCACAAAACGGTGAAGAACTCGCCGACTTTGCAGCACAAGCGACCGAAGATTCATACAAAGACATTAGCAAGCTCGTGCATTACGAAATCAACAATCGTATCTCGATTATTGTTTACAATTCACACAACGAATTTCAGCAGACGAACGTTGTCGGCGAGTACCTTGAAGAAGGAATCGGCGGAGTCACCGAACTCTTCAAGAATCGCGTTATCCTTCCCTTCGAAGGGAACTACGAACTTTTCCGTCACGTCATTCACCACGAGCTTGTACACGCTGTTTTGAACGATATGTACTATGGTGGTTCGATCCAGTCTCTTATTTCGGCCCGCAACCCTCTTCAACTGCCTCAATGGTTGAATGAAGGATTGGCGGAATATGCGGCGCTGAGGTGGGACACGAACTCGGACATGTTCTTGCGTGACGCTACAGTGAACAACTACCTGCCTCCGATCAATTATCTTGGCGGGTATTTCGCCTACCGTGGAGGTCAATCGGTGTGGTACTATATTGCAAACAAATATGGAGAACAAAAGATTGGCGAAATCCTCAACCGCATCAAGGGCACGAGGAATGTCGAAACGGGATTCAAGTCAACCATTGGCCTCAGCATCAAGGAGCTCTCCGATCGCTGGCAGAAAGAACAGAAGGTTCTGTACTATCCGGACGTCGCGAAGCGTGAATCCCCGGAAGACTTTGCGCGACGTCTTACCAACCATACCAAGGATGGCAATTTCTACAATTCGAGCCCCGCAATTTCTCCTCAAGGGGACAAGATCGCATTTCTGTCCGATCGAAACGACTTCTTCGATATCTTCATCATGTCCGCTCTTGATGGCGAAATACAGAAGCGGGCGGTCAAAGGACAACGCACGAAGAACTTTGAAGAATTGCATCTCCTTACTCCGGGCATCGCATGGTCGCCCGACGGCAAGAGACTTGCTCTCGCTGTCAAAGCCGGGGAGGGTGATGCAATCATGATCGTTGATGCTGAAACGGGGGAAGCGGACAAACTCAGCTTCGAGCTTGACGGCATTTTTACTGTGGCTTGGTCGCCGGACGGAAAGAATCTTGCCTTCGCCGGCTCGAAGTCGCCTCAATCAGATTTGTATGTTTACAGTTTCGATACAAAATCGCTCGTCAATCTTACGGATGATGTCTTTTCAGATGCCGATCCTTCGTATTCTCCAGATGGATCTGAGATTTTCTTTGCATCCGACCGTGGTAAGTATATGAGCCGTGACAGTCTCCCTGCGAATTTCAAGATATCCGACTTCAAATACGGCCAGCGTGATCTATACTCGATTAATGTGAAGACGAGAGCAATTCGTCGGATTACAGACTATCCAAGGAGCGACGAAACCACACCCATTTGTTCACCAGACGGGAAGAAATTGTTGTACATTTCGGATCGCAATGGCATCAACAACGTGTATCTCAGGGATCTAGCGACGGGTAATGACTATCCGGTCACAAACTCGATCAGCGGAATCTACCAGATCTCAACATCCCAGGATGGCTCCAAGGTGACTTTTGCAACCCTCAGTGAAGCCGGATTTGATGTCTACGTTATGCTCCGTCCATTCGATAGAAAACTGAATGTTGCCGAACTCGAACCAACAGAATATTTCAAGCGCAAATTTGAACTTCCGCGTCAGGAAAAACCAAGAGAGATTATCACAGTAACGGCGCCCTCCGATACTGTTGCCGTGCGGAAGAATGTTGTAGTTCTTGCCGATACCTCCGTACCCGATATCAAGTACCGCACCGAAACCAAGAACGACTTAAGGAACTACATCTTTACGCAGGAGGAAATGCAGAAAGACACCGGCCTCACTTCGCGCGCGCCTGTGTCGTTGTTTGAACCGACAAACAACAAAGATCGGGAAGGAAATTATCTGCCGCATAAGTACAAGCTGGACTTCACTCCGGACCTAGTTTATGGTACAGCCAACTACAACACGTTCTATGGTCTTGAGGGCACAACGCTGATGGCGTTCAGCGATCTGATGGGAGATCATCAGGTCATTTTTCAAACGAACCTATTGCTTGATCTGCGGAACAGCGATTACGGGATATCATACAGCTATTTGCCTAACCGCATCGACTATGGTTTCCAGGCGTACCACATAGCCCGCTTCCTCTATACAAGCTCCGACCCGACCGGCCAGAGCCCTGACTCGCTTTACCGATTCACAGATTGGGCAGTGGGGGGAGTGGCAACATATCCTATCGACCGCTTCAATCGAGTGGACTTGTCTATCATGTGGATGAATTTGTCGCGCGAAAACCTTGATGATGCGAGCCAACCTTCACAAATTCGTTCGTTTGTCATGCCTGTAGTCGACTATGTCAACGACAATTCGCTCTGGCAGGGGGGATGGTTTGGTCCGAACAATGGATCCCGGTTTGATGTCACTTTCTATGGCAGTTTCAAATACAATAGTCAGGCATTAGATATGCAGACGATCACGTTCGACTACAGGGACTACGAACGTGTATTCCGGGACATGGTATTTGCAGGGCGCCTTTCCGGTGGAGCGAGTGTCGGCGCGAATGCGCAGACTTTCTTCATCGGTGGAACGGATGGATGGATCAACAGGCAATTCAGGAATAATCAAATTCCTATCGTGAATGTGGAGGACTATGCATTCCTCACACCGGTTTTGCCCATGCGCGGATACGAATACAACACGGAAAACGGGACACATTTCGCGGTCGCTAACTTCGAATTTCGATTCCCGCTCGTTCGCTATTTGATCTTTGGCACAGTTCCCATTGGATTCCAGAATATCCTGGGAACAGCTTTTCTCGATATCGGATCCGCTTGGTCAGATACGCAAAAATGGCAGGCTTTTAAGCAGGATCAGTTGGGAAATCCTCAGGGATTGCTTTTTGGCACCGGATTCGGAACCCGTCTTTTCTTTCTTGGATTTCCGCTTCGCATAGATGTGGCGTGGCGCGTTACGCCGGACGGGTTCTCAATTCCAATGTATTATTTCTCACTTGGAGCTGACTACTAGCCCCATCTTCGGCCCCATGCAAGACCCTAGAAATTTGAAATGCCCGTCAGGCTAAGCCAGACGGGCATTTTTCTTGGGTTGCACGAGTCACTGCTCTGGTCGTTTGAGGACGATCTTCTGTGTACCCGGCACCAATCCCCCTTCCAGAAAAATCTTCTGTCCAGCAGGTGAGGCGAGGAACGATGTAAAACCCGTTGCGAAATCGCCAGGGGTTGTCCGTGAGTAAACGTAGATTGCACGCTTCATTGGATAGTAGTTGAGAAAAATGTGGGCAGGATGCGGGCTGTAAGCATTTCCGATCGATTCCGGAGGTGGCTTAAAGGTAGTATCCGCATTGGTGCTGTCGGCAGCAAGGGTCAGAATCTTCAGCCTTCCACTGACCGAATCTGTCCAATTGAGTCCTACAAATCCAAGAGAGTGAGAGTCTTTAGAGATTTCTTGAAGGGTCTGGTCGGACGACTGTGTCCGGCGGAAAGCGGCTTTGATTCCTTTCCCATCAAGTAATCTGCGGGAGAGATACGTCGACACATCGGATGAATCTTCGAGTATGAGGCGGATCTTGCCGAGTGCAGATTCGTGACGACCGAGTTGTTCCCACGTTGTTATCTTGCCCATCAGAATGTCTCGAACTTGCTCCAGTGACAATTCTTTGTGTGGATTTCTGTTATGCACGACCGCGACGACCCCGTCGTAAGCTAACACAAGCTCAACGAGATTGTCCGTGGTTTTCTTCACCCGATTCTTTTCATCGGCTGTCAGCGGAATCGTCGTGATGATGCTCCGGGCGGTGTCGTTGACAAAACGGAAATTTGCATTCTCTGATTGCACAACAGCATAGGAAACATCGGCACCGTGGGCTTGGTACAGGCTCATGAACCGGTTTACTTCTTGTCCGAGAACAGGCGCGACGGATTCAGCCACCAGGACCCGAAGGTGCCCTTTCGTCGCTGTTTCTTCCTGGTTCTGTTCGCATGATGAAATGAGAAGGAACAGAGATGTGCAAACCAAAGAGCGCGGCGTTTTCATTCTGTTCCTTTCTGGAAATTGACCGTCATCAGAGTCTCTGGCCTTCGACGCGGTTCTACTACACCCTGCAGTATGATCAAACCGACGACAAAAAATACCCCGATAAAGAGGATCGCGATCCTTTCATTGGTGAGGTCCGATACAATGCCATACACGAGTGGGCCGACAACGGCAGAAGCTTTGCCGCACAGTCCATCATAAAAACCGAAAAACTCTGCTTCGTGCTCCCTCGGTGTCAACAATGCCATGAGGCTACGGCTCGCAGATTGGGAGGCTGCCATTGCAATGCCTGCGGCAAAAGCGACGAAATAGAACATGGTCACCGACCGGATAAAAAACGCCGCGAAGCAAACAAGAATCCACAGAACGAGTGTGATGGTGATAGTCTTCTTCGGACCAATTTTATCGGTGACGATACCGAAGAAGATGGAGCCAAGGATTGCACTGGTCTGAACGGTCGCAAAGAATACGATGATGTCCCTGTCGTTCATGTTCAATATGGTCTCGGCGAAGATTCCTGCGAACACTATGACAGTTAAAATGCCATCGTTGTAAATGAAGAACGCAATAAGGAATCTGGCAATCGATGGATATTCCTTCCGGACAAACAGAGCCTGGAATGTTTTCTTTGACTGATTGATTCCACTTCTTATGAATGAGCTGATGGGTGCAACCGTTCCTTCTGGTTCTGGCACGGCCAGGAACATGGGAAGAGAAAAAATCATAAAGAATGCTGCGGCGACGACGAACGATAACCGGACATAGAAGAAATAATCAGGGTCCGTTGATGCCGGAAGAATGAAATCGACAATGACGAGGACTGCCAGAGCTCCAAGATACCCCATCGCGAATCCATAGCCGGATACTCGTCCGTATGTTTTCCTGGAAGTTATTCTGGGAAGAAACGCGTCATAGAAAACCAGTCCGCCCTCGAATCCAATGTTCGCCACAATGAACAGAAGGAGACCCCAGAAAACCATTCCCTCT
This sequence comes from Bacteroidota bacterium, assembly GCA_017882185.1. GTDB lineage: Bacteria > Bacteroidota > Ignavibacteria > UBA10030 > UBA10030 > JADGQA01. The sequence continues at coordinate 11,887 of JADGQA010000044.1, forward strand.
TTCACAAGGAACAAGAGTGCGGTGCAGATGACGCTGGCGAGTGTGAAGTAGAGGAGGAAGCGTTTGCGTCCGCGTGAGAAATCGGCAATGGCGCCGAGCGGAGGCGAAAGCGCAGCGGCGCAAATCATGGAAATACTGACAGCCAGCCCCCAGAGCCATCGCTGACCGCTTGCGACGTGATTCGTGAAGTAGCGGTTGTAGATGACGGTGACGACAATGACCGAATACGCGGTGTTGGCAAAATCGAAGAACGTCCAGGAGACAATTTGTCCGCGGGTCGCGAGTCGTTCGGAGGTGTCACTGGATGCCTGCTCGGAGTTCATCCTTGATCTGGTTCCGCCTGCGCTTTTGCCCTTTTGTGGGCGGCGCCATCCTGGAGGCCGCGCCCTTGTTTGTTGAGCGTTCCGTTCGCTTTCAAATCGTCAAGCACCGCGTCGAGTACACCGTTGACGAACTTATCGCTCTTCTCGGTACTGTACTCACGGGCAATTTCAATTGCCTCGTTAATGGAGACTTTCGGAGGGATGTCCTCGAAATACAGGAGCTCGCAAATGCCCATCCGCAATACAATCTTGTCAATGACAGCAAGGCGATTGAATTCCCAGTGAGCCACCTGCTTTTTGATTAAACGATCCAGTTCGTCCTTTGACTCAACGACCTTCAGGAAGAAAGACTTTGCAAACCCGAATGATTCCGCATTCTTTCGCAAGTCCGCAATAATACAATCGATGACGTGATCGGTGGAATCGCCTGACAATTCATAGGCGTACAATGCCTGTAAGACCTTTTCTCGAACCCGGCGGCGTCGATGAGACATAGTGTAGGCGGAAGTGAGAACAGCAAGCCCGTACGCAGGTGGAATTTGAATTAGTGGATCAAATCAAGCTGACAAACCAAATTAGACAAAAATAGATTCTGAGGCAACCTGCATGGCGAGTTCAAGCCGGCTCTCGTTCGATAACAGTTTTCAAACTCGCGGTTGTCACAGAGATGTGTACCATTGTTCTCACGGGTTTAAAGAGCCAGGCGATATCGCTGATGTGTGTGTTACTCAAGAGCTTCAACGTGTAGCACGGCTAAAAGGTCGGGCTCTTGCCAAACAAATGGATCGTGATCGGCCTACTTACGGCATTTCCGTTTTCCGAATGATAACCGAGGTGAAGGCGGTATCGCTTCTCAGGAGTGCAAAGTCCGGATTGAGGATCTCAGAAAGACTGAAATTCCGATTCAACGCAGCTCGCAGCGACCCAACTGCAAGAGGAACTTTCTTCTGGATCGCATACATATTCGCTTGTCGAAAGAGAATCTCTGCCGAATTGGGGGCGAGCGTAACAGCTTTGTCCATTTCCGCTTCCCCATCGTCTCCCTTGCCTTCTCGTGAAAGGAATAATGCAAGGTAGGCGTGGGCATTGGCATCTCCGGGGTTTTTGTCGAGATAGTCGGAGACTAACGCTCTTCCCTTTTGAGACCACTCTTTGAAATCATTGATACTTGGTTTCATTTGGAAGGCGCGACTGATCCAATGGTAAAAGCGATAATCATTTGGTTGGTCTTTGAGACTATTCTGATAGTATTGGATCGGATCGGAGAAATCATCATGAGCACACCAAGCGTTCAAGAGGTATCGTGCCGTGATGAGTGAGTCCGGAAGACCAAGGGTAATTGCCTGCTTGAACGCGTCCACTGCATCGGCGTAGGATCCCTTGAACTGTTGCGCAATCCCGAGAACGACTTTCAAATACGGATCATCCGGCATTGTCTTTATTGCCTGTAAGGCATAAGGAAGAGCAAGCTCATAGTCACCGCCAACCACAGCGAGCTGTGAAAGTACTGCGTGACTTTGGGCATCGTCAGGTTGCAGGGCGAGACATTTTTGTACGTTTGAACTGACTTTTTCAAAGCGGCGGGTCAAAAAGTAGATCGTTCCCATGTCCCTATAGGAGAAGGGATCGTTGGGATTGAGCCTCAAAGCTTTCTGCGAAAGGTCAAATGCTTCGCGGAGTAAATTGTCATCGGGATTTGATTCATTCAAGCATTTGGCGATTCGCACTTCGGCCATGCCGGCGTACGTCGATCCGAATGTTGAGTCAAGCACTGCTGATTCCTCAAAATCACGGTTTGCCTGTTCCAGGGTGGACGAAGTCGTCAAACCGAGAAGATAGAGGCCGTTCAGATATTTTTCATATGCGATCGAGTTCGTTGCCAGGGCTGGAATGGCTGGCGGAGTTGCCTCCATTTTTGTCGCTAGCAGGATGGTTCCGACGATATCCTGGCGGGCTTGGTTCAGAGTGAGAAAATCGCTTTCGAATTTTTTGGAGAACAAATCGGCATTCTGCTCAGTGTCGAACAAATGAAGATTGAAGGAAAAACCGCGCTCGGTTCTTGAAACAGTTCCGTACAATACATATCGAACGTGAAGATCGTCCGCAATTTTCTGGTAATCCGCTGCACGGGATACAACCTTGGTTGGGATGACGACTTGGATTCGGTCGATCGGCGCAAGATCCTGCGCTAGAAATCTCGGAACAACAAAGCGCAATGGGTCTTCTCCTTGATTGCCTTGCGAATCATTCAAGGGCAGAAACGCAATGGAGGCCGAAACCGGGAAGAGCATTCTCTTGAGTTGTGGATAGACCAGGTAGGCAATGATTGCCAGAATGACGATCACGGATGTCCAGAGAACGGGTTTCGCATTAGACTTCGGCGAGGTTTCCTGCTCTCGTTGATGCCGCACCCTTTTTTGCTCGCGTTCCAGCTGGCGTTCCTGGTTTTGAGCAATCAATTCCTCTCGTTGCTTTTCCTCTTCGAGATATGCTTGCTGGCGTTCGCGTTCCAATTTTGCGGCTTCAGCACGTCGCAACTTTTCTTCAAGTCGTTCCCCGGCTGTGAAATGTGGATCCAGGGCATAGATCTTTTGAAGTAACTCCCGGGCCTCATCGAGATTTTCCTTCTCGATGTGCTCCTCGATCTTCTTGGCAAATTCATCGACTTGCTGATCTTTCACTTGCCGGGCTTTTCGTTCCTGGTCAAGTCGCTGTTGCCGCTCTTCTTCAGTCTTCCGGTAGCGTTCTTCTTCAATTTGCATCTGAAGTTGCTGAGCGCCGACGTGGAGAGGATACATTTGGAAGATTTTTTTTATTTCCTGTTCAGCGAGATCGAATTTCCCATCTCGTAAAAACGCTCCGGCTCGTTCATAGTGTTCGTGAACCTGTCGTTCCTTGTCTTCCTCCTCCTTTTTTCTTTCCATAGCTGCGTGGTAACCAGGATCAATTTTAGCAATTTCATCGATGATTCGTTCCGCCTCGCTGATTTTTCCTTCGTTGTACAGTTGCTCAGCCTTCTTGTACAGCGATTCGACCTGACTTGCCGTATCCTGAACTTGCGGAACCGGTGTACTTCCTCGTTTCTTTGCAGCTTCAACGGATTTGGCCTCGTCTGCCTCGAACTCTCCGGCATCCTCAACGGGTTTTTGGGCGAGCGCTTGCTGGGCGGTCCTCGAAGGTAGTGCCAACTCCGGAATGGCATCAATCAATACCTCATACACCTCAACCGGGTCGGGGATGTTCTTGAACCGGATCTCACCCATGCGGTACACCTTAACATCCATCTTGTTCTTGACTTGATTATAAATGTCTGCGGAAATACAGATCCGGGAGGGCTCAGTGATTGCTTCGATCCTTGATGCGATGTTGACCCCGTCGCCGTACATATCGTCACCCGAAATCATAACGTCGCCAAGGTGAATGCCCACACGGACTTCAATCTTATCGAATTCACTCTTTCCCCTGTTGAAGCTCCAAAATCTTTTTTGCGCATCGATTGCTGCTTTCACAGCATTGACCGCACTGGCGAAGTCTACCATAAACGAATCGCCGATAGATTTCACGACCTTTCCTTCAAATTTGGAGGCGATGACACGCATCAGGGCGTCGTGGGTCCGGAGAAGTTCAAAGGCGGCAGCCTCGTTCTTGGCCATCTTTTTGGAAAAGCCTTTGATGTCCGTGAACATCACGGCTGCGAGTTTTCGAGTACCGGCATCTTTGGATAATGCCATGGGATTAATGTCCGTGCTGAGGTGAGGTGAAGCCTTTCGGAAAATTCCAACCGAAATTTAGAAAAATGTCGAAGCAGAAACAAGTTGCCTACAATCACCTGGAGGGATGTTGCGTTGTATCACAGCACGTCATTTTCTTGCGTTTCCAAGTTCCTATCGGTATATTGCGCGGCATCTTTAACTGAACCAGTCAACTGAAAGGATTTCTCAATGCAATCCGAGGTTCTCTCGTATCTCGAATCAAACAAAGACCGTTATCTCAGTGAAGTCAAAGATTTTCTAGCCATTCAGAGTGTCAGCTCCCAAACGATACACAATGCCGACATACGCCGGTGCGCTGAATGGACCGCTGGCCAAATGCGGACCATTGGAATGAATAATGTGCGCATCATGGACACCGCAGGACATCCGGTGGTGTATAGCGAATGGCTCGGGGCTCCGGGTAAACCGACAATTCTTCTGTATGGTCACTACGATGTCCAGCCCGTTGATCCGATCAATCTGTGGACGTCCCCGCCGTTTGAAGGAACAGTTCGCGATGGCAATTTGTATGCAAGAGGCTCTTCCGATGACAAGGGACAGGTCTTCATTCATTTGAAGGCTGTAGAGGCCTGCATGAAAAGCATCGGCAGTCTCCCAATCAACATCAAGATGTTGATTGAAGGAGAAGAGGAGGTCGGGAGCGCAAATCTGGACAAATTTGTTAACGAACAAAAAGATTTGCTGAAGGCCGATCTCGTCGTTATTTCTGATTCGTCAATGTTCGCGAAAGGTGTTCCGTCAGTCTGTTACGGATTGCGTGGTCTGGCGTACATGGAAGTGGAACTAACTGGACCTAATTCTGATTTGCATTCCGGGTCTTTTGGCGGATCGGTGCACAACCCAATCCAGGCGCTGAGCGAAATGATTGCGTCTCTCCACGACAAAGATGGAAAAATCACTGTCAAAGGGTTTTATGATGACGTACGGACACTGACGAAAGCCGAACGCAATGCATACAAAAAACTTCCGTGGAGTGATAAGAAATATGCAAAGCAGCTTGGACTGAAACAACTCTACGGTGAGAAAGGATTTACGACACTCGAACGCCTTTGGGCACGACCGACGCTGGAATGCAACGGCATTTGGGGTGGATACACCGGTGAAGGCGCCAAGACGGTTTTGCCCGCCAAAGTTTCTGCAAAGATTTCAATGAGATTGGTGCCCGACCAATCCTCGGCAAAGGCGGCGAAATTGTTTGAGCAACACATGAAGAGAATTGCACCCAAGACTGTTTCCATCAAAGTAACAGCCCTGCACGGTGGGGAGCCGGCAATCACGCCAATCAACAGCCCAGGCGTCCAAGCCGCGGTTGTTGCGCTCGAAAAAGGATTCGGCAAGAAACCCCTGTATCAACGCGAAGGGGGGTCAATTCCAATTGTCGTGCAGTTCAAAAACATCCTTGGTCTGGATACCGTGTTGCTTGGATTCGGACTCCCTGACGAGAATGCCCATGCGCCGAACGAGTTCATCAATCTCGACAATTTTTTTGGAGGCATGCGCACCTGCGTTCATTTCTATGATGAATTGCCCAATTTCTGGCGAAGCTCAAAAAAAAGCAGAAATAAGTAATCCCAGCTGATGGGTCTGTGAGTCGACAATGGCCCACAGCTCTCTGCGGGGCTTTCTTCTCACTGCGCTGTTTTGTACTTTCAAGATGTTCTCAATCTTGAGACAACTATGGTCTCTGCCGAATTCCTGTCTAAAATACCAATATTCGAAAATCTGTCTCCTGCCGATCACGATACGCTCGCAGGGCTTTGGCATAAACGTGAACTCAAAGAAGGCGAAGCACTCTTCCACGTTGGTGACAAAGGGGATGCTATGTACGTCATCCAGAGCGGCATCATCGATATCAGGGTTCCTCTTCAGGGACCCAAGAAGGAGATGACGGTGTCGGTCCTGCACGAGGGAGAGTTCTTCGGCGAGCTGTCGATCATCGATGGCCTGCCGAGGACGGCCACAGCCATTGCAGCCGAAACGACTGACCTTCTGGAGATGAAGAGGAGCGAATTCATCAAGTTCCTCATGGATCGTCCCGGAGTGGCGATTTCCATGGTGAGCGTTATCGGAAAGCGTCTGCGCGATACGAACGAGCTCGTTCAGTCCCTCGCATCGAAGAACGTCAACGAGGAAATGGATGAACAACTCAGTTTTGGAGATCGGCTCGCGGACAAGATTGCCGAATTCGGAGGAAGTTGGGCTTTCATCATCTTGTTCATGGTTTTCGTTGTTGCTTGGATTGCCCTCAATATAATCCAACTCTGGTTTAAACCATTCGATGAGTATCCGTTCATTTTTCTCAATCTCATGCTCTCGTGTCTGGGCGCAATTCAAGCTCCCGTGATCATGATGAGCCAGAACAGAGCACAGAAAAAGGATCGTCTCCGTGCGGAACAGGACTATCAGGTGAACCTCAAATCGGAATTGATGCTCCAGCAGCTGCACGCCAAAATCGATGAATTACGCGCAACGGATCTCCACCACATGAATGAAGCAATCCAGACTCAGATGGTGAATTCTCCACACGGGCCTAGAAACCCTGTTGACTCTGCGACGTAAGGATCGAGGTCCTGATCTTCCATGAAGATCTACACGAAAACCGGTGATAAAGGCAAGACCTCCTTGTTTGGAGGGGAGCGTGTTTCCAAGGACACACAGCGGATAGAAGCCTATGGGTGCGTGGATGAGTTGAACTCTCATATAGGCGTAGTGCGCTCTCTCAAGCCGCAAGTTGAAATCGAAAGAATTCTGGACCGCGTTCAGCAGGAATTGTTCATATTGGGAACAGACCTTGCGACGCCGCAAACAAGGCCGCCAAAGAAGATTGATCGCATTGAGTCTCGACACATAGAGCAGCTCGAAAAGGATATTGACCGCCTCTACTCGGCTCTTGATCCACTGCAGCAATTCATTCTCCCGGGAGGCTCTCGAGTCGCAGCTGCTCTGCACGTCGCGCGAACGGTATGTCGGCGTGCGGAACGGCGAATCGTTCAGCTCTCAAAGAAAGGTGAGATCGGCACGACCCCAGTCGTTTATATTAATCGTCTTTCGGATCTTCTCTTTGTCACGGCACGCTATGCGAACAAGCTCGAGAATATCGAAGAAGTAAAATGGGATTCGAACCGGAAACGATGAAACCAAGGCGCGATCTCCCTGCGTCGCATTCCAAAGTCTGGGGCCTTGATCTTATGAAGAATCTAAAGGCCGCACTTGTTCTCAATGCTGCCGCGTTCCCTCTGTTTTTAGTGTTCGGATGGTTTTTCGTGAG
>JADGQA010000190.1 GCA_017882185.1 Bacteroidota bacterium
ACCTCGACGACCAAGTCGACGAATTGGACGAGTCTCTCCAATACGAGCGGCTCCGGTGGCACAATTTCTGCCCTCGGAATTTCCAAGTCGCCTGCCAATGTTCTCTATTATGGAACAAGCAACGGAAAGGTCTTCCGCATCAACGGCGCCAACAGCGGTAATCCTGCACCTGTGGATGTTTGGTCGACAGCGGGTTTTCCGAATGGCGCATACGTCAGCTGTATCGGAGTGGACCAACAAGGCGGAGACAGCGCCGTTGTGGTTTTCTCGAACTATTCGGTGGTGAGTCTGTTTTGGACGACGGACGGCGGCTTGAGCTGGACTGATATCGCAGGTAATCTCGAGCAAAACACAGACGGCTCGGGCAATGGACCTTCCTGCCGTTGGGCAACCATCGTTCATGGGTCGGCATCCATACATTATTACGTGGGGACAAGCACGGGGATTTATTCGACAACAACCTTAAATGGTACCTCGACGGTTTGGTCGCAGGAAGGAACAACGGAAATCGGAGATGTTGTCACAGATATGATTGACGCCCGGGCATCGGACGGGACTGTGATAGCTGGGACTCACGGCAACGGCGTGTTCAGCACCACCATTGCTGATCCTTTGCCGGTGGAGATTACGTCGATTTCCGTGACTGGTCAAAGCACAAAAGCAGTGCTCTCGTGGTCGACAGCCACGGAAGTCAACAACAGCGGGTGGGAAGTTGAGAGAAAGGAAATTGCGGATTTGCGATTGACGATTGCCGATTGGATGAAAGTAGGTTTTGTTGTCGGTTCGGGCACAAGCACCGGCCCGAAGCAATACTCATTCGTCGACAAGGATATCCCCCCTGGCCGATACTCCTACCGCCTCAAGCAGATTGACCGGAACGGAACATTCAAATACTCGCAGGAAGTCCAGGTTGAAGTCGACGCAGCACCGAAAAAGTTCTCGTTGTCTCAGAACTATCCCAATCCCTTCAACCCGACGACGGCGATTACGTTCACCATTCCGAACGATGGCCGGGCAACACTCAAGGTCTACAACACTATCGGGCAGGAAGTGGCAACGCTCTTTGATGGCGTTGCGAAGGCGGGAGAATATCACGAAGTAGCGTTCAACGGATCGCGTTTCGCAAGCGGCGTCTACTTCGCTCGTGTAGAATTCCGCGGAAAGCAGTTGCTGAAGAAGATGCTGTTAGTCAGGTGAACGCGTTGTTTGCGTCCCGCTCGCTTCTGGCGGGATGTTTACCCCGAACGTTTCAGTCGGGGTTCATCCCTATCGTCCTGGGCGACGGCGCCACAGGTGCCGGAGTCGGAGGATCTGATCGGGATCTGCAGTAAATTGAAAGCCCCTTCGGACCAGTTCCGGCGGGGCTTTTGTATTGCATCCCCATCGCATTTTTCCTACTTTGGCACATTCTTTCATTGGCGAACACTTCTATCGGGAGGATGTATGAGCGACCACGTATACAAGATCATCGAACTGACGGGCTCTTCTTCAAAAGGCATCGAAGATGCGGTTGAGAACGCCGTTGCGCGCGCAGCGCAAACCGTCCGCAATATGCGCTGGGTTCAGGTCACCGACACCCGTGCACACGTCGAAAACAACAAGATTGCCTACTGGCAGGTGTCGATCAAGATTGGTTTCACCATGGATTAACCCGCGTTAGAGACACCGCAACACGATCATGAAATATGTCTCGCTGATCCTGATTCTTGCGTGTACCTTCATCGGTTGTTCGAAGACAAAACAAAATACGTCCGGGACAACCTCAGACGCCGCCTCACTTCGTTCTTTCCAGCAAGGAGACGAGTTTGGCTTTAAGGATGCGGCCGGGACAGTCGTTATCAAGCCGCAATTCGCTGATGCCGGAGATTTCTCCGAAGAATTTGCCCGCGTTCGGCCTGACCCGAATGGCCCCTGGGGCTACATCAACAGGGCGGGGGATGTTGTGATTCCTGCCCAATTCGACGGTGCAAGCGACTTCCGCGATGGTAAAGCTGTCATTCTGAGCAACGAGAAGTTTTTCTATATTAGTTCGGAAGGTAAACGGCTGGCTTCTTTCGATCAAAATATTCCCGACAAGCCCCTTTCGATCGGCGATACTCTGTATGTGGTTCACCCAAATGGACTCATCGCACGATCTTTGGGGGATATGAACGCGAGTGTCATGGGACAGGTTCGGTTTGGAGAGGCTGTTACATACGCTTACGATCCGCATCCGAAACAATTTCAGACGATCGACGGACTCCGCGGAGCCTGGCTCTCTGTTCGATACCAGAATAAGCAAGGTTATCTCTTCGATTTGTATCTTTCAAAGTATCCACAGGCGCTGGAGAAGAGGCCTGTCGAAACGTATCGAGTTGTCGTATCTTCAAGGAATGACAACAGTTATTCCGTCTACACGCTTACGCGATATTTTTCAGGCGGGCGATTGAACACACGCGACGGCTCCAATTGGACGGAGAGCCAGGAGATTGTTCCGAACGCCGATGTGGAGGAGGTGATCGCCAGGCTGAAGTTGTTTCCAATGGGAGAGATTGGCCCGATGGTTCAACGATTCACTGGCGAATCCGGCACGTACACAACCGACAAGGGAGAGACCGTTGCGGTTGCTGTCCGGCGTTATGCGGACGGATTCTTCGAAACTATTTCCTTCTCGAAAAAAAGTGAGTCAGGTACATTCGATTTCACCCTGAGCAGATCCAGCACGGCCGACGTGGAAATCACAACTTCCTCAACGCCGGAGTCGGGAGAAGACATGACGCCGTCGGAAACCGGAGATTAATCGAACCATTTCGCAGTTAACCGATCAATGAACGCGCAGTCAAACCATCAACCTCAACACAACCATGAAACGAATTCTTCCACTCTCGTTCTTCATCCTGCTGTTTTCCAATTCGTTGCTCATCGCTCAGAAGTCCATCGAACAGCGCGTGGATTCTCTCATTGCGATTATGACCATCGATGAAAAAGTCGGTCAGCTTGTTCAATTTAACAACGGCCCCATCGATCGTACACAGCTCATCCGCGAAGGGAAGGCTGGTTCCTTGCTCAACGTTTTGGGGACAACGGATACGAGGAAATTCCAGCGCATCGCAGTCGAAGAATCACGACTGAAGATTCCGCTCATCTTTGGTTTTGACGTCATCCACGGTTACCGAACAACCTTCCCGATTCCCCTCGCAACGGCTTGCACGTGGGACCCGGGTCTGATTGAAAAAGCCGAACGTGTTGCCGCCACGGAAGCGACGGCAGCGGGATTGAATTGGACCTTCGCCCCGATGGTTGACATTGCCCGTGATCCACGCTGGGGTCGCATTGCAGAAGGAGCGGGGGAAGACCCGTATCTGGGTTCCATTATTGCGGCAGCACGTGTTCGTGGATTCCAGGGGACCGACCTGGCATCCCCGACATCCTTGTTGGCTTGTGTAAAGCATTTTGCAGCCTACGGCGGAGCGGAAGGCGGGCGTGACTATAATACCGTTGATATTTCCGAACGGACATTGCGCGAGGTCTATCTTCCCCCGTTTCGCGCCGCAGTAAAGGCGGGCGCCGGATCGTTGATGTGTTCCTTCAATGAGATTGACGGGACGCCAAGCAGCGGGAATAGAAAGCTCCTGACGGACATTCTTCGCGGGGAGTGGGGCTTTGACGGATTCGTCGTAAGCGACTGGGGCTCCATCGGCGAAATGATTCAGCACGGTGTCGTCGCCGACCAAAAACAGGCGGCCATCCTTTCTCTCCACGCGGGCGTAGACATGGACATGGAGTCGAACTGTTACGCCTATGATCTGGCGGCTGCAGTGAAGGAAAGACGGCTTCCCGAGGCTGAATTGAACGAAGCCGTTCAACGTGTTCTGCGGGAAAAATTCCGGATTGGCCTCTTTGACAATCCATACAAGAATTGCGACGCAGAACGTGAACAACGCGATATTCTTACACCTGCACATCGCCAACTCGCGCGGACTGTGGCGGATCAATCCATTGTCCTTTTGAAGAATCAAGGCGATCTCCTGCCGTTGAAAAACAATATCAGATCGATCGCGGTGATTGGTCCTCTTGCTGATGATCAAAATGATCCGCTCGGTCCATGGTCTGGGCATGGACGAGGGGAGGATGTCGTGACGGTGCTGCAGGGGATCAAGGCAAAACTATCATCTCAAACGAAAGTCCGTTTCGTTCGCGGTTGTGGTATCAATGACTCCTCGACCGATGGATTCAAGGAAGCGACGAAAACGGCGCGCGAGTCGGATGTTGTTATTGCGGTCGTTGGCGAGGCGGCCGGGATGAGCGGCGAAGCGGCAAGCCGCTCCTTTCTTGGATTGCCCGGAGTTCAAGAACAACTCGTTCAAGCACTGGAAGCAACAGGAAAACCGGTCGTTATTGTACTGATGAATGGACGTCCATTGGCAATTCCGTGGATTGCGGAACACGTTCCAGCAATCGTCGAAACGTGGTTCCTCGGCGTCGAGGCCGGGAATGCAATTGCCGACGTTTTATTTGGAGACTACAACCCAAGCGGTAAGATCACGGCAACCTTTCCGCGTACAACCGGACAGGTTCCATGCTATTATAATCACAAGCACACTGGACGCCCGGCTGATGACACCGTGAAATGGACGTCGCGCTACATCGACATCCCAAGCATACCGTTGTATCCCTTCGGCTACGGTCTGAGCTATACAACCTTTTCCTACAATGGATTAGCCCTGAGCTCCGGCAAGCTACATTCAAACGACAGTATTGTGGTGACTGCAGTTGTGAAGAATACCGGCAATCGTGCCGGCGAAGAAATAGCGCAACTATACATCCACGATGAGGTGGCAAGTGTTACACGACCGGTGAAAGAGCTCAAAGGCTTTGAGAAAGTGGCGGTTGTTCCCGGTGAGTCGAAGACCATTCGATTTGTTCTCAAAGCCGATCAATTGAGATTCTATGATCTCTCAATGAACTGGACTGTGGAGGCGGGGAAATTCAAGGTCTTCGTTGGACCCAACAGTACCGAAGGATTGGAGGCGGAATTCGAATACGTCAACCAGTAGGAATTCTCCCCAAATAGTTGTATCTTAATTCTAGCTGCAAGTCGCAGCGACCCGCCTCCGGTCGACAAAGAATCGGAAGCGGACATTTGAGACCCGCTCTCCGATAACGAGAAGCTAAGGTACTGAAGGGAAGATCTTCGTCGACCGCCGTTCGAATTCCCAAACGGCTTTCCCCATTTCCCCCAATCAATCTTTCGCACATCTACATCTGTGCAGCGCGTTTCACCAATTTTTATTCAAGGATAGTTATGTCATTTTCAAAACTTGGTCTTACGGACCAACTTGTGCAAGGCATTCTTGCAACAGGATACACAGCACCAACCGAAATCCAATCGCGCGCAATACCGCTCGCGGTTCAAGGAAAAGATATCATCGGTTGTGCACAAACAGGAACAGGAAAGACGGCAGCATTCGTACTTCCTCTTCTCAACAAGCTCTCTGCGCCGCACCACTCGTCCCGCAGGCACGTACGAGCACTCATTTTAACGCCTACGCGGGAGCTCGCCCAGCAGGTTGAAGATTTCATCACTGGCTACGGACGATTCACAAGCCTTCAGAGTCTTTCAGTCTATGGCGGCGTCAACATGGGCAACCAGCTGAAACGCCTTGCCCGCGGTGTGGATATTGTTATCGCGACGCCCGGCAGACTGCTGGATCATCTGAACCGCCGAAGTATCGATCTTTCGAAGGTCGAAGTCCTCGTGCTGGACGAAGCTGACCGGATGTTCGACATGGGATTTATCAACGACGTGCGCAAGATTATCGCGAAAGTCCCTGCCGACCGACAGACGCTTTTGTTCTCGGCAACGATGTCAAAAGAAGTGCGGGCACTGACGGCCTCGATTCAAAAACATCCCGAGCTTATCGAGATCGGTGAGCGAAGGAAACCCGTAGACACCGTTACTCAGCACTTCTATTCCATCCCGCAGGACCAAAAAATGGACCTGTTGTTCCACATTCTCGACACGACCGCCATGGATAGCGTGCTCGTGTTCTCGAGGACAAAACACGGCGCCGACAAAATCTCTCATCGTCTTGAACGCAGGGGGGTTAAAGCCGTCGCAATCCATTCCAATCGAACACAATCGCAGCGGGACCAGGCTCTTGCAGGCTTCAAGCAGGGTCAGTTCAAGGTCCTGGTTGCAACCGATATCGCGGCCCGTGGAATCGATGTCGAGGGCATTTCGCACGTCGTTAATTACGACACACCGACGTTCGCGGAGGATTACATTCATCGCATCGGACGAACGGGACGCGCGAGCCTCAAAGGTGACGCATTGACATTTGTGTCGCGTGAAGAACAAAAACATCTCAGAAAAATTGAGCAGTTCGTGGAGAAGCGGTACGAGCTGAAGCGATATCCCAGCTTTGACTATACGAAGAGGCCCGAAGCACCGGTTGGACAACAACCCGAACGGCGTAGAGATGAGCATCCACATCGCGGACCTTCCAACGGAAGGCCGGGTCATCAGCAGCATCGCGACGCACACAGGGATGAGAGGCCTCACCGCAGTCCCTCCAACGGTAGGCCCGCTCAGGAGCAGCGTCGTGAATCATCCGGCCGAAGTCAGTGGAAAGGCTCAAGGCCGGACGGTCAAAAACGGAGAGCCAAACAGGAATTCTCAGGTAACGTTAGTCCGAAGACGGCGCAGGAGAATAACTGGAGAAAGCTCGTCGATGAAACACCGGACGAAAAACGAACATTCCGCAAGAAATTGAAGCGTTTGTTTCAGGGGAGTTAATCGTTGAACTAGGTTCATCGATACCGTCGACTTCGGTGGGAAGGGCAGCCCTTCCCGTCGAAGCCCGATGGAATCAATCAATGCATCTCGATGTTGTAAAGAATTCATCG
>JADGQA010000191.1 GCA_017882185.1 Bacteroidota bacterium
TAGCGGATGAATGGGTTGTCAGAACCATTCGAATCATTGAGACGGCGGCGACATTCAATGTCATCTGCACATCTCCCGGGCTAGTCCCGCAAGTTTAATACTTCGGCACCTGCCAACAGTACGACGCCAATCCCGTGCACGTCATTAAGCGGTGTCGGTCGAGTGTGGTAGAATTCCAGGTTATCGCCAACGCCGGTCCCCGTGCACACCCCCTCAATTTGCCCATCGGGCCGGATTTTCGACATCACTCCCGCCCAACCGTGCCTTGCAACCGACACGTAACTTGTGTCCACATATCCTTGGTTCACCGCGCGCGCAATTGTGTACGTAAACATGGCCGTACAAGAAGTCTCCGAATACGAGTCCGCCTTGTCAAGCAACTGGTGCCACAATCCACTCTCCCCCTGATACTGTGCAATTCCCCGGATGTCTCGCCGGAGCAAATCCAACAACGTATCACGTTGTGGAAAACCTTTCGGAATCCGATCCAACAAATCCACTTGCGCAACCATTGCCCAACCGTTGGCCCGTCCCCAAAACGCAACGCCGGGACGCCGAACATCCGAATACCAGCAGTGGCGAAGGAGACCTTTTCCTTCATCGAAGAGATATTTGTGGAAATTGACAACTTGCTGTGCGGCGTCGTCGAAATATCGGATATCCCCGGTCATTTCACCCATGCGGGCAAGGAATGAAACACTCATGTAAAGATCATCTGCCCAAATGGTCCATTTACGAGGAAATGAGCGGACGAGCGTCCCATCCTCCAGCCGGGCCTGAATCTTTTCAATATGGTTCGCGGCGAGATCAATGTATTTTCGGTAACGGTCTTGTTTGTTTTGTCGATAGATTTCGAGCACACCTGCTCCCATAGCCCCACAATCATCCAACTCTTCCAAGATGAAGAACTGCCCAAAAGGGTAACTCCATTTCCCATCCCCTTTGTACCTGTCTTTGAAATACTGATAGTTATCAAAACAGAACGCCACCTGCTTCAGCGGGTACTCAGAGTAAAACTGGTTATGAAATTCTCCACCAAGCTTAAACATTGCCAGGTTGAGGACGCCATTCCAATAGCGCCAGTCTGCGTATCGACTTCCAAGTTGGAGGTGAATCCCAACGCCCGAGTCTTCTCGAGACTTAATTCGGTGCCCGCTATTTATGTCAACGAAGTCAAATGTGGCATCGTTGATTACGGCCTCCGCAATAGCGCGGATTTTGTTTTGCGTAAACAACGTATCCTGAGCGAAAGCCTGCGTGGTACGGACAGAACAACACGTGGAAAGCAGGACGAAAAGGAACGATGAATTCATGAGCCTCTTGTTGATCAGCATCGTTGTCAACGGTACTGCGACCGCCCTATTTGTTGTCCCGATTCAGTAAGTCTTCGACAGCATTGACAAGATAGATATAACTGGCACCCAGACCGACCACGTATTCATTCTCTCCCCACAAGAAGGGCCAATCCTCTTTGTGCTCTGGAAAATCGGGTTTCAGAACAAGCACGCCAGGAACTACTCCGCCGGCAATGAAGGTGAAATCGGCTCTGTTGTTGCCATAGGCTATCTTCTTTGAGACAGTTCCAACACCGGATACGAAAGAAATATCCGAACCGGGATGACAGCCGTACACATACTCCAAGCATCGCACCGTGTAGCTGGGATCGATGATCCCTGGAAAAGCATTATGAAGAACGTAGTTTGTGATACCCGATCCTACTACCAGGCCGCTGCCACCCCATCCGCCTGTGGAAATAGGAACGCCGTAAGGATTCTGCCCGTTAAGTTTCGCAAGACTTTGTTGATATCGTCTCGCGAAAACTGCAAGCTTGCTCGAATATGAGGAGTCCATATATGGGATGGCTCGTACAGCAGCAGTCGCATACAATGGAAAATCGTTTTCTATCGCAGGCAGGAGTTCACCAGTCCTCTCTGCATATTGTGCACTTTTTGTGGAAACAAGAAGCTCAGCGGCTGCATTGAATTCCTCTCCCTCCAATCGTCCTCCAGTCGTGTTTCCATGATGAAAGAGATCCGGCCTATGACTATGCTCCTCCCTCCACACTTGCGCCGCAGTGGCAAGACAATCTTGAGCGAGCGTATCGTCGTAGCCGTGCAAGGCGCGGCCCGCTGCTGCCAATGCTGCAGCCGAACTATAGTTTAAAGGAGAGGACCTGCTCGTAAATGCCCATCGATCATCGAATGTACCACTTGAGAATCCATCGGATTTCAGACTGTCGAGCCTGGAATTGTACACAAGATTGTCGGTCGCGGTAGATCCATCACCAAGATGGGTGTATTGCGAAAGGTGCGCTTCAATAATGCCGTTCATTGCATGACCAACTGCTTTCTGTTGCCCCAGCAGCTGTAGTACCCCGTGCTCTATTTGCTGGATCATATCCGGTATCCCATCGGGATGGTGAATTTCGACGGAACGATTCTTCTCGCTCACGGTCGTTTCATCTCGCATGGGATGGAACGATTCCCAAGTTCGGACCAGGCTTAATACAACGGCACATTGTGTTTGAGTACGAATATCATAGTCCCCCGCATCGTACCAGCCGCCGACATTCAGTCCAGGGATGTGCTCTCCGGGCTTGAAGGGAGAATCGGTCGTTGGTCCCTGGGCATAGAGATCGAAATGGACATGATTCGTAGGAGCTTGCAACGCGTCATCAAGATGCGATGCGCCGTGCCAGACTCGATAAGCCTCTTTGACGGATACGTGATCCATTTGGACCGGGAGATACACGTCGAGGGTAGGATGCCAGGCGTCTTGGTAAATGTCCGAGGCAATACGAAACGGCTTCGTACGGACCGATCCGTATTCGATTACGTACAATCCACTATCGGTTATAGACGTGAAGTCGAACAGCGAATAATCGAACCTGAGATATCTCCCCCAAGGTTTCAACGAACTCATATACTCTTCGACATACTCTCCGTTCTCGCCAATCTTCAAAAGGTGAGCCGTTGAATGAGTAGTGTCATTTTGATCGAGCTCTATGACTGCAATCTTCTTTTGATCGGGATGATAACCCAGTTGAGAGTGTGTAATAACCGGTCGACGGGTCCAATGAGGAACGGTATTCGCCTCGATGGACCACTCCACGACTTTGCCTGATCTGCCCGCCGGGATAAGCGATCGCACAACAAACCAACCATTCTGTGCAATGTTTCGCCCATCGAACAATCTAAGCGTGCCGATATTCGACTTGATTGTTATTCGCCGTTCGGGATCTTCCGGCGCGAGGACAAGTGTCGATCCGCTCGCAATCGGTTGTGGCTCGATGGACCCTTGTGACGATTTTCCCATAGGCCCGGTTGGATAGAGTGGGAACAGGCCACTCCTGCCCTCCATCACAAATGATTTTTCGAAATAGGCCGACGGTAGGAATTCAAGATTAAACCCTGCGTGGCCCTCGAGCTCCCTTGGAATTGGCTTGTCAAGAATTACGCTTAAAACAATGGTCTTGCGGTTCGCCTCAGCGCGTATCCTGTAAGCGAAGTCGTAGGAAGGGTAACTCAGCGACACTTCGATGCGATTGGCAAGAGAGTCTACGCTGCGGCTCACGAAATGTGGTATCGAATCCCATTGGGCAGGAGTTGGACTCAATCTCACGTCGCCATTTGTTGCGGTACGCACACCATGATGGATGATTTCGACGCCGCTCACTTTGGCATCGCTGAAGTTGCCGTCGTACCAATTGCTGAACACCAAAAAGTTCAGACCGCGTGACTCGAAATAGCAGAGGCCATTAACCTTGAGATCGTTCTCGGTTGTTTGGCCGGGCATATTGACGCAGATCGTTAGAATAACGATCGCCAGAGAGACGGCCATTCTCGAACTCGAAGCCATTTTGTTCAACTGTGCTCGAACCATCTCGTTGACCAAATCAGAGTTTGTGAGAATTCCATAGAATTTGCACAATGATTCGAAGGCGCGGCGAGGTGTTTGAACCGTTTCAATGTTCAAAAAATAATTACTATATTCAACCTGTTAGTGGCTCTTTTGATGAATTCCTATTAAAGACAATCGCCGTCGGCACTTCAGGGTCGTGCTACACTTGAGTCAATGTCCTGCCTAAGAATCGAGGAAAGGGCTCAGACTTCTGAGGTACCGAATTCGCCGCTAACTCTCCCGAATATTACTGAGCAACGGCATTCCATACATGAGCGTAGAACTACATATTAACGATCAAACCGCGAAAGTAGAGTCAGGTTCTTCGCTCTTTGACTATGCTGAATCTCTAGATATATATGTTCCGACGTCGTGCCGGAAGCAAGGGAAATGCAGAGAATGTCTGGTTGAAGTCACAGAAGGATCAGACTCCCTCTCGGAAAAGAGCCCACAGGAGTCCCACCTACAGGAGAATTTTCGGCTCTCTTGTCGCGCCAGAATCGTCTCACCCACAGGGATTGTGCGATGCCACACGATGAGACGTGGTGAAATGAGGATCGAGCGCCACGCGATAAACCTGCCGGTATCATATCGACAACTGAGAATCGATCCCTGCGTTACCCGCATGGGTAGGAATATTCTCTTAGATGGAGTGGCAATCGACCAATCTGATGGGCCCATCTATGGACTTGCGATGGACCTTGGAACGACAACCGTCGTTATTCGACTTCTGAACCTTGAGACAGGCGAGATCGTAGCAGACTCGTCCTTCGAGAATCCGCAACGATTCGGCGGTTCGGAAGTCATGTCGAGGATTCAATACGACACCGAACACGATGGCAAATTACTTCAAAGAACACTTGCCGGATATGTTCGTCACGCAATCGAAGGGTTCAACGTGGATGCAAAGTCGATTTACGAGACGGTTGTGGTCGGCAATTCAACGATGCGCGATCTCTTCTTCCGCCTCAACGTCTATACGATCGGGCAGAATCCATACCGATCGATTACCGAACTCGACCTACGGGACGGCAGACGAACCACGACGAGTCTCATTGCGAAAGCAAACAGGCTTCTCCTCAAGATGCATCCAAAAGCGAGAGTCTATGGATTACCGATCATCAGCGGCCATGTCGGAGCCGATGCAGCGGCGTGCATGCTCGCGATTGACCTTGCCAATGAAGATCGCCTGATTGCAATCATGGATATTGGAACCAACACTGAGTTGATTGTCGGAAACAAGCACAGGATCCTTGCAGCATCCTGTCCGGCAGGACCTGCTTTCGAGGGAGGGAAGATCTCATGTGGAATGCCGGGACTTCCTGGTGCGATTGAGAAAGTAGAAATCAATGCCGACGGCTCTATCACATGCCAGGTGATCGGCGATCATCCTGCCGAAGGAATCTGTGGGTCCGGCCTTATTGACGCTCTATCGGAGCTCCTCAGAACCGGCCGAATGAATTCCCTCGGGAGATTCGATGGCAATGAAAAGATGGTCGTGCTGTCTTCAAATGGTGAGCAATCGATTTATATCAACGAGAGCGATATCAATGAACTGGCTCAGGCCAAAGGGGCGAATGTTGCCGGACTACACGTAGTGTTCAACAAGTATGGGATTCGTTTCGACGACATCGATGTCTTCTATCTGGCGGGAGGATTTGGCCGCAATTTGGATGTCGAATCTTCGAAGAGAATAGGATTGATTCCAAACATTGACGATTCGAAAATTGTTCAGGTCGGTAATGCAGCTATCGAAGGAGCTTGCATTGCCCTGTTGTCGCGCACGAAGCGTGCAGAACTGGAACGGCTCGTTACCCAAGTGACCCATTGCAGACTCGAAACAGATCCGGAGTTTTTTAATTACTTCGTGGAAGGTTGCCAGTTCAACCCTGTTGATTCGATCAAGATGCCCGAGATTTCAAGATGAATTGATGATTAAGCCTCTTGTAACTACAAAATGTTTGAACTGATTGACACACATCCTGATGTAACCATCCAGGAAGCGGAGTACATTCGCTTGCTCGGCTATCCTCGCGGTCATGTACTTGAAGGGAGGCCCAAAGAGCTCGCTGAATGGGCAAGGCAATGGTATCAGAAAAACGGGAACCCATGGGTTTACGCCCGAAAGACCGATGGGCTTGAGACAAACGATGATCAGTTACGCATCGAAGGAATACAGTTCTCAACGAAGCGACTCCGTGACCAGTTGGTCGAAGCACAGGTCGGCGATGCTTTTGTTGTGGCAGTGAGTGCCGGCAACGAATGTGAAACAATGGCGCACCAGCTCTGGCTGAAAGAAAAACCAGATGAGTATTTCTTCCTGGAAGTATACGGTTCTGCCGTCGTCGAACAGCTTATTGTGAGCACAGGTTTTCGAATCTGTGAATGGGCTGATCAGCGTCGGTTAGCGGTGTTACCTCACTACAGCCCCGGTTATCCCGGATGGGATATATCGGATCAGAGGCTTCTGTTCAATGTCATCCTGAATCAGCGCAGAAACCTCTTCCCTGCAGAGTTGCGGGTATTGGAGACCGGGATGCTGAGTCCGAAGAAATCGCTGCTGGCAGTGTTCGGGATTACCTCCCAATTGGACAAAGTTCAGCGATTGACAAACCTCATCCCGTGCCAGAATTGCTCGTTACCATCCTGCCAGTACCGCCGAGTTCCCTATAGACATGCTCTGCCACAGATCGAGAGTGTTCGCCGAACGCAGTCGGAGAAATTCAGCAATCCACCGTTCGAGACTGTGGCTGCCTTACCACTGACTCAGAATGCAAAATATATGACCAGTTCCAACGCCCTCCGCAAATGGTCACAGGAGCGGCTGAACATAAACGTCTTGGACGATGGCGCGGTGGAAGCTCAATTTAGGTACGACGGCACAACTTGTTCAAACCTTGGCCACCCGCTGGAGTTCATGTATCATGTTAAGCTTGGTCCGGCAGAAGGTGGATACACGGTAGAACATGTGCGATGTGTTCCCTC
>JADGQA010000192.1 GCA_017882185.1 Bacteroidota bacterium
CCGCAAGACCAATGTCCGCAATCTTTCGAAGGGTACCTTCAAAATCCTCTTCAAGGGCTTTCCTGACGGTATACAATTGAAGTCCGATCTTTGCCTTATAGGAAGAAAGGGCACCAATTTTGAAACCAGTGGCCGCCAACGAGAACGTCCCCAATCCCATAAGCTTCAATGCATCTCTTCTGGATCTGTCAAAATTCTTCATTGTACTATTCCTTATTTTGGTCCTAAGAATCTGTGAAATCACGCCGCAACGTCAGGGCGCGACGAGTCTATAACTGACGAATGCAACATCTTTGCTGTCGGGTGACCAGGATGGGACGTTGATCGTCCCTTGCCCTCCAAACAGGGTTGCGAGAATCCTTGGTTCACTTCCTGAAGCAACTCCGCCGCCGCTGGATGAGCCCTGAGGGACTGGCATAATTCTCAGAACCACATCTTTGTTCGCGGGATGTCCTTCCACACTCTTTGCAAACGACAGAAACACAATCCAATTGCCGTCTGGTGACGGGTGTGCGAACCAATCACCGTACGCATCATTCGGTGACACTTGGATCTGTTCCGAGCCATCAGCCTTCATTCGCCAAATCTTCATTTGACCTGTCCGGACAGAATTGAAATAGATGTATTGGCTGTCCGGTGAATACTCCGGACCGTCGTTGAGTCCCGGGGCGATCGTGAGCCGTTTTTCCTTCCCGCCTTCGACTGGGATCGTATAAACATCAAACTCATCGTATCGCTCAGCACAATACGTGAGCGTCTTGCCGTCCGGAGACCAACCATGCCAGTACGATGGTGCAACCAAAGTGACCAATCGTGGCTCGCCGCCGGCAGCCGGCAGAACATAGATGCGTGACTTGCCGTCTTTACTTTGATCGCTGATTGCGAGTTCTTTTCCATCGGGTGAAAGACCATGATCGTTGTTGCATTTGTTCGCAAATCCGGTATTGATGACTGCAGGAGACCCACCGGTGAGCGGTAGCGCAAAGATCTTTCCTCCGCTATTGTAGTACAGTATCTTGCCATCGCGACTCCAGTTCGGTGCTTCGAAATGCTCCTTCGCGCGACGCACAATACTGCGAAAACCAGACTCGACGTTGATGATCTCGAGCGTGCTCTCGACAACTCGTTGATCATTCGAGACGAGACCCGTGTGGTCAAATGCAACGTTGGAAAAAACTGCCGTCTCCTCCACAGTTGAGTCGTGTGAACAGACTACAAGCCCTGCGTAGAGATTTCCTTGGAGATCGAGCGTGATTGAGCCAATTGGGCGCAATTGATCGTCGTTTTGTATAACGGCCAGTGTAAACTGATCGCCGGTGCGTTCCAGCAACAAAGAAGCCGGGGCCCTAAAGGGAGATTGAAGTTCATATGTGGTTTCTCCTTTTGCCTTTCGGTACTGCATCGCGATCAGTCCATCGCCGTGTGCAACTGCATCCACGTAAGGATCATCTAGCTCGAGGCCGGCTCGGATCATCCAGCCTGCTTTTCGATGCGGCTGTTTCCCCTTCCCTTCCCACTGGATATCTGTCCTGAGCGACAAGTCTCCTTCAGCCCTGCGCCAGACAAAATAGAAAGCATCTTCAGTTCCCCAGATGTTCTCCCCGCTTCCGGTGATCCTGTACGTGTTGAGCGCCGAATCGTATTGCGCGGAACCTTTCAGCGCGCATTTGCCGATATTTGTACTCCCTTCGAATTGCCAGGACATGCTGATTGCAAGTTGGACAATACCGAGAAGACTGAAAAGAAGCACAATGGGAATAGACTGGGCGAGGGTCATCGCTGACGGGTCTACAGACACAATGTGTTTGATTGCTTGTTCTCCTTGTTCTGATTGTCGTTTGGGTTTGAGGAGCACATTGGCAGGGCAACTATAATCTACTGAAACGATGTGGAAAGGACAAGAGAAGATGGAATGTTGACGTGCCGGAGTCCTCATCGAAGATGAGAGCGATTCAGTTTGAGCAAGGATGACTTCCCAGTTCATCGAACACAAACTTCAAACCGACATGCATCCTGGATGCTGACAATTCTTCTGGAGAACGAAGGATCCTGCTCTATACGTATGAGCCGGATGATTCTACCGCTGCAAGAGATCGCGGACTACTCCACCGGGTCACCATAGAAAATGCCTCGTCCGTGCGTTCCGACGTAGACTCTACCGTACTTCTTTGAATCTCCAGTAACTTGCAGCACCAGTCCCCACTGGTGCTGAACGTCGTTAATCCGTACCCAGTGCCTCGCCATATTGTCGGAACGAAAGATCCCCCGAACGCCATCCACAATTCCAACCAGGTAGAGCGCGGAATAAGTGGAACCGGGTGCACCCTTTCCGAACCCGAATCCGTGAATCTCTTGGACGCCGCTCAATTTAACGAAAGTCGTTCCGGCATCGATCGAATGATAAAGTCCATCGAAAGCAGCAATCCACAAATCTCCGTCCCGGCTCGGCGTTGCATAGATTCGATCCTGACCACCGCGGTTGTCACCACGATTGCCTCCAGGCTTGGGAATTTCACCACCCAGATTCAGTGGCCGTTCTGTAAAGTGACCGCCACAATCCGAGCTCACGAAGAGCTTTCCACCATACAAGTCCATTCCGTAGAACATTTTCGGATTGATGCGATCAGCCACAACGCGTGTGTGCGGTGGGATACCTTGACATTCGGTCCAGGTGGAACCGCGATCCGTTGTGAGCCAGACCGGCAATCTCTTTGGCGCATGACCATAATTGTATATTGGATCTGGAGCCCACACCCAGGCGTTCCCGTCAGATGAGACTGCAATCGTACCGAGTCTGCAATCCGGATTTGGAATCGACCCTGTCGGTTGCCAGGTCTTTCCGCCATCGAGAGAGTATCCGATGGGGAGACCTGGATCGTGATGCGAAGAATTTCCAACACGAACGATTAGATTCGGAAAGTTCTCAGCGCACGCTATGGAAGTAGTGTTGTTAAAGCGTGGATTGGTAAAGTGTCCCTCGGGCGCCGGTCTATCCAGATCCCAGTGCACGAACCCGCAGTAGTCCCCGATTCCGGAGATGAGATTTGCACCTTTTGGGGGACTCAGGAGGTCAAGCGCAACAGTTTCTTCGATACCGGTGCTCATGACAGTCCACTTCGTGGGCTTGCCTGCGTCGGCATCGGACAGGTTGAACGTTTCATAGCCGCCGTAGCCGGTAGTAAACAGTGCGTGCCTGGAATTGGAAGGGTCGATTTCGATATCGAAAAGCCAATGAATCGGAGTCAGAGCCACATACGGGGCGAGGGAAAAGTCAAATGTCCCTCCCCCACCAAAAATAGCCGTCCATGTTTTTCCTGCATCTGTACTCCGAAAGATATCATCCTCTCCTTTTGCACTGAAACGTCCGAACGTACTCACAATGAGTGTCCTTGGATCCTGTGCGTCGACCGAAGCCGCGGCGTAACCAAATCCCTGCTTTTTGCCGGTGTCTAGCTTCACCGGCGTGATGTCCGTCCATTGGGCCGTGGTCGTGTTGAGCTTCCAAACGCCGCCGTTGTTCATCCGCGACGGTCCGGGACTGGATCCGTACGTGAGGTACATTGTACCATCAGAAATCAATACGGCATGCGTCGGACGATAGAGAATCGGCTCTCCCGGAATAGGATTCCAGGAGGCCCCACCGTCTGTAGTTCGAAAGAGGTTGTTTCGGTTTTTTAGCGAGACGCCGACGTATATGATTGAGCTGCCTTGGTGACTCTGAGTACTCCTTCCGTCAAATAGAACAAATATGATTCCGCTCCCTTGATTTTGCCAACGCCAGAATCGAATACTGTCCTGACTTTGCATAGACACGGGTGGATTTTCTGTAACATCCGGAAAACTCTGGACACGATTCCAGGTAACAGCGCCATCTGTGCTTTTCCATAAACCCGCGTGCCTTGTTCCTAAGTAGAGAATCTTTCCGTCATTGGGATCCACGACCATACGCTCGCCATTGCCACGACCGTCTTCGTTTCCCCCCATCTTGAATGGAACGTCCGTGCGCTCAAACGTATTTCCTCGATCATTGGACCGAAGTATCGCCCCATTTGGCGTCTCTGAATTCGTGTAGGTTCCGCAAGCCAAATACAAACGATCAGGATCCGAGGGATCGAGCGCAATACTCTCCACTCCCATGAGATTCAAATCGTTGTATGGCATCCAGTCCAGGAGTGGCTCCCATCGCATCGTTGACGCGTTTCTACGGTAAGCGCCACCAATATCCGTACGACAATAGCAGAGATCTTTTTCGTTTGGATGGAAGACGATGCCGTCGACAAATCCCCCTCCGACAATTTGGACGTTCTTCCATGTATATGGGACTGTGGCAAGTTTCTGG
This sequence comes from Bacteroidota bacterium, assembly GCA_017882185.1. Lineage (GTDB taxonomy): Bacteria > Bacteroidota > Ignavibacteria > UBA10030 > UBA10030 > JADGQA01. The sequence goes on from JADGQA010000192.1 coordinate 4,340, forward strand.
ACTGATTGCGCAGTCAATATCTGAAAGAGTACTCCAACAAACACGAACATCGTGAGTGGTCTTATGATCGTATGAGCCATATTAATCTTCTCTTGGTTGTTTGCGACCGGCGTTCTTCGATGTTCTTGTCCTCGGGCGTCTAAGGTGTTGGTGAACATGATACATGCGCTCACTTGACCAATACCATCATCTTCGTTTGTTGATACTCTTCAGTCCGAAAGCTGTAACAATAAACTCCGCTCGTCAATTTTGCACCGTCAAAAGGAATTTCATAGCTCCCGGCCGCTTTCCTTTCATTGTTGACAAGTGTCGCGATTTTCCGCCCCAGAAGGTCATAGACTTTGAGAATGACGGTGCTCGCTCTCGGAAGGGAGTACGCGATTGTCGTGCGCGGATTGAATGGATTGGGATAGTTCTGCGACAAGGAATATTTTTTCGGTATTGAAGGTACCTCCCCGATGTCTGAACTCACAGTTGTTGTATCAACTGCATCCACTATGGCTTTGATGATATCAGGGAATGCTTGAGTGCCCGTCGATCGGTTGAAGATTCCGAGAGAGTTGTTCCCGGTACCGCCGTTATCCCAGTACATAGGAACCAAGCCATGTTTAATGATGGAACCGGTGACATACGACATGTAGTATCGGCGGTATCCGGCATATTCTGCGTTGAGCGCAGTGCTACCAAGATTGAGACGGGCTATAACGCCATATTCTCCCAAAACCACACCGAAGCCTTTGTCGATGAAGTTGGTTTTCATTTTCTGAAACTGGCCGTCAGCATATGATTCGTTTGCCCATGTTTCTGTTTTGCTGGGGACGGTAGCATTCTTTCCCCATTGAGTAATGTTACTGCCGGAGTTCAAAGTGAAATTATAAGGATCGTAGTAATGAACCTCCACCATGAGCCTGTTCGCGGTTACATCATTGGGAATGGCAAAATAGTTGACGGTATGATCAATATTTGTATTGAAACCTTGCACAAGCAAATGTCGATAGTAATTACGTCCACCGGTCGAACGCAACGTCGTGACGAAGGTCTGGTTGAAGCTGTTTTGAACAGTATAGTATTCGGGTATCGGTGTATTATAATTGTTCATCACCATAACTTCGTTGGTGCCTGCAAACAGGAGATGATCGCCATAGTCACGGAAATGAACTGCTATTTGTCGCCACATCGCTGCCAGACGTTTGTTCACGTATGCCTGCTGCGCATACGTTGGCTGCTGCCAACCTCCATCCCAGTGTTCATTGATAATGGCGTACATACTATCGTTTAACACGTAATTGACGACTTCTTCAACACGATTCATCCACGTTGTATCAATGGTAAACGTAGAATCAACGGTAAACCTGCTCCACGCTACAGGTATCCTGATTGCCTTAAACCCTGCGGCTTTTATCGAATCAATGAGTCCTTGGGTTATCTTAGGATTCCCCCATGCTGTTTCGCCGCCTATAGCGTCCAACGAATTACCGACATTCCATCCTGGAACCATCTCTTTGGCCAGCTCTACGGAGGTCAGGTTACGCATCCCCGACTGATCCGGCGCAATACTATCGACCTGTATTCCAACCGGATATTGCGGGATGTATTTCTTATCTGTCTGTCCAAAAAGAGTGATGGTATTTGTGAAAAACACGAGACTAACAACTGCACTACGGAAATTCTTCATGTGTTACTCTTCCTTTAGTTCTACTTCTATTCTAGCACCGATTTAATTATCACAATTCATTTTGCGTCGATTGATATCGATGATCCCGTCAGTCCGCCGGATTCAGCCGCCAGTGTAATTTTCCTCGGCTTTTCATTTGATTGAACGACAACCAAACACACACCGTTGAAAGCACTCCTTTTGTTCGCCCTGAACGGCTCAAGGCTCGTCTGAAGTCCGTTATCGACGCCAACGATCGTTCCTCCCCCTTCAATCTTAAATTGCACAAGGTTGTCTGCGTAGGGAACGAGGACTCCATCTTTGTCAAGGATTCTAACAGTAACAAACGAGAGGTCTCTGCCGCCCGCAGCAATGACACTCCTGTCGGCCTGCAAATCGATTGTTGCCGCCGTTCCTGCTGTCTTGATTTCCTGCGTGAGAACTTCTTTCCCTCCCACCCGACCGACAGCCTTAAGTGTCCCTGGCACAAATGGAACACGCCATTGTATGTGGAGATCCTCGCCAATCTTGCTCTTTGCACCAAGAGATTGTCCGTTCAGCAAGAGCTCGACCTGTCCGCAGTTTGTATATGCCCACACGTCGACGGTGTCACTCTTCTGCCAATTCCAATGAGGGAAAACATGGAGCACGGGTCTGCTGGTCCATTCACTTTGGTACATGTAGTACGCATCCTTCGGGAAACCAGCGAGATCGACAATGCCAAAGTATGAGCTCCGGGATGGCCAGCCGTAAGGAGTCGGTTCGCCGAGATAATCGAAACCCGTCCAAATGAACTGGCCTGATAGAAAGTCATATTTCTTCACGATCTTCCAGGTCTCTTCCTGAGTCGATCCCCACGGCGCGCTGCAATTGTCATATGACGAACAG